>CAMDOT010000077.1 GCA_945903635.1 Rhizobium sp. Q54 | reverse complement strand
GAGAACCCTTCAGCGGCTTTCGCCACCGCGAGGAACCTTTCGGTCCCTCTCCGCGTGATGCGACCACCACGCTTCGTTGAGAGAAACTTTCTGCCTCGACACGCAAGCCCGCAAGCGCGGTTTCAAAGGCTTTCCGGTGGATTGGCTGGATAACGAGGATTGAATCGCGCGCACCACAAGGGAATGTGGCGCAGGCCCGTCGACGCGCTAAGCCTCGCCGCCATGATCCTGTTTCCCGCCATCGATCTCTGCGAAGGCGACGCACGCAGCCTTCGCAAGGACGCATGGTAGGCGGCCCTTCCGAGTCCACGGGCGGGCGGGTCTGGTCATCGATTGTCCGGGGATTGTCCCGACAGAGAGCAAAAAAGCCCGGGGACAATCAATTGGCGAATGTTCAACAAGATTCTCAGCCAATCTTCTTTCTCAGGAACGCAACGTGCCGCTATACTTGCAAAGGTAATGAAAAGTGTTCGCAGGGTGGACAACGCATGTATTTTCGGCCGCTGATTTTTCTTGGAATTGTCCTCACTCTCGGAGCCTGTGCGACACCCCCCAAATTTCTATCCAAACCGGAACAGGCGGCCCTCGGAACGGTCGACGGCATCGTGGTAGCCTCGCAATCCACGCCTCGGGTGGGGATTACCCCTTCGAACACCGGCGGCGGCGGCCTGTTAGGGCTGGTGATTTTCGGCATCGCCGACGGTATCCGTACAGCAAACGTAAAGGCAGAATCAGTCCCGATCATCGATGCGCTGCAAGGCTTCGATTTCCAGGCCGAATTGCTGGCGGCAACGACGGCAAGGGTTGGGGCCCTTTCCAATATCAAAGTCGTCGTTCGCCCCACTGTCGATACGGTCGGCACCACGTCCGCGGCGAGGATTCTGTACGACGAGTCGAAGGAGACCTCGGTGTTGCTCTTCGTGGTGGGCTACGGCCTGATTTCCGGCGATCTCGTCCTCCAGGCAGCGGCGAGAATCTACCCCAAATCTCCGGAACTGAATCAGTTCCGCCCCAAGCCGAACGACAAGGATCCGCTCGACATCGGAAATGCCATCTACAGCAACAAGTTGCGAGTCAGCATATCTTCCGTCACGCCAGCCAATATCCGGGCAAACCTCTTGAACGCCATCAACCAGATCACAGCCCAACTGGCGGCCGACCTCAACAGCACGCGGTAGCCGACGGTTCGGGCGAGAATCGTGGATCGCGGGCAGTAACGGCTCCGAATAGCTGAGAAGCGCGACGACACCCACAACGCTCATGCCGAAAAGGTTCACAAGGAGCCCCTGAGCCGTCGGGCTTGCACGGCAAGGCCCGTTGTGGGCGCCGGCTGCATCCTGCACAGTTCGCCGCTCCCTCATCCGTGATGATCGGTCATGACAGAGTCCGCCAAGCTCTCCGGAGCAAAACCTCGCCTCTATCAAACGCCGTCGTCCTACTATTCGATGATCGCGCGCCTGGCACTCGCCGAAGGCGGCATCGCCCACGAGCGCGTCTTCGTCGACATCCATTTCCGGCTGAGCCAGCAGCAGCCGGACTATGTGCGGATCAATCCGGGCATGACCGTGCCGACACTGGTGCTGGCCGATCGCATCCTCGTTCAGAGTCGTGATATCGCCGAGTATGCGCTCGGCTCGACACCCGACGGCGAGACGAAAACCTGGCTCGACCTTCACTACGGCTATCCGATCGAGGAATTGACCTTCGGCGGGATTCTCGCCCGCAATCCGCTGGCGCGGATCTTGATCCCGAAGCGGCTCGAAGCGACCCGCCGCCAACTCCTGGCACTTGCCACCAGAAATCCCGATCTCGCTTCCCTCTATGAGGCGCGCGCCGAGGTCTTTGCCGAGCGCGTCGCCGCCTTCGAGCCCGACGCCGTCGTGAAGCTTTCGGAGCGGCGTCGCACTGAGGCCATCGGCTTCATGGACCGGCTCGAGCAGACGCTGCGCGATGGCCGTGCGGTGTTGGTACCGCCCGCCTATGGCGTCGCCGATGTCGTCTGGACCGTGTTTCTCGGGCGCATGGAATTCGCCGGTCTCGGCGCGGAGATCCCCAAGCGGCCGGCGCTCGCGCGCTACTGGAGCGCCATGCAGGCGCGTCCCAGCTTTTCCGCGGCGGACATATGGAAGAAGTTTCATATCGGCCGCCTGATCGGCGGGATTTTGGGTATCGACAGAGGATGACGGTCGGCGTTGTGACGCCCTTGAGTCTTTTCGACGTGGATTGAACCATCAGAATCGGGATCATTCTCTTCCCCTTTGCGGAGTCCGCAAAGGGGAAGTGCCCTCGTCTTACGAGGGCGATGGGGTCAGACCCCTCCGTCAGCGTAAGACGCTGACACCTCCCCCGCTGACGGGGGAGGAGAACGATTCTGAGTCAGTCGGAAAGTCTCTAAGCTGCTCGATCCGTAGCCGTGCAGAAAAGGGCCAGCTTGTTGCCCAGCGGATCGCGCAGGTAACCCACGAAGAAATTCTTGCTGTACTGGGCGCGGAAACCCGGCGCGCCCTCATCCGTGCCGCCGGCCGCAACGCCAGCGCGGTGCAGGGCGTGAAGCTGGGCATGAGTCGGTACACGAAAGGCGATCATCGAGCCGTTGCCGGCCGTGGCCTCTCGCCCGTCGTAAGGCTTCTTGACGTACACGGCAAAAGGACCGTCGACGCGATCGGGAATGGCGGGAAGCGTGTAAGCCACCCCGTCCTCTTCCTCGGCCTTCTCATAGCCAAGCGGCCCGAGGACCGCCGTATAGAACCGTTCCGAGCGCGGTATGTCGTTCGCACCGATCGTCAAGTAACCCAGCATCACCAACCCCGACGATGTGATCTACGGCGCGGAGCATAAACTACATGCGGACGCCTTGGGACGCACGTCTTGGGGTCCCGACGCTATCGTTCGACCTGGCTGACATCGCGAACGGCGCCGCGCGCCGCGTTGGTCGTGAGCGCCGCATAGGCGCGTAGGGCGGGCGAGACGTGACGCTTGCGGCCGGCCGGTTTCCACGCGGCACTCCCCTTCGCCTCCATCGCCGCGCGACGCTGGGCGAGCACCGTGTCGTCGAGGTCGAGGCGGATGGTGCGGTTGGGAATGTCGATCACGATCGGATCGCCCATCTCGACGAGTCCGATCAGCCCGCCCTCGGCCGCTTCCGGCGAGACATGGCCGATCGAGAGACCCGAGCTGCCACCGGAGAACCGGCCATCCGTCACCAGGGCGCAGACCTTGCCCAGCCCTTTCGATTTCAGATAGCTGGTCGGATAGAGCATCTCCTGCATGCCGGGGCCGCCCTTCGGGCCTTCGTAGCGGACGACCACCACGTCTCCGGGCTCGACCTCATTGAGCAGGATGCCCGCCACCGCCGCGTCCTGGCTCTCGTAGACCCGCGCCTTGCCCGTGAAGGTCAGCATCGAGGGGTCGACGCCGGCGGTTTTCACGATGCAGCCCTCGGGCGCGAGGTTGCCGGACAACACCGCCAGGCCGCCGTCCTTCGAGAAGGGATTTTTGGCGGAGCGGATCACGCCCGTCTCACGATCGGTGTCGAGCTCGTCCCAGCGCGCCGACTGGCTGAACGCAACTTGCGTCGGCACCCCGCCGGGAGCCGCGCGAAAAAAGCGGCGCACCTCTTCGCTGGTCGTGCGCGCGATGTCCCAGTGGGCAAGCGCATCGGCCAGTGTCGGCGCATGCACGGTCGGCAGGCTGGTGTTGATCAGGCCGGCGCGATCGAGTTCGCCCAGGATCGCCATGATCCCGCCGGCACGATGGACGTCCTCGACATGGACGTCGTTCTTCGCCGGCGCCACTTTGCACAGGCAGGGAACGCGCCGCGACAGGCGGTCGATGTCGGCCATGGTGAAGGCGACCTCGCCTTCGTGCGCCGCGGCCAGCAGATGCAGCACTGTGTTGGTCGAGCCGCCCATGGCAATGTCGAGGCTCATCGCATTTTCGAAGGCGGCGAAGCTCGCGATGACGCGCGGCAGCGCGGTCGCGTCGTCCTGCTCGTACCAGCGGCGGGCGAGATCGACGATCACGTGGCCGGCCTCGCGGAACAGCCTCTCGCGATCGGCATGGGTCGCCAGGACCGTCCCGTTGCCGGGCAGCGCCAGGCCCAGTGCCTCGGTCAGGCAGTTCATCGAGTTGGCGGTGAACATGCCCGAGCAGGAACCGCAGGTCGGGCAGGCCGAGCGCTCGACCACGGCCACTTCCTCGTCGGTGTAGCTGTCGTCGGCGGCCACGATCATCGCATCGATCAGGTCGACCGACCGTTTGACACCCTTGACCACGACCTTGCCGGCCTCCATCGGGCCGCCCGAGACGAAGACGGTCGGGATGTTGAGCCGCATCGCCGCCATCAGCATGCCGGGGGTGATCTTGTCGCAATTGGAGATGCACACCAGCGCGTCGGCGCAGTGCGCATTGACCATGTACTCGACGCTGTCGGCGATCAGGTCGCGGCTGGGCAGCGAATAGAGCATGCCGTCGTGGCCCATCGCGATGCCGTCATCGACGGCGATGGTGTTGAACTCCTTGGCGACGCCGCCGGCCGCCTCGATTTCGCCGGCCACGAGCTGCCCCAGATCTTTCAGATGGACGTGGCCCGGCACGAACTGGGTGAAGCTGTTGGCGATGGCGATGATCGGCTTGCCGAAATCGGAGTCCTTCATGCCCGTGGCGCGCCACAGCCCGCGGGCGCCGGCCATGTTGCGGCCATGGGTCGTGGTCCTGGAGCGATAAGCCGGCATTTTTGGCCTCCGATAACGGTCGGCTGCCGGGATACGGTCCTTTCGAATGAATGTGAAATATATTACTGAATGTCTATTAAGATATATAGCATATGACTGATGGATCTTCGGCAGTTGAGACACTTCGCGGCGGTGGCCCGGACGCTCCATTTCGGACGCGCCGCCGAGCAGCTCGGCATGACCCAGCCGCCGCTCAGCCAGTCCATCATGGCCCTGGAGCGCGAAGTCGGCGCCCGGCTGTTCGTCCGGACAAAACGGAGCGTGGCGCTGACGCCGTTCGGCGCAGAGTGGCTGACGCACGTTCAAGGCGTACTCGACGGAGTGAATGCCTTGCCCGAGGTGGCGCAGCGGCTGCGCGACGGCACCATCGGCCGGCTGGCGATCTCGTTCGTGAGCACCGCCGATTACAACATCCTGCCGGCGCTGGTGCGCCGCTACGCCTCGCTCTTTCCCGATGTCGAGATCTCGCTGACGGAAGCCACCAGCGACGTGCAGATCGCCACGCTGCTCGAGGGCAAGGGCCATGTCGGTCTCGTCATCCCGCCGCCGAACGCCGCGTGGCCCAAGCCGCTGTCCTATCTGCCGCTGGTGACCGAGCCGCTGGTCGCGGCCGTGCCGGAGAGCTGGACCGTCGACGGAAGGTTGCCTTTCCCGGCAGAGCGGCTCTCGCCCGAAGCGGTGGTCGGTGCGCCGCTGATCCTGTTTCCGCGGCAGAGCGCGCCCGCCTTCCACGATCTCGTCACGGGCTATTACGCCCAGCACGGCGGGCAGGCGCGGATCGTCCAGGAAGCGATCCAGATGCAGACGATCATCAGCCTCGTCTCCGCCGGGATGGGCATCGCCCTCGTGCCTCAGTCGCTGCGCAATCTGGCGCGCACCGGCGTCGTCTATATGGACCTGGGCGGGACGGCACCGGTCCTGGAGACCGGGATCGCCTGGCGCTCCGGAGACACCACACCGACGATCGAGCGATTTGTAAGCATCGCGCGCTCCGTGAGCGGTCGCCCAGAATGATTCTAGCCCCAAGAGGGCCGAGCCGGTCGGGAAGAAGTGGTCGATTCAGCCAGGGGTGACAAATGTCACCCCTGGTGGTTATATTTGCCCAATGAAGACCTTTACCGTCCGCGACTTCCGCACCCGGCCCCGCGCCGTGCGGGAAGCCCTGTCCAAGGAGAGCAAGGCCCTCCTGACAGTGAGCGGTCGACCTGTCGCGGTGCTGTTGCCCGTCAACGCCGAGACCTACGATCAGACCCTCGACGTGGTCGCGCGCGCTCAGGCGTTGCAGATGCTGAACCAGATCCGGCAACGCGCAGCGGCAACAGGCCGGAGCAGGATCGGCATGCGCGAGATCGATGCCGAGATCGACGCCGCACGCCGCGAGGCCACGCCGCGCAAGCGCAGGGCACGCCGGGCTTGATTCGCGCCGTCATCGACACGAACGTGCTCGTGTCGGCGATGCTGTCGGGGAACGGTCCCCCCGGGACGATCCTCGGCCTCGCGCTCAGAGGCCTGGTCATGCCGGTATTCAATGCGCCGATCCTCGCCGAGTACGACCGCGTATTGCATCGGCCCCGCTTCGGCTTCGCCATTGCCGAAATTCGCCTGATCGTCGATACGATCGAAGGCATCGGCCTCGAGACGCAAGACGGCGCCTGGCCCGAGCCCATACCTGACCGCGACGACGAGAAGTTCCTGGTCGCCGCGGCGGCTGGCGATGCGCTGCTGATCACCGGCAACCTGCGGGACTTTCCTGCACCCGCCCGTCGCCATGTCACGGTCATGTCGCCGCGACAGTTCCTCGACACCCACGCCGATCAGATTCTGCCTTTCCCCGAGCCGCCCAAGCGGTAGCCTGGATGCAAGCTGTCGCGGGCATCATCCGGGCGCCCAACCGTAGCGGATGACAGGCGCAGAGGGGCGCGCTAAACCGCCGCCGCCATGATCCTGTTTCCCGCCATCGACCTGAAGGACGGCAAGTGCGTTCGCCTGCTGCGCGGCGACATGGCACGAGCCACGGTGTTCAACGACAGCCCGGCCGCCCAGGCCAAGGCCTTCGCCCAGGCCGGCTGCGAATGGCTGCACCTGGTCGACCTCAACGGCGCCGTCGAGGGTCACCCGGTCAACCGCGCCGCGGTCCAGAGCATCCTCGCGGAAATCAAAGTGCCGACGCAGCTCGGCGGCGGCATCCGCACCATCGAGAGCATTGCCCAGTGGATCGAGGCGGGGGTGACGCGCGTCATCCTGGGCACCGTCGCGGTCAAGGAACCGGGCCTGGTGAAAGCCGCCTGCAAGCAGTGGCCGGGCAAAGTGGCCGTCGGCATCGACGCCCGCGAGGGCATGGTCGCCGTCGACGGCTGGACCAGGCAGAGCACAGTGCGGGCGCTCGACCTCGCCTTGCGCTTCGAGGACGCGGGCGTTGCCGCCATCATCTACACCGACATCGACCGCGACGGCGCCATGGGCGGCGTCAATGTCGATGCCACGGTCACGCTCGCCCAGCATCTCACCACGCCGGTGATCGCCTCTGGCGGCGTGAGCTCGCTCGACGACCTGCGCGAACTGCGGCCGGCCGAGGAGCACGGCATCGTCGGCGCCATCGTCGGCCGCGCGCTCTATGACGGCCGCGTGACGGTGCCCGACGCCATCCGCGTGCTGAAGGGCGAGTGATGCTGAAGGTCCGCATCATCCCCTGCCTCGACGTCAAGGACGGCCGCGTCGTGAAGGGCGTGCAGTTCGAATCCCTGCGCGATGCCGGCGATCCCGTCGAGCAGGCCCGCATCTACGACGCCGCCGGCGCCGACGAGCTTACCTTCCTCGACATCACGGCCAGCCACGAGAACCGCGACACCATCCTCGACGTCGTCGGCCGCACGGCAGAACAGTGCTTCATGCCGCTCACCGTGGGCGGCGGTGTGCGCACCATAGAAGACATCCGCCGTCTGCTGCTGGCCGGCGCCGACAAGGTGGGGATCAACTCCGCCGCCGTGACGCGGCCGGAGTTCGTCAAGGAAGCCGCCGAGAAGTACGGCGACCAGTGCATCGTGGTGTCGATCGACTCCCGGCAGACCGCCCCCGGCAAATGGGAGGTCTTCACCCATGGCGGGCGCAAGGGCACGGGCCTCGACACGCTGGACTGGGCGCGTCGCATGGCACAGTCTGGCGCAGGCGAGCTTCTGATCACCTCGATGGACCGTGACGGCACCAAGTCGGGCTTCGACCTCGACCTCACACGCGCCGTCTCCGATGCAGTGCCGGTGCCGGTGGTGGCGTCGGGCGGTGTCGGCACGCTCGACGACCTGCTCGACGGCGTGACCCGCGGCGGCGCTTCGGCCGTGCTCGCCGCCTCGATCTTCCATTTCGGCGAGTTCACCATCGCGCAGGCGAAGGAACATCTCGCCCGCGCCGGCGTGCCGATACGACAAATCTCGCGCGCGGCGTGAAATTGGCGTAAAAACACCACAGCGCCCATTCAAGAGGCGTCAGGATCACGCAGATCCGCCCTTCCTTTCGCGCGGCGGAGTTCTCCCCTCGATGGCCAAGAAGAAAAAAGCGAAGAAGGCGCAGAACGGCAAGCGCGCAGGCGGCCTCGTCTCGATCGACGAGCACGTCCTCGACCGGCTGTATCTCGTGATCGACAGCCGCAAGGGCGCCGACCCCGACACGTCGTACACCGCGCGCCTGTTCAGCCGCGGCCGTGCCCAGATCGCCAAGAAGCTGGGCGAGGAAGCCGTCGAAGCGCTGATCGAAGGCATCAAGGGCGACCGGCCGAAGCTCGTCGCCGAAAGCGCCGACCTGCTCTACCACCTGCTCACCCTGTGGGCCGCGACCAACGTGAAGCCCAGGGCCGTATGGACCGAGCTGGCGCGCCGCGAAGGCCTGTCGGGCATCGCCGAGAAGGCAAGCCGCAAGCGCTGACAACGAAGTTGTCGTTTCGAACCCAGTTGTCATCCTGAGCGTAGCGAAGGATCTCGCGCTAACATAGGCAAGATCCTTCGCTACGCTCAGGATGACAATGGAGCTGAAGTCCACCATGCCCGCCTACGATCGCAACAACGTCTTCGCGCGCATCCTGCGCGGCGAGTTGCCGTGCAAGAAGGTCCACGAGGATGAATTTGCGCTGGCCTTCCACGACATCAATCCGCTGGCGCCCGTTCATGTGCTTGTGATCCCGAAGGGTGAGTATGTGAGCCAGGCGGACTTCTGCGCCGAGGCGCCGCCCGAGCTGGTCGTGGGCTTCTGGCGTGCGGTCGCGAAAGTCGCCCGGGATCTCGGCCTCGAGCCCGACGGCTACCGCCTCGTCGCCAACCACGGCCCCAACGGCGGCCAGCTCGTCTTCCATTTTCATGTTCATGTTTTCGCCGGCCGGCAGATGAGCCATCGCATGGGCAACATGCCGAGGCCGGAAAGCCGGGAATGATCCGCCGCGCGCTGCTGATGGCAGCGGCTCTGACGCCCCTGGCCGCCCATTCTCAAAGCGCGTGGGCCCAAAGTCCGTGGAAGGGCTTCTACGCGACCGGCACGAAGCAGCGCGCGGTGCGGTTCGCCGGCGGCGACGGCGCGACGCTCGCCGGCACCTTGCTTTTGCCGCGCTGGAGCGAGCTGCAGAAGGTGCCCGGCGTGGTTCTGATCGCCGGCAGCGGACCGACCGACCGCAACGGCAACAATCCGCTCGCGCCGGAACGCATCGATCTCCTGAAGCTGATCGCCGAGCGACTGGCAGAGGCCGGCATCGCCAGCCTGCGCTACGACAAGCGCGGCGTCGGCGCCTCGACCTCACGGCCCACCGGCCCGCTGGAGGAGCAGGAACGGTTCTTCGCCTGGGACAACAGCGTGAGCGACGTCGCGGCCGCGCACGGCGAGCTGCTCAAGCACGACGAGATCAAGTCCTACGCCACGGCGCTGCTGGGCCACAGCGAGGGTGGCCTGCTGGCGCTGGCCGCCGCCAGGGAGCTGGGCGCCGCGGCGAGAGGTGCGCGCAAGCTGCATGGGCTGGTCCTCGCGGCCACGCCCGGCCGGCCGCTGGCCGATATCGTGCGCGCACAAATCGCCCGCAGCGCGCCGGCGCTGCTCGAGACCGCCGAACAGACGATGGCGACCGTGATGGCCACCGGCCGTGTGCCGGCCGGCTTGCCGCGTGAGCAGCAGACGCTGTTTCCACGCTACGCCGGGCCGTTCCTGCAAAGCGTGCTGTCCTTCGATCCGGCCCAGGCGCTGGCCGGCCTCGACCTCGCCTGCCTGCTCCTGCAAGGCGCCGCCGATCGTCAGGTCGTGCCGATGGAAGATGTCCAGCCCCTGATCGATGCGCTGGGCCGACGCGGGGCCTCGGGCGAGGCCGTGATCTTTCCGGCGGTGAGCCACAATCTCAAGCTCGTGACAGGACCGACCGATCCGGGATTTGCCGGGCCCCTGGCACCCGCCGTCGGCGACAAGCTCGCGGGCTGGCTCAGGCCGCTGCTCGGTGCCTGAGGATGTGCGCTTGATCGCGTGCGATGAGAGGTCGATCATCGCCGGCAAAGACGGAGGAAGCGGCATGAGCGTTACGGTGCGTCCGGTGACCGAGGCGGTGGGCGCGGAGATTTCCGGCGTCGATCTCAGGACACTCAGCGACCAGGATTTCGCCGCGATCGAGCGGGCCTGGTACGCGCATTCGATGATCCTGTTGCGCGACCAGACGCTCGGCGACGACGATCTGCTGGCCTTCAGCCGCCGCTTCGGCGAGCTCGATCCGCCGCCCAACCAGGAGCGCGGCCGCATCAGCCCGCCCGGCTATCCCGACATCTATGTCGTCTCCAACGTGCTCGACGCGAAGGGCGACCCGATCGGTGCGCTGGGCGACGGCGAGGCGGTCTGGCACACCGACATGAGCTATCTCGACACGCCGCCCGATGCCTCGATGCTCTATTCGCTGGAAATCCCGCCCACCGGCGGCAACACCTGGTTCACCAGCATGCAGGCGGCTTGCGATGCCCTGCCGGCCGATCTGCGCAAGAAGATCGAAGGCCGCCGGGTCAAGCATGACGGCACCTACAATTCCGGCGGCTACCTGCGCAAGGGCGTGACGCCGACCGACGATCCGATGGCCGCCCCCGGCGCCTGGCATCCGGCGATCCTGCGCCATCCGGTCAATGGCCGCGCCACGCTCTATCTCGGCCGGCGGCGCAATTCCTTCGTCGAGGGTTATTCACGCGCTGAGTCAGATGCCGTGCTTGAGGAATTGTGGGCACACGTCACGCAGAAGCACTTCATCTACGAGCATGTCTGGAAGCTGGGCGACCTCGTGATGTGGGACAACCGCTCGACCATGCATCGCCGCGACCCGTTCGACGCCGCGGCCCGGCGCGTCATGCACCGCACCCAGATCAAGGGCAGCCACAGGCCGGCGGCGTTCGCCGCCTGAACGAACAGAAGAACAAACCGGAGGGAACCATGCGGCGGCAGAAGAAATTCTATGCCTGGGGCTATGCCGACGAGGATCTCTCGCCCGAGGAGATCAAGCCTTGGGAGGCCGAGATCGCCCAGCGCTACGGCCTCTCCGGCTTCGACATGACGCCGCCGCCCAAGCCTGAAGAAATCACCTTGAGGAAGCCTCGCGTCGACGTGCCGGCGACGCTGCAGGCGATGGTGCGTACGGATCACCTGACGCGGCTGGAGCACAGCTACGGCAAGGCGGGGTTCGACGCCATGCGCATGTTCATGCGCTCCGTGCCCAATCCGCCCGACGCCGTGGCGTTCCCGGAGACCGAGCAGGACGTCGTCGCGGTCCTCGACTGGTGCGATCGCATCGGCGCCAAGGCGATCCCCTACGGCGGCGGCTCGTCGGTGGTGAAGGGCATCGAGCCCGCGGCCAGCTTCGACAAGGTCGTGACCATCTCGCTCCGCCACATGGACAAGATCCTGGAGGTCGACGCAGTGAGCCACGCCGCGCGCATCCAGGGCGGCATCTACGGCCCCGCGATCGAGGACGCGCTGCGCGCCACGCCCTTCACCATGCGCCACTACATGCAGGCCTATCGCTGCTCGACGCTGGGCGGCTGGATCGCCACGCGCTCGGGCGGCCACTACGCCACGCTCTATACCCATATCGACGATTTCGTGGAGAGCACGCGCGTGGTGACGCCGGTCGGCACGCTGGAGACGCGCCGCCTGCCGGGCTCCGGCGCCGGCCCCAGCCCCGACCGGATGTTCATCGGCTCCGAGGGCATTTTAGGCATCATCACCGAGGCCTGGGTGCGCCTGCGCAAGAAGCCGACGTTCCGCGCCTCGGCCAGCGTGCGCTTCAAGGATTTCTTCACGGGCGCCGACGCGGTGCGCGAGATCACCCAGGCCGGGCTCTATCCCGCCAACTGCCGCCTGCTGGAAGCGCGCGAGGCGCTGCCCGGCATCCCGTGGAGCAACGAGGAGGCCGTGCTGGTGCTGGCCTTCGAATCGGCCGATCACCCACTCGACGCCTGGATGGCGCGGGCACTCGAAATCTGCCGCGACCATGGCGGCGTCGCCGATGCGAGCGGCGGCGATGACGAGAACGCACATCGCTCCGGCGCCGCCGGCGCCTGGCGCAACAAGTTCATCCGCGCACCCCACTATAGCGAACATGCCGTGGCGCGCGGGATTCTCAGCTCGACCTTCGAGACGTCGATGACCTGGGAGCGCTTCCGCGACTTCCATCAGAAGATCACGAAGATCGCCCAGGACACGATCAAGCGCGTGACCGGCCGCGAGGGCACCGTCACCTGCCGCTTCACCCACGTCTATCCCGACGGGCCGTGCTGCTATTTCACCTTCGGCGGGATCCTCGACAAGGCTAAGGCGTTGGAGCAGTTCATGGAGGTGCTGTCGACCTGCACGGCGGCGACGGTCGAGCATGGCGGCACGACCACGCACCATCATGCCGTCGGCCGCTTTCACCGGCCGTTCTACGACAAGCAGCGTCCCGAACTGTTCGCCCGGGCCTTGCGTGGCGCCAAGCGCGAGCTCGACCCCAAGGGCATGATGAACCCGGGCGTGCTGATCGATCCGTAAGACCAACCTTCGGAGGGTGCCCGATGACCAAGACCTACAAGGGAAGCTGCCACTGCGGCACCGTCCGCTACGAGGCCGACATCGACCTCAGCGCCGGCACGGGAAAGTGCAACTGCTCGATCTGCTGGAAGCGGCGGATGTGGGGCGTCTCGATCAAGCCGGAGGCTTTTCACCTGATCCAAGGCAAAGACAATCTGTCGGACTATCAGTTCGCGACCAAGAGCGGCCATCACCGGTTCTGCAAGACCTGCGGCGTCGCCTGTTTCGGCGACGGCTACATCGAGCAGATCGGCGGCGCCTTCGTGTCGATCAACCTCGCCTGCCTCGACGATCTCGCGCCTGAGGATCTCGTGGCCGTCCCGGTGAAGTACATGGACGGCCTCCACAACAACTGGTTCAACGAACCGGCGGAGAAGCGGCACCTTTGAACCTGGTGCGGAGCGCCCACCGAGCGCCCCGCATGTAGGGCCGATTACGTCCTGTCGCTGCGGTAGACGGCGTTCTCGGCGCGCGTGTCGGCGATCGAGAACCAGCGATGCTGGTTGGCACGGAACTGGCGCCAGTTGGCCAGGACCTTCTTGAACTGTTCGTTCTGGGCGGCCTCCTCGTCGAGCACGGCTTCGAGCGCCACCCGCAACGCCTTGATGATCTCGTCATTCAGCACCGACAGCTGCGTGCCGGCCGCCACCAGGCGGGCGATGGCCACGGCGTTCTTGGCGTCGTAGGACGCCAGCATCTCCATCATCGCGTAGTTACAGGCGTATTTCAGGACCGCCTGGTAGCGTGGCGGCAGGCTCGCCCACGCCGCCTTGCCGATGAACAGCTGGTTCACCGCCTCGAGTTCCATCACGCCCGGCGTGTAGTAGTACTTGGCGACCTTGTTGAAGCCGAGCTTTTCGTCGTCGTAGGGGCCGACCCATTCGCAGGCGTCGATCGTGCCGCGTTCCAGCGCCGGATAGATGTCGCCGCCGGCGATCTGCTGCGGCACCGCGCCGAGCTTGGCCATCACCTTGCCGCCGAATCCTGCGGTGCGAATCTTGAGACCGGAGAAATCGGCCGGCGTCTTCAGCTCCTTGCGGAACCATCCGAACATCTGGCCGCCGGTCTGGCCGCACGGCAGGGCAACGACGTTGAAGCTGTCATAGACCTCGTTCATCAGCTTCTGCCCGTCGCCGAACATCATCCAGGCATTGTGCATGCGCGGGGTGAGGCCGAACGGCACCGAGCCATCGAAGATGAAAGTCGGATTCTTGCCGATATAATAGCCGGTGTAGGTCTGGCCGCACTCGACCGTGCCGTTCGCGACAGCATCCAGCACCTGCAGGCTGGGCACGATCTCGCCGGCGCCAAAGGGTTGTAGCGCGAACTTGCCGTCGGTCATCTCGCCGGTCACACGGCAGATCGTCTGGGCGGCGCCAAAGAGCGTGTCGAGGCTCTTGGGGAAGCTCGAGGTGAGCCGCCATTTCACGTTCTCATTGGTCTGCTGACCGAACGCGGGAGAGGCGGCGAGCGCGGCGAGCGACGCGGCGGCCGGCGCGAATTGTCGACGTGTGACGGACATGGGGCTTCCTCCGGTTTTGCTATTGAGGAAATACTAGGTGAGCGCCCCTGGTATCGCTACCAGAAAAAGCGGCAATCCGGTCAGTTCGCGCTCCAGCCACCGTCAATCGGAATTGCAGCGCCGGTGATGTCGCGGCCGCCGGGGCCGCACAGGAAGGCCGCGAGCGACGCCACGCCGTCCATCGCCACGAAGCGGCCCGAGGGCTGACGCGACGCCATGAATGCGCGCACCGCGGCATCGTGCGACAGGCCCTTCTCGACCATGAAATCCGCCAGCCGCTGTTCGATGGCGGGCGTCGGCGACGAGCCGGGACAGATGGCGTTGCAGGTGATGTTCTGGCCGGCGGCCTCCAGCGCCACGGCACGGGTGAAGCCGATCAGCGCTGTCTTGGTTGTTACGTAGTCGACGCGATTCACCGTGCCGCGCTGGCCGAAGATCGAGGAGATGTTGACGATCCGGCCGAAATCGCGCCGGCGCATGCCGGGCAGCGCGAGGCGCGTGATGTGAAAGGCAGCCGAGAGGTTCACCGCCAGCGCCCGGTCCCAATCCTCGACCTTGAAGTTCTCGATCGGCGCGAAGTGACGGACGACGGCATTGTTGATCACGATGTCGATTGCCTCGAAGGTGCGCTCGGCGGTCTCGACCAGGTCGGTGATCTCATCCGGAACGCCGAGGTCGGCGCCGTGATGGAGGACGCGCACGCCATGACTGTCCTCGAGAAGGCGGCGCTTGCTCTCGATCTCCGCCGGATCGCCGAGCCCGTTCAGCACGACATGGCAGCGCTCCGCCGCCAGCCGCTCCGCCATGGCGTAGCCAAGCCCCTGCGTCGAGCCGGTGATGAGCGCGCATCTTCCCTTCAACATATGGTTCCTTCAGGTGCTCTCACGCTGGACGATCTCAAAGCCGACATCGATCCTGACACGCTCCGGCGACGCGCCCAGCAGGCGGTTGACGAGCAGTTCGGCGCTGCGCCGCCCGATCTCGTGGCGCGGGATGCGCAGCGTCGTCACCGTCGGAACGGCGTGCCGCAGCAGATCGAGGTCGTCGAAGCTCGCGATGGCGACGCGGCCGGGAACCGCCCAGCCGCGGCGCTGGCACTCGAACAGCGCGCCCACGGCCAGCACGTCGCCGGCAAAGAATCCGGCGTCGAGGCCGGGATGCGTCTGGATCAGCCGCACCAGCGCATCGGCGCCCTCGCTGAAGCCACCGGACGCCTCGAGCACGAGGCTCGGGTCGGCCGGCAGCCCGAGTTCCTTCAGTGCCGCGAAGTAGCCGCGACGGCGCTCTTCCGAGCGGTCGTTGTCGCGCAGCGGCAGCGTCACGAAGCCGATCTTGCGGTAGCCGAGGCGGCCGAGATGCGCGGTCATCGCACGGGCTGCCTCGAAGTTCGAATAGCTCACCACCATGTCGAGCGGCTCAGCCGGAAGGTTGCCCGTCTCGATCACCGGCACGCCGGTCTTGGCGACGAGGTCGCGGACCCGTTTGTTATGCGTCGTATTGTGCAGCACGAGGCCGCAAACGCGCTGGGCCAGTAAGGCCGAGACGAGCGCCTCCTCGTCGTCGAGGCGGTGTCCGCTGTTGGCGATCATCAGGTGAAATCCGTTGGCGCGCAGCACGTCAGAGATCGCCTGGATCATGCTGGCGTACAGCGAGTTCTGGATGCTGGGCACGATCAGGCCGACGACATTCGAGCGCTTGGACGACAGGCTGCCGGCAATGCGGTTGGGCAGGTAGCCGAACTCGCGCACCGCGGCATCGACCTTGCGCCGCATCTTCTCCGACACCGTCGAGGGTTCGCGCAGCGCACGCGACACCGTCATCGACGAGACGCCGGCATGGCGTGCGATGTCGCTCATCTTGATCTCCGCGCCGCCGTCGTTGCGCTTCGCCTTGCCGCTCATCCTGCGTCGCCCATCCTGACCCTGCTCTTCATTGACGCTTTCGATGTGGCGAGATTATACGGTGGTAGCGATACCAAGAGAACGACAGACTGCGTGGATACGGCAGGTGGAGGAAAGACATGGCTGGTGAGATGTTGGGATTCGTCGGAGTCGGGCGGATGGGCGGACCGATGGCCTCGCGCCTGCTCGATGCCGGCTATCGCCTCTGCGTCTATGACCTGTCCGAAGCGGCTACCGCGCCGCTGGTGGCCCGCGGCGCCGAACTCGCCGCCTCGCCGGCCGAGGTGGCGTCGGCGGCCGATATCGTCCTCATCAGCCTGCCGACGCCCGACGTCGTGCGGCAGGTCGTGCTGGGCGGCAACGGCGGCATCATCAACGGCTCGAAGGTGCGGCTTCTGATCGACCTCTCGACCACCGGACCCACCGTCGCCACAGAAGTGGCAGCCCAGCTCGCCGAACGCCAGATCGGCTGGGTCGATGCCCCGGTGAGCGGCGGCGTGACCGGCGCCACGGCCGGAACGCTCGCCGTCATGGTGTCGTGTCCCAAGCCTGCGCTGCAGGAGATCGAGCCGGTCCTGAAGGTCTTCGGCCGGCTGTTTCACACCGGAGAGAAGCCCGGCCTCGCCCAGTCGGCGAAGCTCGCGAACAACCTGCTCGCGGCTGCCGCGATCGTGGCCACCTCGGAGGCCATGGCGATGGGCGTCAAGGCCGGACTGGACGCCAAGGTCCTGATCGACATCATCAATGCCTCGAGCGGACGCAACAGCGCCACCCAGGACAAGTTCCCGCGCGCGGTGTTGCCGGGCACGTTCGATTTCGGCTTCAGCACCGCGCTTTCCTACAAGGACGTGCGCCTCTGCATCGAAGAGGCCGAGGCGATGGGCATTCCCATGGTCGTGGGCGCGGCGGTCCGCCAGATGCTCGCGATCACCAAGGCCCGTTTTGGTGGCGATTCGGACTTCACCTTCGTGGCCAAGGTCCTGGAGGAGTGGGCAGGCGTCGAGATCCGGGGATGACGCGATCGGATCACGCCGCCCCTCATCCCGTCGCCCCCATTACGCTGCGAGGGCAGCGCGTGGTTGCGGGCGGCGGTAGCTCAGCGCCTCGGCGATGTGCAGACGGCGCACCGAGTCCGCACCGTCGAGATCGGCCAGGGTACGTGCCACGCGCAGCGTGCGGTGCCAGGCGCGGGCCGAGAGGCCGAGGCGTTCGGCAGCCCGCGTGAGCAAGGCGCGGCCCTCGGCGTCGGGCTCGGCGATGGCGGCCAGCAGCGCGCCGTCGGTGTCGGCGTTGCAGCGCGCCTTGGACCAGTTGCGCACCCTGTCCGAGAGCAGACCAGCCGTAGGGTCGGCCTCAACCGCCAAGAGCTTGCCCTTGCGATCGAGATCGGCAAGCCGTTGACGCTGCACGGCACGCGCGGCAGCGACTCGGGCGGCGACATCGGCTGAGCTTTCGGCCGGCGGCGGCAAAGCGAGATCGGCGGCGCCCACTGCCGGCACGTCGATGTTGAGATCGATGCGGTCGAGCAACGGCCCCGACAGCTTGCCCTGGTAGTCGACGCCGCAGCGCGGGGCGCGACCGCAGGCCCGGCCCGGCTCCATGAGATGGCCACAACGGCAGGGATTCATCGCCGCCACGAGCTGGAAACGCGCGGGATAGGTGACGTGGGCCGACGCGCGCGCCACGGTCACCCGTCCCGACTCGAGCGGCTGGCGCAGCGCCTCCAACGATGCGCGGCTGAACTCCGGCAATTCATCGAGGAACAGCACGCCATGATGGGCGAGCGAGACCTCGCCCGGCCGCACGCGCTGGCCGCCGCCGATCAATGCCTGCAGGGTGGCCGAATGATGCGGGTCACGGAAATTGCGGCGGCGGCTGAGCTTGCCTTCGGTGAGATCGCCGGCCAGTGAGCGCACCATGGACGCTTCCAGCGCTTCATCGGGCTCGAGCGGTGGCAACAGGCCCGGCAGGCGCGCGGCCAGCATCGATTTGCCCGACCCCGGCGGGCCGATCATCAACAAGTTGTGGCCGCCCGCCGCTGCCACTTCGAGCACGCGCTTGGCACTTTCCTGGCCCTTGATCTCCGAAAGATCGGGATAGATGGCGCGGTCGTCGGCGATCAGAGCCTCCGGCGCGGGAAGAGTCTGCTGGCCACGCAGATGGTTGAGCAGGGCAAGCAGCGAAGGGGCTGCCACGACGAGCGGGCGTTCGCTGTCGCTCGGCGAGGGTTCGAAGCCACCCCAAGCCGCCTCCCCGCCGCATACCGCAGGGCAGATCAGGCCACGGCCGGACGCCGCCGCGGCGATCGCCGCCGGCAACACGCCCGGCACGCGGCTGAGCGTTCCGTCCAGCGCCAGTTCGCCCAGCACAACAAAATCTTCCAGGCTCTCGCGGGTCAGCACGCCCATGGCGGCAAGAAGGGCGAGCGCGATCGGCAGGTCGTAGTGGCTGCCTTCCTTGGCCAGATCGGCCGGTGACAGATTGACCGTGATGCGTTGCGGCGGGAGGGCGAGGCCCAGCGCGCGGAGCGCCGCCCGCACCCGCTCGCGGCTTTCGCCCACGGCCTTGTCGGCGAGGCCCACCATGGCGAAAGCGATGGTCCCCGGCGCGATCATGACCTGCACATCGACCGGCAGGACGTCGACGCCCTGGAAAGCCACTGTCCGTACCTTTGCCTGCATGTCGCTCTCCCGAATCTGGAGAACAATCATAGAACGAATAAAATATAAGTCACTCTCGCATTAGTTGTATCGACGGCGGCGAAGGCGACTGATTGAATGCCGGCCATGCATCGCCGCCAAACCCTGCCCTTCCTCGCCGGCCTGATGGCCGTTCCCGTCGTGATCAAGGCCGCGTTCGCCTGGCCCGACCAGCCGGTGAAGATCGTCGTGCCCTTCACTCCGGGCACCGGTCCCGACATCATCGCGCGTTTCGTCGCCGAGCGGCTGGGCCCCAAGCTCGGCCAGCCGGTCGTCGTCGAAAACGTCGTGGGCGCCAGCGGCAACATCGGCAGCCAGCAGGTGGCGCGCGCCAAGCCCGACGGCCACACGCTGATGTCGTCGGTCAACACGCTGGTCATGAACGCCAGCCTCTACAAGAACCTGCCCTACGATCCGGTGGCCGACTTCGTGCCGCTGGGGCTCACCGCCTGGGGTTCGCTGGTGCTGGTCGCCAACCCCAGCCAAAAACCCAACACGCTGGCCGAAATGATCGCGGCGGCAAAAGCGGCGCCCAAGAGCCTGACCTACGGCAGCCCCGGAGTCGGCACGCCGCATCACCTGTCGATGGCGCTGGTCGAGACCACGGCCGGTATCGAACTGTTGCACGTGCCGTACAAGGGCACGGCCGGCGCGGTACAGGATCTGCTGGGCGGCCAGATCGGCTACATGTTCCTGCCGGTCCATGTCTCGGCGCAGCACATCCGCGCCGGCAAGCTGAAGGCCATCGCCGCCGGCAGCCCGCAGCGCCTGCCGCAGCTTCCCGACGTGCCGACCCTGGCCGAAGCCGGCCTGAAGGGCGTCGATGTCGACATGTGGTACGGCTTCTTCCTGCCCAAGGGCACGCCGCCCGAGATCGTCGCGCGCCTGAACCGCGAGGTCGCCGCCATCCTGAACACGCCGGAGGCCAAGGCCGCCTTCGAGGCGCAGGGCCTGATCCCCGCCACGTCGACATCGGCCGACCTCGCCACGATCGTCGCGCGCGATCGCACTCGCTGGGCCGACGTCGTGGCCAAGCGCGGGATTGCCCCGGAGTGAGCCCCGGAGCGAGCGACGACGTTCTCATCGTCGGCGGCGGTGTCGGCGGCCTGGCCCTTGCCCTCAGCCTGCACCAGGCCGGAATCTCCTGTCGCGTCTTCGAGGCGGTGCCGGAGATCCTGCCGCTCGGCGTCGGCATCAACCTGCTGCCGCATGCCATGCGCGAGCTCTCCGAACTCGGCCTGCAGGACGAACTGGCGGCCCGGGCCATCGAAACCCGTGAACTCGCCTTCTATAGCCGCCACGGCCAGTTCATCTACAAGGAGCCGCGCGGCCGCTTCGCCGGCTACGACTGGCCGCAGCTCTCGATCCATCGCGCCGACCTGCACGACGTTCTCCTCACCGCGGTAAAGCAACGACTGGGCGAGGACGCGATCCAGCTTGGCCATCGCTGCATCCAGGTCGACCAGGATGCTTCGGGCGTCACCCTCCATTTCGACAAGACCCAGCCGCGAAAGGGCAAGCTCGTCGTGGGTTGCGACGGCATCCATTCGGCCCTGCGCCGCCAGCTCATTCCCGGCGAGGGCCTACCGAAATACTCCGGCGTCAACATGTGGCGCGGTGTGGTGCGCTGGCCGGCCTTCCTCGGCGGCGACACCATGGTCTCAACGGGCTGGATGACGGTGGGCAAGACCGTGATCTATCCGGTGCGACCCGGCACGCCCGAGACGGCCGGCAAACCCCTGATCAACTGGGTGGCCGAGATCGAGCGGCCCGAGGCGGTGCGCCAGGACTGGACCGGACGCGGGCGCCTGGCCGACATGATGCCGGCTTTCGCAGGCCTGAAGTTCGATTGGCTCGACATCACCGCCATGATCGAGAGCACCGAGGAGATCCTCGAATATCCGATGGTCGATCGCGACCCGCTGCCGCGCTGGAGCCTGGGCAGACTGACGCTGCTGGGCGACGCCGCGCACCCGATGTATCCGCGCGGCTCCAACGGCGCCGGCCAGGCGATCATCGATGCGCGCTTCCTGGCCGGCCAGATCAGGAAGCTGGGCGCCACGGAAGAAGCGCTGGCGGCCTACGAGACGGTGCGCAATCCGGCCACGGCGAAGGTGGTGCTGACCAACCGCACCGATCCGCCCGACACCATCCTGCGCGAGGTCTGGCAGCGCTCAGGCGGCAAACGTTTTAAGCGCATCGAGGATGTGATCTCGGCGGGCGAGCTCGAGGCGATTTCCGAGCGCTACAAGAAGGTGGCGGGCTTCGATCGCGAGACGCTGAAGACGCGGCCGAGCTTCGTCTAAGGGTCAGGCGCTACCACGCCGATCTTCTACTTTCGACAGCCGGGACGCGGGCGATGCTATGATCTTTCCCGACATCGAAGCGAACGAAAGGCCGATCATGAGTTCAGCGACACTTGCCACCCGCCGCGACCGGGCCTTGGGGGCCGGCACCCCGCTGTTCTACAACGCGCCGCTGCACATCGTCCGGGGCGAGGGCGTCTACCTGTTCGATGCCGAGGGCCGCCGCTACCTCGACATGTACAACAACGTGCCCTGCGTCGGTCACGCCAACCCCCATGTCGTCGAGGCGATGGCCCGTCAGCAGGGGACGCTCAACGTTCACAGCCGCTACCTGCACGAAGGCATCGTTGCCTTCGCCGAGCGCCTGGTGGGCCTCCATCCTGCGCCAAATGGCGGACCGGCGATCGAGAGCGTGGTATTCAGCTGCTCGGGCACGGAAGCCAACGAGGTTGCGCTCCGCATGGCGCGCCTTGTCACCGGCAAGAGCGGCATCGTCTGCACCAACGCGACCTATCACGGCAATAGCGCTGCGATCGGCAAGCTGACGCGCATCGGCAACATCAGCAACGCCGCCGGCGACGTGCGCGCCATCCCCTTCCCCGAGACGCTGCGCCCGCTGGTGCCCGGCGCCAGCGAAGCCGAACTCGCGGAGGCCTATCTCGACCGTCTGCGCGGCGCAATCCGAAGCCTCGAGGAGGATGGCACGGGCTTCGCCGGACTGATCGTGTGCTCGATCTTCGCCAACGAGGGACTGCCCGACGTGCCGCACGGATTCATGCCGCGCGCCGCAGAGATCGTGCGCGCCGCCGGCGGCCTGGTGATCGCCGACGAGGTCCAGGCCGGCTACTGCCGCACCGGACGCTGGTGGGGCTACGAAGTCACCGGGTTCGCGCCCGACATCGTCGTGACCGGCAAACCGATGGGCAACGGGCTGCCGTTGGCGGCAACCGCCGCAAGCCGGTCGCTGGTCGAGGGATTCCGCGCCGGCACGCGCTATTTCAACACTTTCGCATCGAGCCCGTTGCAGGCGGCGGTGGGCATGGCCGTGCTCGACGTCATCGAGCGCGATGGCCTGCGGGAGAATGTTGCGACGGTGGGGGCGGCTCTGAAGACGGCGCTGGGCGAGCGCAAGGCGCGCTTCGCCTCGATCGCCGATGTGCGGGGCCAGGGTCTTTTTGTCGGCGTTGAGATCGCCAAACCCGATGCCGCCCGCACGCCCGATCCGGACCGGGCGATCGACGTCATCAACCGGCTCAAGGACAAGGGATTCCTGACGAGCAACGCCGGCGCCTACAGGAACGTCGTAAAAATCCGACCGCCGCTGGTCTTCGCGCAGAGCCATGCCGAAGAGTTCCTGACCGCCTTCGACGCGACGATGGCCGAGATCGATGGATAAGTTCGATGGATAGGGAGGAAATCGACAGGGTATTCACGCCGGCAGCCCGCGCCGCCCTCGAATTCTTCCCGATCGATACAGGTGATCTCACGCCGGTCTCCCTGTCCGAGAACGTCACCTTCAAGGTCACCGACCGGCGCGACGGCGGCGCCTATGTGCTGCGCCTGCACCGGCCGGGCTATCACACGCTCGCCGAGCTCGACTCCGAGCACGCCTGGATCCGCGCCCTGGACGAGGCCGGCGTCGAGGTGCCGAAGCCCGTGGCCGCGCGCGATGGCCGGAACTATGTGCCGGTGACGATTGCGGCCACCGGCGAACAGCGCTTCGCCGGGGTGGTGCGCTGGACTGAAGGCCGTCTGCTCTCTGGCGTGCTGGCCGAGCGAGGCGACCAGCGGGCGGTCGAAAACTACTTCACCCAACTCGGCGCGCTGACCGCCGCGATGCACAACCAGTCGAGTGCCTGGCAGCCGCCGCCGCACTTCACGCGCCACCATCTCGACGCCGACGGCCTGATGGGCGATGCGCCGCATTGGGGACCCTTCTGGGAGCACCACTTGCTCTCGGCCGCCGAGCGCGGCCTCCTCCTCGATTCACGGAAACGAATGCACGCGTGGCTGTCGCGGCTCGGCAAGGAGGCGTCCGGCTACAGCCTGATCCATTCCGACATGCATCCCGGCAACATCCTGGTCGACGGCGAGCGGCTGACGGTCATCGACTTCGACGATGCGGGCTTCGGCTGGCACCAGTACGACAGCGCCGTCGTGCTCACCTACTGGCAGAGCAAGCCTGATGCGGCGGCGATCGACCGCGCCTTCCTCGACGGCTATCGCGTTGTCCGCCCTGTCCCCGACGCGGCGCTGGCGGGGATCCAGATGTTCCGGCTGATCCGGTGGATGGCCAGCATCGGCTGGTTTCACCAGCGCCCGGAGGTCAAGCGCCCCGCGGTCTTCGAGGAGAGGAAGGCCTGGGTGCTCGAGCAATGCGCCACTCTGCAGCGCACGCGGCTCAGCGCAGGCGACTTTTGAGTTCGCGCGCGATCAGTTCGTAGACGAGGGCCGTGGGGTGGCCGTCGTGCGGAATGATGAGCTGTGACACGGGGATCGTACCCATCAGGCCGTCGACCGAGAGCAGCGGGATGCCGGCGTCGCGCAGCCGCTTCAGGATGGGGATGAGCAGCGTCATATCACCGTAGCCCGCCTGCGAAGTCTCGTCGGGCCATGAATAGATGACGATCAGCGGGGCGCCGAGTTTCTGCCGCGCCAGCTCCTGCAGCCGGATCATCAGGGCGACGAACAGGTCGCCCTGTTCCTGCTGGCGCTGGCGCATGCCGATCGCATCGACGAACTGGAACTGTTCGCCCAGGAGATATTTCAGTCCGGCCAGCGGATGGGTCCAGCGATAGTCGTTGAACGAGCCGGTGTAGCGCGGCACGCCGTTCTCCAGTTCGTAGCGCGGCGAGGAGCCGAGCCACGATCCATCGCCGGTCACGCGCGCGAGATGGCCCGGGATGATCCAGGTCACCACCGCCTTCACCGATTTGTCGGCATAGTGATCGAGCAGGCCGGCCTCGAACGCACGCACGAGATGGTTCGGCCCGTAGCCCGGCACGCCGAGATTGACGGCATGCACCTTGTCGTCGTTCGCCTTGGCGAACTGCGAGGCCAGGCTCTGCCCGTCGACGAGCCCCTGCCCGAAGACGAAGGAATCGCCCATGAACAGGTAGGTGTCGGCGCCGGCCGGTGCCGCCGGCGTGACGCGCGCCGCATCGGCGTCGAAGTGGTAGATGTGGCGATAGACCAGCTCCGGCCCGAAGGTCACGGTGGCCACGACCTGGCTGTTGGGCAGCGGACGGAAGCCCAGCACCGGATCGGGTGGCGGCCACCATTTCGGGTCCGTCTTCTTCACCAGGCCCTGTCCGATCGGGGCGGGCGACAGGAACCCCGCGAAGGCATCGAGCAGCGCCAGGCTGATGGCGAGGGCGGCCACAAGCAGGGCGCCCGTCCGCCAGCGATCGCCGCGCAGCAGCACGACGCCCGCCAGGGCCAGCAGCGCCGCCAGGCCGCACGTCCACAGCACCGATGGCAGAACCGCCGCGCCGATGGCCAGCACGACCAGCAGCCCCGCCGCCATCCCATAATTCCGACGGCTCTCGCCCATTGACCGCAAAGCGTCTCCCCGGAGTAGGGAGCGATGTACGTGGTCGACGGCAAAACATCAATGAGCGCCGAGACCAGGCAGCGGCACACGGAATGTGCCGCAAACGAACGCCAGCTGTGCCGCAGCGTGTGCCGCAGCGACGGAATTCATACGGCGGTCCAACGCGTTGCACCGATGCCGCGGCACAGCGCCGACAAGCCTGCGGGACTGGTCCGAATCGCGGCGTTGTGCCGCCGTTCGGCGCCAGCGTGCGCTAGCTGCCCGGCGGGAAGAACACGAGGCAGCGCGCCTCGATGCTTTCGCGCGGTGGCGCGCCAGCCGCCAGGGGGTTGTCGAAGGAGGTGTGGAACGACAGGCGCGCGCGGCCGTCGGCGGCGCTGTCGTGGACCCGGATCAGGATCGCTTCGTCCGGCTGCATCTCGGAGAAGTAGAACCAGCGGTGGCCGGGCTTGTATTCGACGTTGGAGGTCTCGCCGCGGACGTGCGGGTAGACGAGGTCGCTGGCAATCAGGTCGTCGTCCGA
>CAMDOT010000076.1 GCA_945903635.1 Rhizobium sp. Q54 | reverse complement strand
CGGAAGTCTACCCCTTGCCGCCTGGGAGGCCTAGCCCGTACCATTCTCGCAGCCCAATCTCGTGGCCAGGGGAACCTCCTTCATGACCGTCTCCGACAAGCGAAACCGCGCCGCCGCGAAGCTGATGGCCGACGTCCATGCCGTCACGGCGAGGGAAGGCATCACGCCGTCGGCGCTGCATGCGCTCAAGCTGAAGCTGGTGGCGCTGGCGGCAAAGGCAGAACTGTTTCCGCTCGCCGACTTCGCCATGCCGGTGGCGGAGGGCCGCAATCATCCGCTGCTGGTCGAGGACAACGACGGCCACGGCCTTTATCTCACGATCAGCCTGCCGGGCAAGGAAGCCGCCCCGCACGATCACGGCATCTGGTGCATCAACGCCGCGATCTCCGGCCGCGAGCGCCACAAGTTCTTCCGCCGCACCGACAGTCTCGCCAAGCCCGGCTATGCCACGGTGGAAGAGGTGGGCGAGGTGATGGTCGAGCCGGGCGGCGGCATGGCGATGGCCGACCACGACATCCACAGTACCGTGGTGGTGGGCGACCGGCCGGCGATCGGCCTCGCGCTCTACGGCTATGCCCTGGTGCGCTTCCCGTCGGTGTCCTGGTACGTCCCGCAATTCAATTCCGTCCGGACGACGCCGTCGCGTCGCCACGCGGCGATGGCGTGAGCACCTGCATGGCCAGCACTCAAAAGTCGCATCGCCTGACGATCGCCAACACCCGGCAGACCATCGACTGCGCCGCCAACCAGACGGTGCTGGAAGCAGCGCTCGCCGCCGGTATCGACTTTCCCTTTGCCTGCGCTACCGGCAACTGCGGCACCTGCACCTGCCACCTGGATGCAGGCGAGGTCACCCTGTTGCCGCGCGGCGACGCCTCTCTCAGCCCGCAGCAGGTGAAGGCCGGTCAGACCCTTGCCTGTCGAGCCCGTCCGCGCAGCGACCTCACTGTCACTTGGTTGAGCCGGGTCGGCGGATAGAGAGCAGATCGATGCGTATTTGTGTATTTGGCGCGGGCGCCATCGGCGGCAATTTCGCGGCACGGCTGTCGGCGGCGGGCAACGAGGTATCGGTAGTGGCGCGCGGCGCGCATCTCGAATCCATCCGCGCCCGCGGTCTCGTCCTGCAGGCCGGTGACAAGCGCATCGTGGCGCCGGTTCACGCCAGCGACCGGCCGGCCGATCTCGGGCCGCAGGACGCGGTCCTGGTGACCATGAAATCGTCGGGCCTCGCGGTGCTGGCGGAAAATGTCGGTCCCTTGCTGCGCTCTGACACATCGGTGGCTTTCGTACAGAACGGCATTCCGTGGTGGTACGGCCACGGCCTCGCTGCGTCCCGCCCGCCCGCGCCCGATCTGTCGCGACTCGATCCCGGTGGTGCACTCGCCAAAGCGGTGGGCTTCGATCGCGCCGTGGGCGCCGTCGTCACCTCGTCGAACCATGTCATCGAGCCCGGCGTGGTGCACAACATCTCGCCCGAGCGCAATACGCTCTGGGTCGCGGAGACCGACGATCGCTCGAGCCCGCGCATCGATGCGCTCCGCGCGACACTCGTGGCGGCTGGTATCGCCTCGCCGGCGACGCGCGATATCCGCTACGACATCTGGCACAAGCTGATGGCCAATCTCACTGGATCGACGGTCTGCCTCATGCTGGGCCAGCCCAACACGATCCAGAAGACGCCGGAGATCAATCGCCTCTGCCGCCGTGCCCATGCCGAGGCGCTGGCTGTCGCGGCGGCCCATGGCGTCGTCCTCGACGACAGTCCCGAGCAGCGCTATGGCGCGACACGGGTCTATCCCGACCACCGCCCGTCGATCCTTCAGGACTACGAACTCGGCCGGCCAATGGAAGTCGAATCGATCGTGCGGGCGCCGCTCGCCTTCGCGCGCAGCGTCGGCCTCGATACGCCGACGCTCGAAGCGATTGAATCGGTCTGCGTCAGCCTTGCCGCATCGAAGGGGCTCTATACACCGTGACCCTCGGGTACGATCTCTACTGGTCCTTCCGCTCGCCCTATTCGTACCTGGTGACCCCGCGTCTGGTGGCGCTGGAGAAGGAATACGATGTTGTGGCCAACATCCGCGTGGTCTATCCGATCGCGGTCCGTCAGCCCGGCTTCTTCTCCAACAGCGATCCCTTGTGGTTCACCTACTTCCTGCGCGACGTGTTCCGCAGCGCCGAGTACGTCGGTCTGCCTTTCGCCTGGGCCTCGCCTGATCCGGTGCTGATGGATCCCGGGACGCGCACCTATCCCAAGGAGCAACCTTATATCCATCGCCTGACGCGACTCGGGCAGGCCGCGACCGAGCGTGGCAAGGGGCTGGCCTTCCTGAACGAAGTGAGTGGTGTAATCTGGAGCGGCAAGATCAAGAACTGGCACGAGGGCGATCACCTCGCGCGCGCTGCTGAACGCGCCGGGCTCGATCTCGCCGAAATGGACGCCACGGTCGCCGCGGAACCCGAGCGGCTCGACGCCGTCATCACGGCCAGCCAGGAAGCCCAGCGCGCGGGCGGGCACTATGGGGTGCCGTTGATGGTCTTCAATGGCGAACCGTTCTTCGGCCAAGATCGCTTCGACCAGTTCAAGTGGCGAATGCAGCAAAAGGGCCTCTCGAAGCGGCCCTAGGGACTCTGGTTCTTAAGGCTTTTGCGCCGCTGGCTCGCCGGCCTGCGCCGGGCGGCCGCCGAAGATCTGGGTGACGTCGCCGACACTTCGCTGGCGGCCGGTGTCGATGCTCACCGTCGCCGTCATGCCGGCGCGCAGCGGCGGCTCGCCGACATGCGGCAGCAGGCGGAGCTTGACCGGCAGGCGTTGGACCACCTTGACCCAGTTGCCGCTGGCATTCTGCGGCGGCAGGATCGCGAACTCCGCGCCGGTCGCGGGGCTCACGCTCTCGACGACGGCCTCCCAGGTCGCATCGGGATAGGTGTCGAGCACGACACGCGCCTTCTGGCCGACGCGCACGTGCGTGAGTTCCGTCTCCTTGAAGTTCGCCTCGATCCATGGCCGGCTGACCGCCACGACGGCGAACAGCGGCGTCGCAGCCTTGACCTGCTCGCCGCGTTGCACGCGAAGGTTCACGACCACGCCGTCGACCGGCGCGCGGATCGTCGTGCGCGCCATGTCGAGAGCCGCACGCTCGCGGGCGGCGCTTTTCTCGCGCACCAGCGGATGGTCGTCGACGGGCAGTTCGGGGTCGCCGTTGAGCGCCGTCAGCACGCGGCGCAGTTTCTCGCGCACCGCCGACACGCGATCGGCCGCGGTGCGCGCGTCGTTCTGCGATTCGTCGCGCTTGCTGGCCGAAAGGATGCCCTTCACGGCCAGCTCCTCCTGCCGCGCCCACTGGCGCTGGGCGTAGGCGGCGCGCGATTCGGCATCGGCCAGCTCGCTCACCACCTCGCGCCATGTGCCGCGCAGGGACTCGACATGGGCGCGCGCCGTGTCCAGTTCGGCCTCGGCGCTGTCCAGCGCCAGCTTGAACGGCCGGGTTTCCAGGGTGAGCAGGGTGTCGCCGGTCGAGACGGTGGCATGGTCGAGCACCGGCACGCGGCGGACGGTGCCGGCCACTTCCGGCGCGATCTGCACGATGTGCGCCTTCACGTAGGCGTTTTCGGTCGCCACGTAGCGACCGCCCGACAACCACCAGTAGCCTGCGCCGGCAATGGCCAGCAGCGGCACGGCCACCAGCAGGATCAGGCGCGGCAGCGCGGCGCGGTCGCGGCTCATAGCGCGGCGACGCGGCGCGCGCGGGAAGGCAGCGGCTCGGCCGTTTCGGCGACGTCGGTGCCGGCCATCGACTGCAGCCGCTCCTTCACCCGTGCCGCCAGCCCCGTGAAGCGGGCGCGTTCCAGCGGCGACAGGGGCGTCAGCGCATCGTCGACCGTCGCCTCGGCGATCGCCCACATGCGGGCATGGACGCGGCGCGCTTCGGGTGTGAGGTGCAGGCGTTTCACCCGGCGGTCGACGAGATCGGCGCGGCGCTCGACCCAGCCGCCCTTTTCCATGCGATCGATCATGCGGCCAGCGCTGGCACGGTCGACCTCGAGCATTTCGGCGAGTTCGGTTTGGCTGGTGCCGGGCCGGCGATAGAGGCGGGTCAACATCAGCCACTGCGCGCGCGTGAGCCCGAGCCGGCGCACGCGCCGGTCGAACACGGTCCGCATCAGGCGTGCAACGTCGGACAGCACGTAGCCGATATACCCGTCGTCATCCGGACTCATCGGGGCCCTCCCGGGCGGCCACCGTAATGGGGTTGGTCGATATTGTTGTCTAGGCTACAATAGCCTTGGCCATGAGTTCAAGTGCCTCCACCGCCGCAATCCCCAACCCAGCCGAATCCTATTCGCTCAGCCGGCGGGTGCTGATTCTGATCACGGTGGTGCTGGGGTCGACGCTTTATGCCACCACGCTGCTGATCGCCTCGACGCTCCTGCCGCAGATGCAGGGTACGATGTCGGCGACCCAGGACGAGATCGCCTGGGCGATGACCTTCAACATCCTGGCGACCGCCGTGGCGACGCCGATGACCGGCTGGCTGGCGGCCCGCTTCGGCCGGCGCGAGACCATGACCTGGTCGGTCTTCCTGTTCACCGTCACCACCTTTATGTGCGGCGCGGCCGATTCCTTGGAGGCGCTGGTGTTCTGGCGGGTCCTGCAGGGCGCACTGGGCGCCCCTGTGATCCCGCTGTCGCAGACCATCCTGCTCGACAGTTTCCCCAAGCGGCAGCAGGGACTCGTCACCTCGATCTTCGGCATGGCGGTGGTGATCGGCCCGGTGATCGGGCCGACGTTGGGCGGCTTGCTGTCGGAGCTCTACAGTTGGCGCTGGGCCTTCTACATGATCGTTCCAGTGGGCTTCGTGTCGTTCGCGGGCCTCCGTCTCACCCTGCCGCACGACAAGCCGACCGGCCGCACGGCGCTCGACTGGACGGGCTTCCTGTCGCTCTCCGTCACCATCGCCTGCATCCAGCTCGTGCTGTCGCGCGGCCAGCGGCTCGACTGGTACGACTCCGGCGAGATCATCGCCGAGACCTTCATCGCGATGCTGGCGTTCTGGATCTTCCTCGCGCACAGCCTGACGGCCAGGCGGCCTTTTCTCAACTTGCGTCTGCTGCTCGATCGTAACTATGCGCTCGGGCTGGTGCTGGTGCTGATCTACGGCATGCTGAACTTCACGCCGATGGTGCTGCTGCCGCCGCTCCTGCAGCAGCATGCCGGCTTTCCCGATCTGCTGATCGGCGAGATCGTGGCTGCCCGCGGCGGCGGCGCCACGCTCGGCTTCTTTCTCGCCATCTTCGTCGGCCGCATGGATCCGCGCATCGGGCTGATCGGCGGTTTTTCGCTGCAGGCGATCTCCGGCTTCTGGCTGATGGGGCTCGACCTCAATGTCGGCACCGGCACGCTGATGGCCAACAGCTTCGTCCAGGGAATCGCCATCGGCGTCATCTGGGTGCCGCTCACGCTGGTGACGTTCTCCACCATCGGCGCCGCCAACCTGGCCGAGGGAACGGCCGTCTATCACCTGTTGCGCAACATCGGCTCGAGTTTCTTCATCTCGATCTGCGTCGCCGAGATCGTCCGCGCCACGGGCGCCAACTACGGCCGGATGGTCGAGCTGGTGAACCCCTACAACAAGGCTCTGGCGCTGCCCTGGGTGACCGGCGGCTGGGATTTCGACACCGTCCAGGGGCTGGCCCGCCTGTCGAAAGAGATCAACCGCCAGGCCGCAATGCTGGGCTATATCAACGCCTTCGGCTTCTACACGCTGTGCTCGGCGCTGGCGGTACCGCTGGTCCTGCTGATCGGCCGCCGAGTGGTCCGGACGGCCTGAAATTTCCTGTCATGGAGGGCCTGTCATGCAGGGGATGCGTTGCAGCCCGACGACGGACGCGGGCATCGATCGTTGGCGTGCTAATGATTTCAGTCCTATGATTTTTCCATGACAGCGAACGGGACAGCGACCGAGGAACCGTCCTACCGGCTGGGGCTCGAATTGGCCGAGGTTTCCCGGCTGTGGCGGCATGTGCTCGACGCCCGCCTGAAGCCGCTTGGCCTCTCCACGGCGCGCTGGGTGGCGCTGGTCAACCTGTCGGCCCATCCCGAGGGGCTGACCCAGAACGCGCTGGCCTTCAGGGTCGGCATCAAGGGTTCGACCCTGGTCCGCCAGCTCGACCAGCTCGAGGCCGACGGCTGGGTCGTGCGACGCGGCCAGCCCGGCGACCGCCGGGTCAAGCGCGTGTTCCTGACACCCAAGGCGCGGCCGGCGCTCGCGTCGATCGCCGTGGTCGGCCGTGACCTGCGCCGCGAACTGCTGCGCGACAGCAGCGACGCCGAGATTCGCGCCTGTGTCCGCCTGCTCGGGCGGGTGAAGGCGCGCCTGCAGCCGCTGGCCGATCCGCTGGCTGGGCCGCCGGCCGGCGGCGAACGCGTCCCGCCGCGGCTGGTCGCCGCCGAGTAACGCCGTGGACCAATCCATCCCGCCGCCCGCCGGCTCGGCCACTCCCTCGATCAAGCCGGTCGCGCGCGCGCCGATGCCGTCATCGCCGGCGCCCGCATCGACGCCGTCGGTGGGCACCGTGCCGCGCCGCCAGGAGTGGTCGGCCGATCGCGGGCGGGCGCTGCTGCGACCGCGCACCTTCGTCATCGCCGCCGTCCTGCTGATGGCGCTCGCCTATGGCGGTCGCGAACTCTACATGCGGTTCACCCACGTCTACGAGTACGACGCGCGCGTGAGCGCCGACATCGTGACGATTTCCAGCCGCGCCGACGGTTGGCTGGTCGAGATGCCGGTGCGCGAGGGCATGCTGGTCGAACAAGGTCAGGTTCTCGTGCGCGTCGACGACCGAATCGCCAAGCTGCGGGCCGATGCTTTCCGCGCGCAAATCGAAGGCGTGCGGGTCGAGCGGGCGCGGCTGCGTGCCGAGCGCAAGCTCGACAAGAATCAGTCGGACGCGGCCATGCGCACGCGCACCTCGAATGTGACAGTCCGCGAGAAGGCGCTGGCGGCGCTGCGCGCCGACCTCGATTTCGCCAAGCTGGAGCTCGAGCGCAGCCGCTCGCTGTTTGCCAGCCGTGTGATCAACGAGCGTCAGCTCCAGATGGCACAGGCGGCAGTGACCAAGCTCGAGATCCAGATCCTGCAGCTCCAGGCCGAGCATGAGCAGGCCGAGGGCGCCCTCGACGAGGCCCGCGTCGGGCACGACAGGCTGGGCGTGATCGACGCCCAGATCGAAGCGCTCACCCACCAGGTCGCCAATCTGGCGGCCCAGCTCCACCAGCAGCTGGTCGATGTCGAGGACCGCACCATCAAGAGCCCGATCCCGGCCGTGATCGATCGCACCTTCGTGTTGCCGGGCGAGTATGTCGCCGCCGGCCAGCGAATCCTCTTGCTGCACAATCCCAAGGAAGTCTGGGTCGAGGCCAATATCAAGGAGACCCAGGTGAGCCGGCTCAAGCTCGGCCAGCTCGTGCATGTTTCCGTCGACGCCTATCCCGACGACAAGTTCACCGGCCGCGTCGCCCGCATCGGCAGCGCCACGATGGCCCGCTTCGCGCTGATCCCGACGCCCAATCCCTCGGGAAATTTCACCAAGATCACCCAACGCGTGGCGGTGAAGATCGACATGGTCGACATGCCCAAGCCGCTGACGCCGGGCATGATGGTCGAAGTCGACATTGACGTCCGTTAACGAACCGCTCAGGGGCGAACCGTTGAGGGGCGGCCCGCCTCCCGGCGCCCCCATCCAGAATGCCGCCTTCCTGGCCGAGCGTTACGGTCCGGCCTACCGCTGGCTGGTGACGATCACCGGCATGATGGGCGTGGTGTCGATGGTGCTGGCGATGACCACCGTCAACGTGGCCGTCCCCGACGTCATGGGCGCCTTCGGCATCGGCCAGGACAAGGCGCAGTGGATGTCGTCGGCCTATATGGCCACGATGACCGCCGGCATGCTGCTGAACGCCTGGGTGTCGGGCGTACTGGGCGAGCGCCGTACCTTCATCGGCGCGCTGTTCTTCTTCTCCCTGGGGGCGCTGCTGGGCGGCATGGCGCCCAACGAGGACGTGCTGATCTTCGCCCGCATCCTCCAGGGGTTCAGCGCCGGCATCGCCCAGCCGCTGGTGATGGCCACCATCTTCACCGTCTTCCCGGCCGAGCGGCGCGGCACCGCGATGGGCATCTTTGGCCTGGGCGTCGTGTTCGCGCCGGCGATCGGCCCGACCCTGGGCGGCCTGATGATCGAATATTTCTCGTGGCGCTACGTCTTCTACATCTCACTGCCGTTCTGCGGCATCGCGGCCCTGATGGGGGCGTTCTTCATGCCGACCCGGCCGCTGGCGCGCGAGATCCCGCCGTTCGACTGGCTGGGCTTTGCGCTGCTCTGCGTCGGCCTGTGGGGCCTGATGACCGGCATTGCCGACGGTCAGCGCGAGGGCTGGAAGTCCGACATCATCGTGCTCCGCCTGGTCATCGGCACCGCGGCGTCGGTGGGCTTCGTGCTGTGGGAACTCTACACACCGCGCGCGTTGCTCGACATGCGCATTTTCGCCAATCTCGATTTTGCCTCGACGGCAGTGATCGCCTTCATCTTCGGCGCCGGCATGATGGGCTCGACCTACATCATCCCTGTGTTCGTCCAGACCATGGTGGGCTTCACGCCGCTGCTGGCCGGGCTGATGATGATGCCGGCCGGGCTGATGCTGGCCTTCATCTTCCCGCTGGCCGGGCGCCTCTCGGACGCCATGCCGGGCTCGGCCATGATCATCGGCGGCCTGGTGCTGTTCGCGGCGGGCTTCGCCCTGATGGTCGGCGCCGACGCCAACACGACCTTCTGGACGCTGGTCGGCATGGTGATGGTCTCGCGGCTGGGGCTCGGCTTCATCAATCCCACGCTCAATGCCGCCGCGCTGAAGGCGCTGCCGCCCGACAAGGTGCGCCAGGGCGCCGGCGTCGCCAACTTCATGCGCCAGCTCGGCGGCGCCTTCGGCATCAACCTGCTCGTGGCCTTCTTCGAGGTGCGCACGCGCTTCCACGCCGATGCGCTGACCGCCACCCAGGACTGGGGCAACCGCACGACGGACCGGCTGCTCACCCAGATGGAGCAACTGATGCAACGCTCCGGTCTGCCATTCCAGCAGCAGAAGGCGGCGGCGCTGGAGTTCCTCGGCAATATGGTGAATGCCCAGGCGCAGATGCTGGCCTTCTCCGACACCTTCATCGTGATCGCCATCGTGGCGCTTCTGGCCCTGCTCCCGGCCGCCATGTTGTCGCGCTCGCAGCAGAAGGACCGGCGTGCCTGGCGCTGAGGCGCCAGGCTGATGCGCGGTGCCGGCCCGCTGCTTCCGGCGGGCGATCCAGCGTCAGTTGCGGCGAGTGCCGTTCTGCGGGCGAAGCCCCTGGGCGTCGCTGAAGACCACCATGAACAGCTGGCGGAACAGCTGATCGACGCTGCGATCCTCTGGAAGGGTCGCTTGTGTCGTTGCCGTCGTCATCGACATGACCATGTCGTTGCGACAGTAGACCGCAAAGATGTTCACCAGGCCGGGCGTGCCTGCCTTGAAGCGCGTTTCGCCCTGGCAGACGCGGTCGCCGTTGAGGTCGTTGGTGGCATCGAAGACCAGGACCAGTCGATAGTCGGGTCGAGGTTCGACGATAGGCTTCTGGTAGGTGAAAGTGAGTGCCGGACGGGGCTTCGCGACCTGCATGACAGGTAAAAGCCGTTGTGCCGCGTCGTTCTCAGGCAGGGCGGGAAAGACATTTCCCGCCAGGACGACACGGAAGTCCTTGCCGTCGGTGGCGGTCCAGAAATCCCGAAAGTCGTACTGCGGGGCATAGTACGCCCCGCCGATGGTTGCGGCCCCTGCGGCGACCGGTATCAGCAGGGCAATCGCGGCAGCGGCAAGCTTCGTCATTGAACGCATGCGGGAACTCCTGCTCGATCAGCCGGCCGGTGGCTTGTTGACCGCCCATTGAGCGTCGAAGGCACGCTTGTAGGCGGGCCGCGCTTCGCCGCGGGCCACATAGGCGGCGAGGTTCGGATAGTCGTCCAGCATACCCGATGCTCTCAGCCTGAGCAGCACCGATACCATCATCAGGTCGCCCGCGCTGAAGGCGCCATCGAGCCAGTCGGCATCGCCAAGGCGACGGGAAAGCTGGCCCAGCCGGCTGCGGATGCGATCCTGGACGAGCGGCAGGCGTTGCGCGGTCCAGGGCTTGTCGCCCTCGAGGATCCTGGCGGTGCCGAGTTCGAGGATCGGCGGCTCCACCGTGCTGAGGGCCGCGAACATCCAGGTGATCGCACGCGCCCGGGCATTGGCATTCCCGGGCAGCAGGCCAGCATGGCGCTCAGCGATATGGAACACGATCGCCCCCGTCTCGAACAAGCCTGTCTCGCCTTCCTGGTAGGTCGGAATCTGCCCGAAAGGATGAAGCGCCAGATGGGCGGGTTCCTTCATCGCTTTGAACGAAACAAGCCGAACCTCGTAGGGTTGGCCCACTTCCTCCAGCGCCCAGCGAACGCGCGTATCGCGCGCCAGGCCCTTGCCGCCGTCGGGCGACCGTTCAAAGGCGGTGATGGTGATGGTCATCGTGAGGCTCCTGTATCCACAACGTCAGGCTTCGTTTCCCCGCTTGGCGATGCCTCGCAGGATGAAGGTCGCGGCCACCGCCAGGATCGGCACCATGAACAGCGCCACGCTGGCGCCCATCGGAAGATTGCCGCCCATGATCCCGATGAAGAACGCCGACGTGCCCAGCACCTGGGTCGCCCCGAGGGGGCCGCCACCGGTCAGCATGGACACGATCGTGAAACCGGCGAAGGTGGTAATCAGGGGGTAGACCATGGTGATGCCAATGACGTTGCGCATCATCGGCAAGGTCACGTACCGCATGCGCCGCCACCAAGCGGCGCCGTCGACCCGCGCCACTTGCGCTGGCCCTTCGTCGGGATGTTGTGCACGAAATGGGCGACCGCAAAGCCGATGCACGCTTGGCTTCCCTTACAGGTCGGGAAGCATATCATGAAATTTCAGGGTGGCCCGCCCTGGCGCTGAGGCCGAAAGTGCTCAAACCTTTCAAACCAAGGATCGAACAGATGAAGCAGATTCCACTGGGAGCCACAGGAACTGCGACATTACGGGTGCAGCCCGAACACCTTGCCAATCGATTCAAGGACGCCATGTTGCCGCAAGTGTTTGCGACGCCCGTGATGATCCTGGTCATGGAGAACGCCGCCCTCAATGCCATCAGGCCGTTTCTGGACGCAGGCGAAAGCGCAGTCGGTATCGCCGTGGACGTAAAGCACCTGGCCGCCACGCCGGTAGGCCACGACGTGCGCGCGACGGCCGAGGTCACAGGCGTCGATGGAAAGCGGATCGACTTCAAGGTGTCGGCGCGCGACGGCAAGGAGGAGATCGGCAGGGGAAGCCACCAGCGAATCGTGATCGATCTTCGGTCGTTCAACGAGCGGCTTGCTCAAAAGAGCCTGCCCCAGAAGAGCCTGCTGTAGTCTGTCGCGATGCCAGCCGTGCCCCTCAGGCAGAGGCGCGCTTTCCTCTCCTGATCAGGTCCAGATCAACAGCGAGGTGCGGTGCGGGTACGGTAGCCATCGTAGTACTGGCTTCCGCAGGCGACCTGCTGCTGAATGACGTCGTCACGATTCCCGTTCTGGCCGCGGTTCGTCACTGTCACCGAGGTATAGCGAGCCTGGTTGTTCGAGCCGTAATACCCCTGCTGATTGGGGTAGTAGTTCGGCGCGGGCTGATAGCCATACGCTGGAGCAGGCGCGGGACGGTAGTAGCCGTTGTTGTAGTTCGGGTTGCCGTAACCCGTCTGTGCCGGCTGATTGTAGCCCGGCTGATAGTAGCCGCGCGGTGCGGCATTGCCGTCGTCCTGGCACGCCGCTCCGGTGATGCCGATGCCCACGACAAGCATCAGTTTCGGAAAGAACTTCAACATGTCGATTCCTCCAGGCCAGGAGTTTGAACGCCCCCAACTCACGTGATCAATTTGTCTTTCTAAAGACACACAACGGTCCGGGGATCGATTAGGTTCCCGACGTACAACAGTCACGACAACCTACGGCAAGAAGGGCTTCGGTCACGGGCATGAAGAACGACAGCGTTGCGATCGGCATCGTCGGCGCCGGCATCATGGGCGAGCGGCTGCTCAACGCGATTCTCCAGCAGGATCCCGCGCTGGTGCAGGCCTGCGGCATCTGGGATCCCGCGCCGGCCGCAATGCAGCGCATGGCGAAGACCTTTCCCCAGGTGCCGCGGCTCCTCGATGCGGCGGCCGTCATTGCGGCGAGCGACTGCACCTACATCGCCTCGCCCCCTGCCTCGCATCTCCCGCACGCCCGCGCGGCGCTGGCGGCGGGCAAAAGCGTGTTTTGCGAGAAACCGCTGGCGATCGATGTCGCCGACGCGGCCGCCTTCGTGGCGGAGGCCGGCAAACGAGGCGCGGTGAACTTTCCCTTCGCCTCGTCTCCTGCCGTGGCGACGATCCGGCGCTGGATCGAGAGCGGCGAGATCGGCACGCCCCGGCGCATCGCGATCGAGGTAGGCTTCGCCAAATGGCCGCGCTCCTGGCAGGCGGATGCCGCGGGTTGGCTGGACAGGCCGATGCAGGGCGGTTTTACGCGCGAGGTCGTCTCGCACTTCCTCTTTCTGTCGCGGCGGCTCGTGGGGCCGTTGCACGGAATGAGCGGCAAGGCGTCCTTTCCCGGGGCCGGCCCGGAAGCCGGCAAATCCGAACGGCGCATCGCCGCAACCCTGAAGGCCGGCGACCTGCCGGTCACGCTGGCGGGCGCGGTCGGCGAGACGGCGAAGGACGATCACAACATCTGGATGCTGGAAGGCGACAAGGGCGCGGTCCGGCTCTGCGACTGGTCGATCGCCGAGCGGCGCGGGACGGATGGCAGGTGGCAGCAGGCGCCGGATGCCCTGCCGCAGGAGCAGGCCCGGCCGCTGGCCCTCAGGCGCCAGCTAGAAGGCGTGGCAAAACTCGCCCGCGGCGAGCCGCATCATCTCGCGACCCTGGCGGACGCCCTCAACGTCCAGGAAATCGTCGAAGGCATTCTCGCCGGCTGACCGCATCGGCCCCCGGGAAACGATCACCAGAAACGATCAACGGAGACGAGCTACTGATCGGTTCCGGGCGGAAGCTGTATGGAACCGCGCCGCGTCGACCGCGCCAGCAGCTCGAGCGTGCCCAGGGGGCACATGGTGACGACGTCTGAAATCACCTGGCCATTTGTCGTGACGGCGATATCGCAATGGCCATACCCTGTCGCGGTCTGGAAGAGGTGCAGGGTGGAGTCCTGATAGACGGGCTTCGCGTGGGGATTCGATGCAACGAAGTCGCCAAGCGGCCGCCCGGCCCAGCCGAACGTCGTCGGTGGCGGGGGCTCGCGACCGATTTTCAGATTGCTGCAGCCGGCCAGGAGCAACAGGAAGCAGAGAGCGACGATACGGACCATGTCTGGAGCCTGCCTGCGAACGATCTGTCATGCAACTGCGGTGGCAAGAATTCAGGAAAGCCTCGCGGCCGACAGCGATCGCGCCTCTTCCGACAGCAGCGCCACGTAGCTTTTCAGCTTCGATTTCACGAAGCGACTGAGCGGTATCGTCAGGGTGAGAGACCCGATCGGCCGCTCCTCGGACAGCCTGATGGGGACGGCAATGCCGACCGAGTCGGGCAGTATGACCCCGCTGCTGAAGGCGAAGCCCTTCAGCCGGGTGGTCTCGATCAGCGCGGCCAACGCACCGCTCGACAGGCGCTTGCCGGTGAGCGGCGAGGCGCGTGGCGTCCTGCACAGGCTCGCGCGGATGTCGGGCGGAAGAAACGACAGGATGGCGAGCCCGGAAGCGGCACACTCGACCGGTGCGGGTTCGAACAGCGTGATGCGGTACCGGAGGGAATGCGTGCTGTCGCTCTTGGCCGCGTACGCCGCCATGTGCCGGTCCGGGTGCCCGTCCGGGTGATGGCCCGGCAGGTATTCGCAAAACAAGGCGGTCTCGCCGGTTTCGGCCGTGAGCCTTTCGAGGGCGGGCTGGCACAAGAGGGCGAAGGACGTGTTCTGCGTGACCAGGTTGGCGACGCGCAGGAATTGCAGGCCGGGCCTGTAGCGCCGCTGCACGGCGTCGCGCTCGACGAAGCCCGCGCCGCACAACAGGTCGAGAAGGCGGTGAGAGGTGCTCGTGGGCAGGCCGAGCGCCGTGGCGACATCCGTCACGCCCACGGAACCGCCGGCCTCGGCCATGACCGTCAGGACCGCGAGCGTGCGGGCCACCGTTCCAGTCGTATCTGCGCCCGCCGGTTCCGCCGCCTGCGCCTCGCGTGCCTTCCGCGCCATTCAGCGGTTCCCGCTATTGATCGCGAGCCCGGTGCCTGCGATAGTTTTGGAATAAAATCCCACTCACCGGAATATGCGGGATGCCCGTCGCCGGTGTCAACGGAGATGCCCCCATGGGCGCGCTGCCGGCGGACAAGGTCACGCAATGGAAGCACGACGGCTTCCTCTCGCCGTTCCCGATGCTGGACGAGGCGGAGCTGCAGGCCTGCCGGCAGGGCGTCGAGCGCTTCGAGGCGTGGCTCGGCGCGCCGATCAACGCGCATCCGGAGATGAAATGGCGGACGATGCCCTATCTCCTGATGCCGTGGGCTGCCCGGCTGGCCCGCGACCCGCGCATCCTCGACAAGGTCGAGGATCTGCTGGGGCCGGACATGCTGATCTTCACCAGCACCTTCTTCATCAAGGAGCCGCACTCGCCCACGATCGCCGCCTGGCATCAGGACTCGACCTACTACGGCCTGGAACCCAGGGAAGAGGTGACGGTCTGGATCGCGCTCACCGAAGCCAGCGAAGCGGCCGGCTGCATGGATGCGCTATCCTTTCGCGGCAGACCGCGCCAGCTCAGCCATGTCTCGCGGGTCGTGGAGAACAGCGTCAATCGCGCGGGCCAGGTCATCACCGAGCCGCTCGTTGACGGCGTGCCGGTGCCGATGCCGCTCGAGCCCGGCTGGTTCTCCATGCATCATGGGCTCTGCCCGCACCGCTCCGGACCCAACACCTCCCCGCACCGCCGTATCGGCCTGGGGTTGAACTACATCCCGACCCGCGCGAGGCCGGCCGGTTCGGTCCGGCAGGCCGCGCTGCTGGTCCGCGGCACCGATCGCTACGGACATTTCGAGCCGGCCGACTGGCCGAAGGACGAACTGGGCGAGAACGAAGTGAAAGCGCACGAGCGCGCCGTGAGCCTCTACCGGGACGCGTATCTCGAGGAGGAGGCGAAACATGCAAAGCGCTCGGCGCAACTGGCGCCGGCATGATGGCTGGTTCCCGTCGTCCTGAGCGAAGCCGCCCGAAGGGCGGCGCAGTCGAAGGACCTCTTTTCGGCTGTCTATCGATAGAAAAGAGGTCCTTCGACTACGCTTCGCTCCGCTCAGGACGACGGAGGGGGCCATATGCGACTCCCTGCTCCTCGAGGTGAGGTGAGTTTGTGTAATCAGAAAAGACTACAGGGAAGGAAACATCAAAATGAAAATCGCGAAGTGGATCGCTGCCGGAGTCATGCTCCTGTGCGGTACCGTAGCGGCACAGGCGCAGGACTATCCGAACCGCCCCATAACGCTGATCGTGCCGTTCGCCGCCGCCGGGCCGGGCGACATCATCGCCCGCCTCGTCGCGGAAGCGATGCGGCGCAGCCTGGGGCAGGAGGTCATCGTCGTGAACGTCGGCGGCGCCGGCGGAACGATCGGCACCGCCCGCGTGGCGCAGGCGAAACCCGACGGCTACACGATCCTGCTCGGCCACGTCGGCCAGTCGACCATGTCCAGCCTGTACAAGTCCCTGAACTACGATCCGGTCGAGAGCTTCGAGGCCATCGGCCTGATCACCGACGTGCCGATGACGATCGTCGGCAAGCCCGGTTTCGCCCCGAAGGACCTGAAGGAACTCGTCGCCTACGTCCGCGAACGCCCCGACAAGATCAACTACGCGCATTCGGGCCTGGGCTCGGTGGCGCATCTGTGCGGCCTGATGTTCATGAACGCGACCAAGACCAAGATGACGGTCATCCCCTACAAGGGCGGCGGCGAGGTCATGAAGGATCTGCTGTCCGGTACGATCGACGTCTACTGCGAGCCGGCAACGGGCACGACCTCCCACATCCAGGCCGGCAGGATCAAGCCCTATGCCGTCACGACCAAGGCCCGGGTGGCGACTCTGCCGGACGTGCCGACGACGGCCGAGGCGGGCTTTCCCGAAATCGGCATCACCACCTGGTACGGACTCTACGCGCCCAAGGGAACGCCGGCGGCCGCCATCGACAAGCTCGCGAGCGCCTTGCAGGCAGCCCTCAAGGACAACAACGTCGTGACGCGCTTCGCCCAGCTCAGTATGGAACCCGTGCCGCAGGATCAGGCGACGCCTGCGGCCTTGGCCGCCAAGCTCCGGTCGGAAGTGAAGTACTGGTCGGCGCTTCTCAAGGAAGCCGGGGTACAGCCGGAATAGGCACCCGGCTTCTTTGCTCATGGGAGCGCGCAACTCCAGTTGCGCTCATCGTCATGAGCTTGTGAATTTAGTCGACGTTCCACCCATGATCGGAACGACGGGCGCGCAAGATGCGCGCGGTCCGGAAGACTCATGATCTTCGGGACCGCGAGCGTCCCGCTCGCTCATGTCGACATCGAATATGTTCACGCCCTCGTCATGATGCGCAACTGGAGTTGCGCGCTCCGATGAGAAGATGAGGCGCCATGAAGGGGCTACTTTTGACGGCTGGTATCAGTCGAGGGATATCGCCAGGGCCATTGCCGACTGCGCCGTGGAGAAGGTGACGACCACGAAGCTCACGCGGTTGGAGTAGCGGCTTCGCTCCAAGGCTGCGCGACCGCATGGCCGCGCCGGGTCAAGCACCCCGCATTCACCGCCGCTGCTGTGCCCGCCATTCCCACGGGGGCTGGCAACGGTGGCCATGAACCCCCAACTTGGCCGCCTTGGCATCGCGCTCTTCCGGTGCGTATCGATCGCTGTAGCGCGCAAAAGCCCAGGCCCAGCCCGCGGACACCATCTTGGCCTGGAGATCGTCGTCGCCGGCGAAGCATTGTGCCACCGGGGGATTGGACTTCTGATCGTTGTCGACCTGCCGACAGGTGACGGGCCGGCCGCCGATGAAGCGCTCGAGCGCCCGCTTGGCCAATGGTGCCGGCCACCATGCGTCGTCGTCGCAGGCTTGCCCCGTGTCTGGCGCGTCGATGCCGAACAGCCGCACGAGCTGGGGGCCAAACTTCACCGTATCGCCGTTGATGACCTGGAAACGCGGTCTCGGGGGCTCCGTGGTGATGTCGTTGTCCGAGGCGGATTGGGCGGCGGCGGGAAGGGCCCACAGGAGCGTCAGCAGGAGTGCAGTTGGTTTCATCCGGCGCACTGTATCTCACCGTGGCGGTGCGTGGCACTCGAACGGTCGACGACCATAGGCGCGTACTCGATCGACGGGCTGCAGATCGGCCAGCTTGTGTCGCGCTCAGCGCCGCCCTCGTGAGGGACCCCCTCGGCCTTGCCGAGCAGGCTTCTTTGCCTTTCGCACGTTGGCGGTTTTCGATGCGAGAGCAGTCTCCATCGCCTTCTCCGCCGCCTTGATCTTGGCTTCCCGGTTGACGTCCAGGGCAGGCAAGTTCAAGGCGAAGTTCAGTCTGGCTTCGGCTCGCTTTAAGAAGTCCGCCTTCTTGGCTTCGGAAATCGGCTGGCCCATGAAACCCTCATACTGGAAAATTGCGACTAGCGAGGCTGCTCTCGAAGGCCCCGATTATCCAACTGCGGATCTTCATTGAGCTGTCGAAAAGGGGCCGCCTCGGCGTCTCTCCCGGCATGATCCGCAGTGTTTGTCAGCCGGCGTCTGGCTGTGGCGGTCGCATAGTCCTTGCTCGACGACAGTTCCTGCCCGCCAAAACTGTCATCCCGAATCGCGCGGGGTAACCCCCGCGCTGGAGGGAGGGATCCTTTGGGGAAGGCAGTAGGCTCGAAACTTCCGGCGGTTGGCAGTCCGCGCCGACTACACGATGTCGTCGAGATCGACCCGAAGGACCGCGGCGATCTTCTTCATGACCGATACGCTGCCCTCCTTCTTTCCGCTCTCCAGTTGGGAGAGGAACGATGCGCTGACGCCGGCGGCCGCGAGTTCTCGACCCGACAGGCCGCGATGGGTCCGCCAGACCTTGGTCTTGTTCTCGCCCGCGATGAGGCGGCGCACGATCGCGGCGGGCACGACCTCTTCGCGGCCCTCCGCGATGTCGGCCATGACCTTGTCGGCCCTGGCGATATCGGCCTTGTCGATCAGGCGCTCGTAGTCGGCGAGTGGCAGGACGACGAGCGTCTCGCCGTTGGGAGTGGTGATCGTCTGCATGAGTGACTTATAATTTGTTTTGCGCATCTCCTCCACCCGACGCTCCAGGAACCGCTCGAACATGCTCTCTCCGACCTCGGCTGATTGGGAGGGCGTGGAAGCACGGCCCGCCGGGACGACCTGCTGATCGTCATCCTGGCGGGCGGCACCAAGTCGTCCCGGTCGAGAGATATCGCCAGGGCCATCGAGATGGCCGAGCAACTGGAGTGACGAATGGCAAAGCCCAAACCCAAGCCCAGACTCAGGAAGTTCGATCCCGCGCTCTACCTCCGGAGCGAGAAGGATCTCGCCGCCTACCTCGATGCCTGCTTCGTTGAAGCCGGCGACGATCCGACCTTCATCAAGGCAGCGCTCGGCGACATCGCCCGCGCCAGCGGCATCAGCGATCTGGCGGAGAAGACCGGGATGACGCGACCGGGGCTGTACAAGGCATTGAGCGCCACGGGCAATCCGTCGTTCGAGGCGGTGCTGAAGGTCGTTCGAGCGATGGGGCTGGAGTTCCATATCGCGCCGCAACGATGAGGCGGTCGAGGCATTCCCCCTGTTTCGGTCATCTGGCCTCCCAGACTTGTCGCCAGGCTGCGAATTCCGAGGGACGGATTCGATAGCGGGCGAAATTGCCTTCATGCAGGCCTGTCAGTTCGGCTTCGACGATTTCGGCGAAATGCGCGCGGTCGGCGGGGGCGATCTCTTTCTCCGACCAGGCCGCTATTCTTGCCGCCGCGTCCCTCCGACCCACGCGCGCCCGGACAAGGTCGGCGACGAGCTCGCGAAACTGTTCGCGGTAGCGAAGCCGGAAGGGATCGGGTTCGCCGAGGGATTGGCGAACGGCGGCATAGCGAGCGGCCGAGCGCTCGTAAGCCCAGATGAAGACGTCCTTGAGAAGGTCGATCCTGTTCAGCTCGTAAACACCGAGCACGGCTTCCGCGTAGGTCTGCCGGGGCACATCGGCGAACGACAGCGGCGCCAGGTTGCGCTTGATGAGCGGGATGTTGGCGGCCAGGCGCGACACGCGTTTGTTCACGTCGTCGAAGGGCTGCAGGTATGGCAGCTGCACCATCGTGAAGAATGCCTGTTCGAAGGGATCGCCGATCGCGGCGGCGGTTGCCAGGATCTGATCGAAGCCTTCCTCGATGAGCTGCGGCACCTCCAGCGGATGGAAGACGGAGCGTTCGATGCCGACGGCGATGTAACGCAGCCTGCCGGCCGCGGTGGGATCGGCGAGGAGGTTGTTGGCGAGAAGCGCGTGGAGATTGAGGAGGGTGTAGCGGTTGAAGCCGATTTCGTCGGCGGCACCGACCAGGAATTCGATCGCGTCCTTGTGGTTCAGGATCATCTGCGCCTCGAGATGCGCGCGGCCAACGGCCTCTTCGCCCAGCTCGATGAGGCGTTTGGTGTCGAGGAGCGAGTAGGTGTTGCCTTCGAGACGGCTCGAATTCCAGGCGAGATCGATCAACAGCCTGCCGAGGATCCGTTTGGCGTAGGTGCCCGCGGGCTGTTCGGCGATCCGGGGGCGGCCAACGGCCGCCAGATGCGTGCGGTCCTGCTCGGTCAGGTAGAAGGACTCGTTCGGGCGATAGCGGTCGAGGAATTTGCGGTCGTAACCGACCGGCTTGCGAGCCTCCGGCACCTGACGGACGTAGTCGCGGATGGCTGTCCCTGCTTCGGAAAGCGGAACGGCAGGTTCGTCGGCGCCTTCTCGCGCCGCCGCGTCGATGGCCGCATCGGGCATCCGGTATCTCGCCCACCGCCCTTCGCCGTCCATGACGAGGCGGTTTCGGGTGACGAGGTGTCTGAGGCGATATTGGAGAGTGCGCGGCGGGACGGGAGTTGCGAGAGCGCGCAGAATCTCCGGCGCCGACACGCCGTTGGGGTTGCGCCGCACTGCATCTTCGATCGCCGCTAGTGCCATTTCCGGGATCTGGTTCGCCAAAGCGGTCTTTCCTGCGCGTAGAATATAGGCGCAAGAATGACGTGGATAGGCGCAATAATCAAGGCTAGGCGCAATGATCGTTGCGCTTAGACCCTCTTCAACGTCCGGCTGGGAGGGCGACGATGGGCAACCTCGGCGACTGGAAGCCGGTTGGCGGCGGCGTCGCGGAGATGCGGATCGATCACGGCCCCGGCTACCGGGTCTATTTCGCCCGCCGTGGCGACCTGCTGATCGTCATCCTGGCGGGCGGCACGAAGTCGTCTCAGTCGAGAGATATCGCCAGGGCCATCGAGAGGACCGGGCAACTGGAGTGACGAATGGCAAAGCCCAAACCCAAGCTCAAGCTCAGGAAGTTCGATCCCGCGCTCTACCTAAGGAGCGACAAGGATCTCGCCGCCTACCTCGATGCCTGCTTCGTGGAAGCCGGCGACGATCCGACCTTCATCAAGGCCGCACTCGGCGACATCGCGCGCGCCAGCGGCATCAGCGATCTGGCGGAGAAGACCGGGATGACGCGGCCGGGCCTGTACAAGGCCTTGAGCGCTTCGGGCAATCCGTCGTTCGAGGCGGTGCTGAAGGTCGTTCGAGCAATGGGGCTGGAATTCCATATCGCGCCGCAACGATGAGGCGGTTGAGGCGGAAACCGTGAGCCGCCTCGATGGCTTCCCTCCTGTGGAGGACCCCTATGCGGTCGTCAGGCCGCATACTGCACTTCGGCCGTCCGCAACACTTCGCCCCGGAAATGGGGACTGAGTTCTTGCGGCGTGCGCAAGTCGACCGGTCTGCCTCCGAGCAAAGCCGAAAGGTCGGCTTCGATGGCCGCAAGGCCGATAAATCCTGGTCCTTTGCCAGCCGCGAACTCGACGAGAATATCGAGGTCGCTATCCGGTCGTGCGTTGTCCTGCAGCGCCGAGCCGAAAAGGGACAATCGCTCGATGGAGTGCCGTCGACAGAATTCGGCAAGTCCATCGCGATCCGCTGTCAACACGTGAACCACGGCGCACCCTCTTTGGCGACTTGGTATTAGGTAGTATGTGTCAACTTGACCGTGTTGATAAGAGCGGACTCGTATGCCGTAGCCCTCTGAGCGTGAGAATGGCGATCGTGCGGCAAAGCTTCTATCGGAGGGGAGGGTTGAGTCTGACCCTGCCTCCATCCAAGACGGCCAGGATTAACTTTGCATCGGGATTCAAGCGCTTCAAGTCGTCGTCAAGAGAGGAGACATCAGTCGTGCTTGCTCGCCAACCGCATATTACTCCCGTCAGTTGAAGACGATCCACGTCACGTAGATAGAGCTTTCCATCTGGGGATCGATGGCAGGCGTTCAGTGCGGTTACGACTCGCCACTCCCGCTCATAGGACCAGTCTGAAAGCTTTGAGAAGAAGAGCCTATCTTGAGTGGATGGATCGAATGTCATCCCGATGAACTGGTTCGTGTAGACTACAGGCTTCGGGGTATTGAGGCTTCCGGTTTCGTCGCCCTTGAAGCTTCGCTCTAGGTTCTCGAGGACGGCCACAAAACCCCTACCCAAGTCGGCGTAATGTGCCCACATGGGCAGGGAATCATAACGCTGGGAAAGAGAGAGGATTCCAACCCTGGCCCGAATATTCTTAATCGTCGCAAAGAGTTTTCTTTCCATATACTCAAGATTTTCATACACGGGAATTGAGAGCAAACGATTCGCTTCCGCCAGTGTCCTTGGCGCGTTCAAGACCTTTTCTTCCGGTGAAAGGAGGTCAAGAACAGCTCCCTGACACTGAAGCCAATTAAACTGATCTTGTGTCATGCCGCTATTTCGAAGAGCTTCGAGCGAAGCTCGAACCGCCAGTCGGTCCATCGTCGGCGTGAGTTCGGACGGATCATTGAGTTCTTCGATCGGCGTGAACTTCAGTGACCCTTTTGCCATGTTCAGCACAGCGCTCGTCGATCCGACGAACTTAAACAGACGCATTGATTCCTCCCCCGCAGCAGTTGCGTCTCACCTCCATTTCCAAGCGTACGGCCGGTGGCAATTGGAGGTCAGGTCGCGCTGTAGCGTAGCATTGGCGGGATGGTGGACAGGGAGGGATTCGGACTACGTATTCTCGTGTGAACTACAGCTGGGACTTGTCCGCTTCGCGAATGGAGGGCGTCATGCGTGCTATCGCCAACTGCACTGTCTCACCTTTCGAATCCGCGGTGAAAGTCGCCTGATCCAGGATCAATTCTCGGCCCGCGGACTACAGGAGTTTCCAATGCTCTACCACGGCTGTGCCTAACCGCCTGACCAGATGTTGGTCGTCCTCTTTACCGGCGACGAGCATACCCTTCGCAGCAGGATGCATTGGTCAATCCCTTACCTAGATCAAGCGATGATAGGCACGTCGGCAAACTACGCCGTGCTCAATCGCCGGTCGCCAAGGACTGTTCGTACGCTCGTTGGCCAGCCAGGCGGGCTTTATCAATGTCGCGATACTCCGTCGGTAGCTTCTGGCTCCTTACGGCGACTGAGTAGATGCCGGAATTGGTGAGTGTATGATTCTTGTTCTTGGTGATCACCACGACCACGTCAGTGCCTACTCGGCCTTCAGATTTCTTGTTGTGACCATGTGGCGAATACGTAATCGGTCCGAACTTGACCATGTCCAATCCCTTCGTGCGTATTGCGATACTATCGCTTAGGGGCCGTCCTGACGGTCAGGATGCCTTCCTCAATGAAGTCCTTGATGTAGCCGCCGTCACCAGAAAGACCGGCAGTCCGACGCCATGCTCTGTAGTCGCCCATGGTCCGTGACATTAGCAGCCAAGCTAGACACTGAGCGGGCCTGCTACGGTGGATGATGCTGCGTGCTTTGCCTGGAACGCGCAGTGCCGTTAGCTGCAGACGATCACTATCATTAAGCTTTCTAGGATTCATGCTCGCTCTTCTTTCCGCATTTTAATTCGACTTTTGATTCTGTTCGCTAGCCGCGATAGCGCGACTACCAGTCTGGCTGGCGCCCTAAGCGGCGACCGGATTTTCTGCCGCTGCCGCTAGGGATAGCGGCAGGCAAGCAGCAATGGCAGCGGCAAACAACTGTTGAACTGAGGCTAGAGCAATAGGGTCATCGAGGAGCAGTTTTCGAACCGCCGCTTCGTATTGCTCTCGATCTCGGAAGCCCAGATTGGTTGCCAGTCTGCCCAGAGCGGGAGTGTCGCGAACAGCGTAGCCAGCAATTATTGCGTCGAGGTTGCCTGCTGACATGGTTTGGCCAAGGCGTCCGAGTTCAGTATCGACGACGGACTTCATATCGATAGAGACGTCATGTTTGGCGTTAGCCTCGATCGCTGCCTTATCCGGCGCCTGACGCAGGTAGAGGTCTCGAATAGTCGCCTCGGCGGCCTTTCGCGCAAGGCGCTCCGTGTGAGGCACAATTGCTGCGAGGGCATCACTCTTGGCTTTTGCGAGCCGCTCCTGGGCCTTCCCTCCGTCTACTTTAGCTTGGCGCTCGGCTACAAGCGCCTGAATCTCACCGCGGTAGTAGATTGCCTCGACGCTGACGGCAGGGACGGCGTACACTCCTTTGGCTTGCAAATGTGTGATCTCTTCCGATGGCCGCCGGTCGCCGTCGACAAGTCCAAAAGCACGAACCCAATGCAGTGCATTGGCTCCGCTTAGCCCCGCAACCGCTTGTTCAACATCGCGACAACCGCCCTTGGCGATGATCGACACACCGGGAAACACTATGCTGTAAAGAGGTTTGTCGAGGCTGGTTGCCTCACCCTCTACGAACAGCACCGTACTGCGGGCGCCAAGGATGTCGATTTTCAAGCCGTCTGGGACGCTGGCGGACGAGTCCATAACGGCACAGTCAAATGCGGTGGCGGTTTCTCCATTGTACGTGCATCCGCGCAGCAGGATCGTTCGGGACTGCGGTGTCTCAACGGGAAGCATGACTTCGTGTGTTGAGACAAGAAAGGCACAGTCCTGTCGCTGAGCAAGCAACAGCCGCAGAAAGGGAGAGATGATGGATCGGTGAAGATGACGCTCGGGTTCATCGATTAGAAATACCTTGCCGGCCGGAGCGGTCAGTACCGTCGCCGCGAGCAGCAGGGCCGTTCTCTCTCCGTCCGAAAGTTTCTCTACTCCGTATCGATTATCTCCCCGCTTGGCGAAGAGACTATCACCCTGTAGCTCGACCGCGACGGGAAGGTTCGAGAGTCTGAACAACGTGTTGAGTGTCTCGATTGGACCTGCTTTTGCTGCGAGTGTCGCAACCTCAGCACTGTCGCCCCTTCGAGCAGCTTTCGCGATGTCTTGAGCCGCCCGATTCTCGGCGGCAACGATATCGAAAATGGCGACGTTAATGCGATCTTCTGGATTCCACTCATTCCACCGCCCCATGATTTGGTCATTGTGGAGAAAGCTTGTGCCTCTCTCTAGTCGGTCGCGTGCTGTGAGTGAAACGTGGTTTGACGAGAACCAAGTTTGGCGATGAGCGCTGATCCGCTGATAGGCCGGGGGATTGCCGGCATAGATCTGATGTAGGAGTGAGGATTTGCCCACGCCGTTGGCTCCCAGAACAAACAGGATCTCGCCCGGGTTTATAGTGATCGGAGTTGGGGCGCCGGTTCCGTTTGGGATGTTTAAGACTATCGGCATGGGTGGTCGTACCTGCGGTTGGTATTCCAACAGACTATAGCGGGCCGAGGGACACTTCCTCTCCTGCCTTCGGAGGGCAGCGCTCCAAAGCCAAAAGTGCATGCATTGCCAGCACCCAAAATAACTCCAACATAATTTGACAGGTTCAGCAGGTTCCTGCTAAGAAAAAGCCGATCGTGGCGGATTCCGTACCCGCCCCGACCCAGTCCGCCCGGCCCCGCCGTGGCGGGCTTTTTCATGTCCAAACGAGGTCCATATGTCCAAACCGGAAAGCCGCGGCCCCGGTCGCGCACCCATGTGTCAACGCCGGAGCAAAAATGCATCGGCTGGCCGGAGTAAAAGTGCGTCACGGCTGATGGCATGAAGGCCCCCGCGGGGGGCCTTCATGCGTCCTCGTTTATTCCTCGGGTGAGCTGTCGGGGATGTCGGTAGCGCGGGCACCGCG
>CAMDOT010000075.1 GCA_945903635.1 Rhizobium sp. Q54 | reverse complement strand
AGCGAGACGCGGAACCGGATGCGCAGGTCGCTCTGCAGCGCGAGATCGAGCATCAGGTCAACTGGATCGACGCCACGCTCGCCCGCCAGGTCGGCGAGCTTGCGTTCGACGAGTCCGGCATCGGGTGCCGACGAAACGACGAAGTCGCGAAACGAGGCGCGGCGCGTATCGGCCTCGCGTTCCTTGCCCATGAACGTCTGATCGTCCGGCCCCGGTCCGGCGGCCTGCCGCTTCACCCGAGCGCGAAAGGCCGGATCGGCGTAGACGTCGCGGCGGGCGGCCTCGTCGGGCGCCTCGCGCGCGCGCTCGAACGACGCCCAGGTGTCGAACACGACGGGCGACCGAAAATCGAATTCGATCTGGATCGGCCGGCAGGCGCCCTGGGCGTAGATCGGCAGGCCGCGTGCGATCTGCGCGCCGGACTTCTGCAGTTGCTCGCGGTGCGAGCCCGGCCCCAGCGAGCCCGCCAGCAAGGCGGTCCAGACCACTGGCCGGCCCGACTTCGCATGCAGCGCTTCGTATTCTTCCCAACGCGGCTCGCGCCCGACATTGTAGTGGATCAGCCCATGTCCCGACTTGCCGACCGCGTCGGCTATCTCGAGCATCTCGCCGAACTCGGCAAGCCGGCTCGGCACCGGCCGGCCGGAATAGCCGATATGGACCTTGGAAACCGACGTGGCGAAGCCCACCGCACCCGCTTCCATGGCTTCGGCGACGATGTCTTTCATCTCGGCCACCTCGGCGGGCGTGGCGGCGCGCAACGTCGCGTCGTCGCCCATTACCGACAGCCGCACCGGCGTATGGCCGACCATGACCGCGACGTTTATGCCGAGGGGCTGGCGCTCCAGCGCATCCATGTATTGCGGGAAACTCTCGAACGGCCAGTCCGGACCGATGCCGGCCCGGAGTGCCGCCAGGCTCATGCCCTCGACCCGCTCCAGGGTGCGCAGCACGAGATCGCGATGCTCGGGTTTGGTCGGTGCGACGCCGAAGCCGCAATTGCCGACGACCACGGTGGTGACGCCGTGCCATGGCGAGATGGTGAGCATCGGGTCCCACAGGACCTGTGCATCGTAGTGCGTATGTATGTCGACGAAGCCCGGGGCGACGACGAGGCCGCCGGCATCGATGGTGCGGATCGCGGAACCCGGCGCCTCGCCCAGGGCCACGACCTTGCCGTCCTTGATGCCGAGGTCGCCGCGGCGGCGCGGGGTACCGGTGCCGTCGACGATGTCGCCGCCGACGATTTTCAGGTCATAAGCCACGGTGCGCCTACTCCACCTTGATCCCGGTATCCTCGATCATCTTCTTCCAGTAGGCGAGATCGTCCTTCTGACGCTTGGCGAACTCCGCCGGCGTACTGCCGATCGGGTCGAAGCCCAGCGTCTTCCACTTCTCCAGCGAGTCGGGGTCCTTCAGCGCCTTGTTGATGTCGGCCGACAGTCTGTCGACGATCGCCTTGGGCGTCTTGGCCGGCGCGAACATGCCGTACCAGCCGTCGACCACGAAATCGGGGAAGCCCGCCTCGACCATGGTCGGCAGGTCGGGCGCCGAGGGCGAGCGCACGGCGCAGGTCTGGGCCAGCGCCTTGACCTTGCCGGCGCGTGCCTGCGGCAGCGCCGACGGCAGGTTGTCGAACATGTAGGCGACGCGGCCGGCGATCAGGTCGGGCTGCGCCGCCGAGCTGCCGCGGTAGGGGACGTGCGTCGCCCTGAGCCCCGCGCGCTTGACCAGAAGCTCGGCCGCGATGTGCTGGCTCGATCCAGTCGCTGCGGACGCGTAGGCCACGCCGCCATCCTGCTTCTTGATCCACTCGACCAGCTCTTTGGGGTTGTTGGCCGGGATGCTGTTGGGAATCACCAGCGCCATGCAGGCGGTACCCAGCAGCGTCAGCGGCTCGAAGTCGGTGATCGGGTCGTACGGCAAGTTGGGATAGAAGATCTTGTTGGAGCCGTTGGTGCTCTGCGTGCCGAGCATGATCGTGTAGCCGTCGGGCGCCGCCTTTGCGGTGAAGTCGGTGCCGATCGCGCCCGCCGCACCGCCCTTGTTCTCGATGACGATGCCCGACTTCCATACGTCGCCCAGCTTGGCCGCCAGGATGCGCGACAGCGTGTCGGTCGGACCGCCGGCCGGGAACGGAACCACCCAACGGATCGGACGGTTGGGATAGGCATCCTGGGCAGCGGCCGGCACCGCGCCCACCGGCACTGCACCCATGAGTATGCCGATGAACCACAACCCGAACAGGCGACGCAGCATTCCACGCTCCCTTGCAATCGAAGCAGCATGATGACCTTACGCTGCCCCGAGAAGAAGCTGACCTGCAAAATGCACGGGTTGACCCCCGTTCTTCTGACAGGCAAGCCCGACGCCTGATGTCCGCTCCCACCGCCGACGCGCCCGACGCGCTGTCCCATCTCATCCCCTCGCGCGTCGCTCGCGGCTTCTTCCTCGCCATCGTCGCCGGCCTGTTCTTCAATTTCCTCAATGGCGCGGTAAAGGAGCTGGCGACCGACATGCCGCCGCTCTACGTGGCGTGGGGGCGCTGGATCGGCGGCATCGTCCTGATCGCGCCCTATCTGCTGTGGCGCGTCGGGCTCGACGGCATGCGCACGCGGGACCTGAAACTCCATTGCCTGCGCGGCCTGTTCCACACGCCCGGCTACGGCCTGTGGTACGAGGCCGTCGTCTGGCTGCCGCTCGCCACCATGGCAGCGCTGGGCTTCACCGGCCCGATCTTCGTCACCCTGGGCGCCGTGATCTTCCTGCGCGAGACCGTGCACTGGCGCCGCTGGCTGGGCGTCGCGGTGGGCTTCGCCGGCATGCTGGTGATCGTCCGCCCCGGCGTCGTCGAAATGAACCCCGGCATCGTCATGATGTCGCTGGCGGTACCGCTGATCGCCGGCTCCAATCTGATCGCCAAGGTCGTGTCGGGCCGCGACAAGCCCGCCGTCGTCGTGCTGTGGCAGAGCGTGGTGGGCGCGATCTGTTTTACGCCGCTCGGGATCTGGTTCTGGCAGACGCCGACCTTGCCGCAGCTCGGCCTGTTCCTGGCTGCCGGCTTCTTCGGCACGATGGGCTACTTCTTCATCACCTGGGCCTACCGCCTGCTCGACATTTCCGCCCTGCAGTCCATCACCTTCCTCGCCATCGTCTGGGCCGCCTTGATGGACGTCGCGGTCTGGGGCAAGACGGCCGACGTCTGGACCTTCGTGGGGGCAGCGATCATCGTGGCGTCCACGACCTACATTGCGCATCGGGAATCGCGTGCCGGGGCGACCGCGGGAGGAAAGAAGAAATGACGGATCGTCTGGCCGGCAAGGTGGCCCTCATCACCGGTGGCGCCTCGGGCCTCGGCGCCAACGCAGCCGAGCTCATGGTCAAGGAAGGCGCCAGGGTCGTCGTGGCAGATATTGCCGCGGATCGCGGCAAGGCCGTGGCCGACAAATTCGGCGCCTCCGGGCACTTCGTGAAGCTCGACGTCACCAGCGAGGACAACTGGCAGGCCTGCATCGCCGAGACCGTCGCCAAGTTCGGCGCGCTCCACGTGCTGCTGAACTCGGCCGGCATCGGCCTCAGCAAGACGGTCGAGGACATCACGCTCGAAGAATGGCGCCGCGTCCACGCCATCGATCTCGACGGTGTCTTTCTCGGCTGCAAGCACGGCGTAGGCGAGATCAAGAAGCACACGTCGAAGCTCGGCGGCTCGATCATCAACATCTCGTCGATCTCCGGCATCATCGCCGGCGCCAACATGGCCGCCTACAATTCAGCCAAGGCGGGCGTGCGGCTGCTCTCGAAGTCGGTGGCGCTGCACTGCGCCAAGTCGGGCTACAACATCCGCAGCAACTCGGTGCATCCCACCTTCATCGACACGCCGATCCTCGACAAGTATCGCGACCGCTTCGGCCAGGACCTGATGCAGCAGAAACTCGGCAAGCAGGTCCCGATCGGCCGCCTCGGCCGGCCCGAGGAAGTGGGCTGGGCGCTTGTTTTCCTCGCCTCCGACGAATCGAGCTTCATGACCGGCTCGGAAGTCGTCATCGACGGCGGCATTTCGGCAATGTGATGCGCAACACCAGTCAATATGTTGGGATGACGTGGACGGTATTCGGAGTCTCGCTAATGAGCTGGGTTCTGCTGATCATGTTCGCGCCTGCTGAACCGATGAAGTCAGCAGATATTGGCTGGAATTCCTACACTGTCTTTTACTATGGCTTGTTTGTTTTGATTCCTATGTTGGTCGTTGCCATCCTCGTAACGATCGCCGGAGCGGAGCGACGTGACTGATGAAGCCCGGCGGATCGTTCCCACTTAAAGATATCCTCGAGCCTAAGCCCGGGCCGATGGTGAGGATGGTAGTGCCGACGCCGCCACCTCCCGCACAAGGAGCGACGATTGACGGCTTCAGCTTTGCCACCCACACGACAGGTGGACATCGCCGTGACGTACGTTTCTGGTTCAAGATCGTTGCTTGGATATTTCTCGGCTGGACTGCGTTGGGCCTAGTCGTGCAGGCGGCTTCCGTTATTTACTCGATCATTTGACCTGAGGTTTACAATGCTCCTCTCCCTCAACAACCGTCGCGTCTATTTCGATCTCGCCGGGCCGCAGAACGCCCCTGTCGTCTGCTTCACCCATTCGCTGAATTCCGATGGCGGCATGTGGGTCGAGCAGATGGTGCCGTTGCTGGCCGCGGGCTATCGCGTGCTGCGCCTCGACATGCGCGGCCACGGCGGCAGCGCCCCGGTCGAGGGCGACTACACGATGGACGCGCTGGCGGCCGACGTGAAAGGCGCGCTCGACGTGCTGGAGATCAAGAAGGTTCACTACATCGGCCTGTCGATCGGCGGCATGATCGGCCAGGGCTTCGCGCTGGCGAACCCCGGCTATCTCGCCTCGCTCTGTCTCTGCGATACTCAGCCCTCGACGCCGCCGGGCTCGGCCGGAACCTGGGAGGAGCGCAAGGCGGTGGTGCGCAGCAAGGGGCTCGCGGCCCTCGCCGATGCCACCATGCAGCGCTGGTTCACCGACGAGTTCAAGCAGGTCAATCCCGTGCGCTGGCGCGAGATCCGCGACACGATCAGCGGCACCACGCCGGAAGGCTCCGCCGGCTGCATGTCGGCGATCCAGCATTTCGACTATCTCGACCGCCTCTCCACCATCAAGGTCCCGACCCTGGTGATCTGCGGCGACCAGGACGAAGGCACGCCGCCCGACCGCAACAGACTGATCGCGTCGAAGATTCCGGACGGCCGCTACGAGGAAATCGCCAAGGCGCGCCACCTGCCCAACGTCGAGCGGCCGGAGCAATTCAACCGCATCATGATGAGCTGGCTGGGCTCGAATCGTTGATAGTGCTCTGACCCCTCCGTCACCGTAAGACGGTGACACCTCCCCCGATGACGGGGGAGGAGAAGAACATCATTTGCCTCCCCATTCATATGGGGAGGTGGCCGAAGGCCGGAGGGGTCAAGGCGGCCATGACAGGAGTGATCGACAAATGGATTTCGCCTTCACCGAACAACAGCTCGCGATCAAGGACAGCGTCGGCAAGCTGTGTGCCCAGTTCGACGGCAAATACTGGCTGAAGAAGGACAAGGAAGGCGGCTTCCCCGAGGATTTCTACCGCGCCATGGCCGACGCGGGCTGGCTCGGCATCGCCATGCCGGAGGAATATGGCGGCTCCGGTCTCGGCATCGCCGAGGCCGCGATCATGATGCAGGCAGTGGCGGAATCAGGTGCGGCGCTGCAGGGCGCCTCGGCGATCCATCTCAACGTCTTCGGGCCCAACCCGATCGTGGTGTTCGGCACCGAGGAGCAGAAGAAGCGCATCCTGCCCGACATCATCGCCGGCAAGGTAAAAGGCTGCTTCGCCGTCACCGAGCCCGACGCTGGGCTCAACACCACGGCGCTCGACACCAAGGCCGAGCGGGACGGCAACGGCTACATCGTGCACGGCAAGAAGACTTTTACCACCACGGCCTCGGTCGCCGACAAGATGCTGCTGATCGCGCGCACCACGCCCAAGGACAAGTGCAAGAAGGCGACCGACGGGCTGTCTCTGTTCTACACCGACCTCGACCGCTCCAAGGTCGAGATCACCGAGATCGACAAGATGGGCCGCAAGGCGATCGACACCAACCAGGTGTTCATCGATGGCCTCAAAGTCCCGCTCGAGGATCGCATCGGCGAGGAAGGCAAGGGCTTCCACTATCTCCTGCACGGCCTCAACCCCGAGCGCATCCTGATCGCCGCCGAAGCGATCGGCATCGGCAAGTGCGCGCTGGCCAAGGCCACGCAATACGCCAAGGATCGCATCGTGTTCGGCCGGCCGATCGGCAAGAACCAGGCGATCCAGCATCCGCTGGCCGAGAGCTGGATGCAGCTCGAGGCGGCCAACCTGCTCACCTTCAAGGCGGCCTGGCTCTACGACAACGGCAAGGACTGCGGCGCCGAGGCCAACTCGGCCAAGTATCTCGGGGCGCGCTGGGCCTACGAAGCCTGCGAGCGGGCGATCCTGACGCACGGCGGCTACGGCTACGCCAAGGAGTTCCACGTCGAACGCTTCCTGCGCGAGGTCATGATCGCGCGCATCGCGCCGGTCAGCGAGCAGCTGATCCTGTGCTACGTGGCCGAGCGCGTCCTAGGGCTGCCCAAAAGCTACTGACGCGCTACCGAGCGGTCGCTGACTGCTCGGCGACCACATTGCCGAGATCGCCGAGGTTACGGCGGATCTGCTCCAGCGCGAAGGCGAGCGCGAAGAAGCGACCCGCCAGCTCGTCCGACAAGGTGCTCGTCAGGCCTTCCTGGCGAAAGGCCGCCATCTCGGCCACGGCAGCCGCGTGGGCCTGGTCCAGCGCCGCCTCATCGGGCGGCAGCTGGCGCGCCAGCAGGGCCACAGCATTTGCCGTCATGTAACCGGCGGCGGCCGCACCGAAAGCCGCGAGTGGTGCTGCAAGGCGGCCCTGCATGTCGTCCGGCATCGGCTGGTCGACCGCGCGGCTGATCATGACGCAGTCGTGGCGCAGGCGCTGCAGCGTGCGCCGGAGCGGGCTGGCGTCGGGCTCGGCCGACAGCCGGGCCGAGCGTTCCTGCTCGCCCTCGGCCGCACTGGTGATCAGGTCGGACAGCGCCAGGCTGATCGTGTCGTAGATCTGCATCAGGCGGGGACGGTCCTGACGGCCGGCCGGCACCGACAGCATCAGGTCGAGACTCTGCGCCAAAAGGTCGAGCGTGCGGGCGGCCACGGCCCGCGCCTGCCGGTGCGCGCCTGCGGGCAGCACCAGGAACGTCACCAGCAGGCCGACGACGACACCGAGGCCCACCTCGTAGACCCGGTCGATCGCGGCATCGAGCGGACTGGCATGGGTGATCGCCGGCATCAGCACGACGATGATCGACGACACCGGCACGGCATTGAGGTTGCGCTTGATCGCCGCGACCAGGGCGAGCGGCGCCACCGCCAGCACCAGGACGCCCAGCAGCGCGCCTTCGCTCGCATGCGGGATCAGGAGCGCCAGCGCGGCGCCATAGACCGTGCCGCCGATCGTGCCGAACAGATAATCGACCGAGGTCTTGAGCGACCGGCCGACACTCATCTGGGTGACGATGAGGGCGGTGAGCACGGTCCACAGCGGCAGCGGCAGGGAGAGCGCCTGGGCCAGAACCAGTCCGACAACGGCGGCGATGGTCATGCGCAGGGTGAGCGCCAGCTGCACCCGATGCTGCCGGAGCCATGCACGCAGCGCATTCCAGCTGAGATCGGCCCGCTTCACGCCTGTTTTGCCCGTCCTGCAAGGAAATTCTCACGGCAGGGAACCACGGAACGACCCAAATCAAAAGGCTGCTCCCGCCCCCCGCCGCAACTCGTGCGCAACCCGACGCAGCCGGCCGGCGTTGCAGCTTTGTAACTTTGTCTTTTTCAAGGAAATGGGAGGGGTCCGTGACTCACAGCCAGTTTCACGCCAGCGTGGCGTTCGGCACCATTGTCGTCCTGGCCGGCGTGGCGTTGCTTGCCCCGCCGGTGCCGCCGGCATCGGCCGAGGTTCAGGCGTCCCGCATCTGCCGCGAGCAGGGCGTGAAGCCCGCCTCGCCGGGCTACGATCACTGCTTGCTTCAGGCCGAGCGGGCCATCGAGTGGGGCGAACCGCAGCTCGCGCGTGCCTTTGCACGGGTGACGGCGGAAGCGCGCGCGGCCTGCCAGGCCGATGGACTCGACCCTTCGAGTGCCGGATATCAGAGCTGCCTCGATCGCGAGACCAAGGCGCGCAACCTGCTGGTGTTCAGCGAAGAGAAGCTGAAGTTCGGCCCGCAGATCGCCGACCACCCGTAGGTGTTTCGGCCGTAGCCATTTCGGCCGTAGCTATTTCGGATAACGCTGCTCGTACTGGCTCTCGATGTCGCCGAAGACCGTCCAGAAGGCCTTCGGCACGCGGCCGTTGGCGCGCTCGACCAGCACGTCGAGATGGGTGTGCCAGCCACCCGAGGTCTGGACCATGTCCGAACGGCTCGCCAGGCGACGATGCGTGAGGATCAGCCGCACGTTTTTGCCTTCGGGCACCAGCTCGAACGTCACCTCCGATTTGTCCCAGGAGATCACAAGCAGCTTCGGCGGCTCTATGCGCAGCACGCGCTCGTGGCTGACGTGGCCCTTCTCGTCCATTTCCTTGTAGCGGTCGGGCGGCGCCACCTTGTGCGGCGACAGATCGCGATGCTTGAAGCGCAGCTCGACGGTGCCACCCTCCTTCAGCTCCATCGGCCCGCCGGCCAGCCATTGGCCGCGCTTGTCGGAATCGACGAGGAATTCCCACACCGTCTCGATCGGGCCGGGCAGCAGGCGCTCGAAGCGCACTTCGGCGGGCGCGATGATGCGGCCATAAGCGGTGTCGGTCATTTGCGGCTCCTCTTCTTTGTCTTGCGGGCATGCTGCAGCAGCGCGGTCTCCAGGGCGTCGAGGCGGCCCATCCAGAAGTGCTGGTAATAGGCAATCCATCGGTCGGCCTCGGCGAGCGCCCGCGCTTCGAGGCGGCAGCGATGGGTTCGGCCGTCGATGGCCTTGCTGAGAAGCCCCGCCCCCTCCAGCACCTTCACGTGCTTGGCGGCGGCGGCGAAGGACATGTCGAAGGGCGCCGCGAGTTCGCCCACGCTGCGTTCGCCCGCCGCCAGCTTTCGCAGCATGGCGCGGCGGGTGGGATCGGCCAGCGCGTGGAAGACGCGATCGAGGGTGGCGGCGTTCTGTTCAACCATATGGTTTAATATAACGCTGCCACCGGATAATTCAACCGTTCAGTTGAATATAAACGAAAGATCCCTCTCTGCGCTCGGGATGACAACACCTTGTCATCCCGAGGCCGTAGGCCGAGGGATCTTTGATCTTACGTCCCAAACCTCACATGCCCCTCGGCGTCGATCGGCCAGGCCGGGTTAAAGGCGATCTCCCAGGCATGGTCGTCGGGATCGGCGACATAGCCGCGGAAGCCGCCGTGCGGCGGTGCGTCGGCCACGCACAGCGCGCGACCACCGAAGCCGTCGACATAGAAACGCTTCGAGCGCGCCAGGTCGGCGATGCCGAGCGTGATGACCGAAATCTGTTGCTGCATGATCCACGTCCCCTCTGTTCGCCGGCGCGGGATTGCACGGGCGCGAGGTCGCGGGACAAGGACACACCAGGTTCAAGAGACCCGCCACGTCCGACAGGGCTGCCGCCCGCATGGCGGACGAAAGCGCCGGGCTAAACCACACCGGCCTGCCTTTTTCGACGTACCTAGCCTAACATGGACACCATGGAACCACTCCCCTCATCTGTCCTTCCCGCCGGCGTGCGCAGCCGCATCCTGCCCGGCATCAACGGCCTCGACATCCACGTGCTCGAAGCCGGCTTCGAGACACCCACTGGAGGAAAGCCGCGGCCGGCCGTGCTGCTGCTGCACGGCTTTCCTGAACTCGCCTTCAGTTGGCGCAAGCAATTGCCGGCGCTTGCCGCCGCGGGCTATCACGCCATCGCACCCGACCAGCGCGGCTACGGCCGTACCACCGGCTGGAGCGCCGACTTCGACGCCGACCTCTCGGATTTCCGCTTCATGATGCTGCTGCGCGAGGCGATCGGCGTGCTCTATGCGCTGGGCCACCGCACCGCCGAGGCCGTGGTCGGCCATGATTTCGGCGCCGGCGCCGCCTCGTTCCACGCCCTGGTCCGGCCCGACATTTTCAAGCGCATGGTGCTGATGAGCGCGCCGTTCGGCGGCGTGCCCGCCGTGCCGTTCGACACCGTGGACAAACCGGCGCCAGACTCAAAGGCACCGAAGCCTGTCGACTTCCATGCAGCACTCGCCGCCCTGGCGCGGCCGCGCAAGCATTACCAGTGGTACCAGTCGACGCGCGAGGCCAACGACAACCAGTGGCACGCCAAGCAGGGCGTGCACGATTTCCTGCGCGCCTACTATCACCACAAGAGCGCCGACTGGAAGGCGAACAAGCCTTATGAGCTGAAAGGCTGGATCGCCGAGGAACTGGCCAAGATGCCGACCTACTACATCATGGACCTGGCCGAAGGCATGGCCGAGACAGTGGCGAAGGAGATGCCGAGCGCGGCCGAGATCGCGGCCAACCAGTGGCTGACCGAAGCCGACCTGAAGGTTTACAGCGGCGAGTACCAGCGCAACGGCTTCCAGGGCGGGCTCAACTGGTATCGCGTCCGCACCACCGGTCTCGTCGAGCGCGAGTACGCCGCTTTCACCGGCCGCACCATCGACCAGCCCTCGACCTTCATCTCCGGTGCCAGCGACTGGGGCAACTACCAGTCGCCCGGTGCGCTGGCACGGATGCAGAAGAGCGCCTGCACCGACATGAAGGAAATCCACTTCGTTCCGGGCGCCGGTCACTGGGTGCAGCAGGAGCAGGCCGACGAAGTCAATCGCCTGCTGCTGAAGTTTCTGAAATCGACATGACGTCCTCGCTCGCCACGGTCGACTCGCTCACCGTCGATGTCATTACCGACAACATGAGCGATACCTACGCGAGCAAGCCCGCGTTTGCGATCTCGGAGATGGCCAACATCCTGAAGGCCGGCGCCAAGGAAATCTCCGGCGAGACTTTGCTGGTCGCCAACCTGGGCTACGGCCTCCGGCTCCGGACCCGCGTCGGCAAGACCGAGCACGTGCTGCTGTTCGACACCGGCACCGAGGGCGCGGCCTTCATCCGCAACTGCCGCAACCTCGCGATCGACCTCGGCGAGGTCGAGGAGATCGCCGTGACGCACGGCCATTGGGATCATATGGGCGCCTTGCCGGCGGCGCTCGACGCCATCGCCAAGCGCCGCGGACGCAACAGCGTGTCGGTCCACGTCAATCCGGGCATGTTCAACGAGCGTGGCGTGCTGCTGCAGAACGGCACGATTTTTCCCGCCGCTCGCGTGCCGACGCCCGCCCAGATGGAATCGCAAGGTGCCCGGGTGGTCAACGACGGCAACGCGCGCACCCTGCTCGACGATCACTTCTACTACAGCGGCGAGATTCCCAGGGTCAGCGCCTTCGAGAAAGGCCGGGAGGATCATCTCTGCCGAAAAGACAATTCGGAGGAGTGGCGGCCCGATCCCTTCCTGATGGACGAGCGCATGCTGATCGTGAACGTGCGCGATCTCGGCCTGATCGTGTTCAGCGCCTGCTCGCATGCCGGCATCGTGAATGTCTGCACCGAGGCGCACCGGCTGTTTCCCGACACGCCGATCCACGCCGTGATGGGCGGCCTGCATCTGGGCGGGGTGATGGAGCACATCATCCCGCAGACCGTCGAGGCGCTGCAGCCTTTCGACGTCGGCTATTTCATCACCGGGCACTGCACCGGCTGGCGCGCCTTGCATGCGCTGGCCAATGCCTACGGCGATCGGGTCAGCCAGTCGGCCGTCGGCACCACGTACGTGTTCGACGCCAGCACCCCACCGTCGGAGCGCGCGACGCCGGCGCCCACCCGCTTCGAGGCCAAGCCGACCTGGTGAATTCTTCTCTTCCCCATTCAAATGGGGAAGTGCCCTCGTCTCACGAGGGCGATGGGGTCATGACCCCTCCGCCCCTCCGGGGCACCTCCCCATTTGAATGGAGAGGAGAGTGAAAGACTCTAGGCGCCCAGCGCGTCCGCAAGGGCCACGAAGCTGTCGGCATAAATGTCGAACCACGGCTCGGGTGCGATGTCCGGCTGGGCGCCCGGACCAAATTCCAGCGGGCGCGCCACGAACGCCGTGCGCATCCCGAAAGCACGCGCGGCCTTCAAGTCGTACTTGTGGCAGGCCACCATCATGATCTCGTCGGGCCGGTAGCCGAGATAGTCGACCGCGAGCTGGTAGACGGCGGGCGCGGGCTTGTAGCTCAGCGCAAGCTCCGCCGTCAGCACCGCATCGAAGGGCAGCCCCGCATGCTTGACCACCGCGACCATGGTCCTCATGCCGGCATTGGAAAGCGTGGAGATGACGAAACGCCGGCGCAGTCGTGCCAGCCCTTCCACGCTGTCCGGCCACGCTTCCAGGCGGCTCCAGATCTGGTTCAGCTCATCGCGCTCGGCGCTTGTGAAGTGCCCCGACAGGCCGTGCTGTTCCAGCAACGTATCCAGCGTTTCACGGTAGATGCGGTCGACCCGCAGCCACGGCCGCTCGCCGGCGATGATCCCGTCGAGCACCGTGCGGTAGAGCCCGCGCCAGTCGGCGGACAGGGCGCCCCAGTCGATCTGCAGGCCCTTGGCCCGGTTCACGGCGTCGCCCATGTGCAGGAGAGGCCGGCAGAAATCGACGCAAGTGCCCTGGACGTCGAAGGCGAGCGCACGAAGGTTCTCCAGTGATGCCGCCTGCGCCATATCCTCGATCGTCCCCCTTCGCCCGGCCGAGCATCGCCTGCGAATTCAACTGGCGTCAAACCGCTGCCGCGCGATACCGTGCCTGATGACCGAAGCCTCTCCTGGTCCCCTGTCGATCGGAGCGCTTCGCGCGGCCGTGCTCGAGGGGCGCGAGCCGCCGCCGGTGCAGGCCATCGCCCGCCTCGCCTCCTACCGCTGGTTCGTGGTCGGAACCGTGTGCATCGGCTCGTTCATGGGCCAGGTCGATGCCAGCATGACCCAGGTGCTTCTGCCCAGGCTCGAACTCGAGTTCGCGGCCCGCCTCAGCAGCGTGAGCTGGGTCGCAGTCGCCTACCTGCTGGCCATGGCTTCCTTCACGCCGGTCTTCGGCCGCCTTGCCGACATGCTGGGCCGCAAGCTCCTCTACACCGGCGGCTTCCTGCTCTTCATCGTGGGCTCGGGCCTGTGCGGCTTCGCTACCGACCTCACGATGTTGATCGTCTTCCGCGTCCTGCAGAGCATCGGCGCCGCCCTGCTGGTCTCGAACAGCATCGCCATCATCGTCATGGCCACCGGCCCGCAGGAACACGGACGTGGCCTCGGCCTGCAATCGGCGGCCCAGGCGATCGGCCTCGGCGTCGGACCGGCAGTGGGCGGCCTGATCCTGGACACGCTCGGCTGGCACTGGGCTTTCTGGATCAATGTTCCGGTTGGCCTGGTCGGGCTCGTCCTCGGCTGGCTTGTCCTGCCGCAGACCAAGACGTTGCCCGACACAGGCCGCTTCGACTGGCAAGGCGCGATCCTGATCGCACCGGCGCTGACGGCGGTCGTGATGGTGCTGAACGAGGGCCATGTTTGGGGGCTCACCTCGCCGATCCTGATCGGCTGCGTGCTGTTCGGCGGCGTCTTCCTCGCCCTGTTCATCCGCGCCGAACGGCGCGCGGCGGCGCCCCTGCTCGACCTTCATCTTCTGGGCAAGGGCAGCTTCCTGCTCGGCAACGCGGCGAACTTCCTGTCGTACGCCACCTTGTTCGGCGTGTTCTTCCTCATCCCCTTCGTCCTCGTGCGCATCTACGGCGATTCGGCGCTGGCGGCGGGACTTCGGCTGACGATCCTGCCGGTGGCGCTGGGATTGATGGCGCCGGTCGGCGGCGCGCTCTTCGACCGGTTCGGCGCCCGCGCGCCGACCTGTTGCGGCATGGTGATCTGCATCTCAGCCCTTGTTCTCCTCTATCTCTTCCTCGACGGCACGGCCGGCAACCTGACGCTGGTCACGCTGGCCTTGGCCATCTTCGGCGTGGGGCAGGGCCTGTTCATCTCGCCGAACACCAGCTCGATCATGGCGGCCGCGCCGCCCGAGCAGACCGGCCAGGCGGGAAGCGTGCTGAACGTCGTGCGGCTGATCGGCATGAGCGCCGGCATCGCGGGCGCCTCGACACTTTTCGCACTGGGCCTGGGCACCGTCGGAGGCAGCACGCTGAATGTTCCGACATCGGTGCTCGTGGCGGCGAGCCGCGATGTCATCCTGCTGCTGGGCGGTCTGGCCGCCATGGCGGGCTTGATATCGCTGATCCGTCCCGGACACCGCAAGGCGCACCGGAAGGATCTCGGCCGTCACATGACCGCGTAGAGCGTCGTTGCCATCAGCGCCGCGGCGAAGGCGATATTGACGCGCCGCGACCACACCGGATCGTGGAACAGCCGCGAGAAGGCCGCACCCGCCAGCAGCCAGGCGAGATGGATGAGCACGACCATGCCGCCCAGCACCGCGATCTTCAGCACCGGGCCCAGCGTCGAGCCGGCAAACACGGCGGCGATCGCCACATAGGCCTTGGGATTGGCCAGCGCCAGCAGCACGCCGCCGGTGAAGGACGGCGCGGCGACCCTCTCGTCGTGCGTCGACAGCGGCGGCGCGGTGGCGATCCGGAAGGCGAGATAGAGGATGTAGGCGGCCGAGGCCGCAAGCAGCACGGGGGCGAGCTGCGGCACGGCCAGGAGAACGGCGACCACGCCTGTCGCCACGGCGAGCAGGACGGCGATGGTGCCCGCAACCAGCCCCGACATATAGGCGATGGACCGGCGCAACCCGAAGGCCGCGCCGACCGCCGTCACGCTGATCGTCGACGGTCCGGGACTGCCCATGACGAGAAGAGAGGCCACGATCAGCGACAGCAGCATGGGCGGAGGCTATCGCCGCCCGGTATCGCCGTCTTGAACGTTCGTGCGGCTTCTACTTCGCCCGCCATCTGGTGGATCCGGTCGAGAGACCGACGGTCATTCGATTTTCAATCCCCGATCGTCGATCAGCTTCTTCCACTTCACGCCCTCGGCCCTGACCTTCTCGGTAAGCTCCTCCGGCGTCGAGGCGCGCGCGACGAAGCCGACCTCTTCGAAACGTTGGCGGACGGCCGGATCGCCCAGTGCCACGGCCACGGCCGCGGAAATCTGGTTCACGATGGCATCGGACATGTCGTTCGGTGCCACGAGCCCGAACCACTGGGTCACGACGAAATTCTTGACGCCCAGTTCACCCAGGGTCGGCGTATCCGGCAGCTGGGGCATTCTTTTCTCGGTCGTCACCGCCAGTGCCCTGAGGGCACCAGACCTTATATGGGGCAAGGTCGGACCGAGGCCGAGAATGCCGAGCTGCATCTGGCCGCCGACAAGCTCCGTCACCGCCTGGCCACCGCCGCGCGATGGCACATGCACCATGTCGAGCGCCAGCTCGGCGGAGAGATACTCTCCCACGAGATGCTGCGGATTGCCGATGCCCGACGAGACATAGCTGATCTTGCCGGGATTGGCCCGGGCGTAGCTCACGAACTCGGCGAAATCCTTGAACGGCGATGACGAAGGTGCCAGCAGGACGACCGTTCCCTCGCTCAGGGTACTGATCATCTTGAAATCGCGCGTCGTGATCCGCACGTTCTTGTTGAGCAACGGTGCGATCACCACACCATCCCCCATCAACAGAAGCGTGTGATTGTCGTGCGCATTGATCACGACACCTGCGGCGATCATCCCGTTGGCGCCCGGCCTGTTTTCGACGACGAAGGATGCGCCGTTGAACTGAACCCGAAGCTTTTCGGCGATGATGCGGGCCACGACATCGGTGCTACCGCCCGCCTGGAAGCCCACGATCAGGCGGACGGGGCGATCCGGCCAGGCGAAAGCGGGAGCGTTCGCGCCCGCGGTCAGCAGGACGGCGAGCCAAAGGCAGAGACATCGATACATGCGCACTTCTCCCTCGAGCGCCCCCTGCAAGCTTGGTGCCGTTCAGGCTTTCGGCGCCGGAATGAAACTGTCGGACGCACCGGGTGGAATCGGCGGATTGGACTTCAGGCTTTCCTGGAAAGCCTGGACCATAAGGCGAATAGGTCCCCTCACCCAGCTCTGCTGCGTGCTGATGTCTGTTTCCTCTTTCGGATCCTGGATGAGATTGAAGAGCCACGGTGTCTCGAGATGATTTGGCCCGGCGTTCGGCTCGACCTCCCAGACGAAATGCAGCTTCCAGTCCCGCCACTTGGCGGCGCGCAGTTCGGTCTTGATGAAATAGACGAAGCCCTCGCGGTTGGACTTCGGCTGACTGCCGAAGAGGAAGTCGAGCTGATCGATACCGTCGATCGGCCGGTCGGTCGGCACCGCCGCACCGGCGAGCCGTGCGAAGGTCGGGAAGAGATCGACGATATGCAGTATCTCGTTCGTGACGCCGCCGGCAGCGATGCGACCCGGCCAGCGAAAAATGAAGGGAACGCGCAGCGCGCCCTCCATCGAGGTGTGATACGTGCCCGTCCATGGCCCCGCCGTGCCGCGCCACGGCCGGCGAAACTCCGGACCGTTGTCGCTGCCGAAGATGAAAAGCGTGTTCTCTGCGGCACCGATCGAGTCGACGGCGTCGATGATCTCGCCGACGCGTGAATCCATCTCGGCCATCGAGTCGGCGAATTCGCCGGCGCCAGTGCGGCCGGCGAAATCCTCGTGCGGTAGAGTGGGAAAGTGCAGTTGGGTCAGGGGAACGTAGGCGAAGAACGGCCCTTTGGCGTGACGCTTGATGAAGTCCACGGTCCTGGCCGTCAGGTCACCGTCGATCCGGCGGCGCGCCTCGAGATCGTAGACGTGCAATTCACGCGCGGCCTCCCCACGGCGCCCTTCCATGACGTACGGCAGAGGCACGATCGACGGATCGTAGCCCGGCGTCGTGGTGAACATGGCTTCGTTGCTGGTGCGCGGGATGCCGTACCATTCGTCGAAGCCACGCGCGTGCGGCAGCCGTTCGGGCTTGTCACCGAGGTGCCATTTCCCGAAGCAGGCCGTCGCATATCCCTGGCCCTGCAGCAGCTGGCCCAGGGTGATCTCCCACGGAATGAGCCCTTGCGGATGGCCTGCCGGGATTGATTGCATCGCGCCCGTTCGAATCGGATGCCGTCCCGTCATCAACGCCGACCGGGTAGGCACGCAGTCGCTTTCGACGTTGAAGTTGAGACAGCGCAGCCCCTGGTCCGCGAGCGCGTCGATCCGCGGCGTCGGCGCGCCACGCAGCGCACCGCCGCCGTAACAGCCGAGCTCTCCCCACCCCAGATTATCGGCGAGGATGAGTACAATATTGGGTCTGTCCATGGCGTGCGCGTCCCCCGGCTTGGTCATGCGTGGTCGTCCAGCTACTTCGTCCGCCACTTCGCTGCTTCGGCGGGATCGGCGTTGCACGCCGCCGCGACCAATGCCGCCGTCAGCAAGGTCGCTTGCCGCAACTCCGATTGCGCCACCTTGTCCCTCGTGTCGGCGGGCGTCAGCACGACGCGCAGGTGGGCGGCCGGATCGTCGAAGCCCGCCACCAGGCGGATGGCCGGGATGCCGCCCAGGGCAAAGTTGGCGTGGTCGGAATTGGTCATCAGCGGCCGCACGGTGCGCAGGCTTTGACCATTTGCCTCGGCGACGGCCAGCAGGAACGGTTCGACGCCGGCATAGCCGCTAGAGAGCGCCGCGAGATGCGGACTGCCCGCGACAGAGTCGAGATTGACGTTGAGCGCGATCCTGGCGCGCTCGGCCTCGCTCAAGGCCTTCACATATTGCGCCGATCCGGTGAGCGCCCATTCCTCGACACTGAAGAACATCACCCGCAGCCCGCGCCGGAACGACGCCACCTTGGGCGCCAGCGCGCGCGTGACGGCCAGCACGGACGCGAGGCCTGTGCCGTTATCCATCGCACTCTCCGCGAGATCGTGGCCGTCGACATGGGCGGAGAGCACGACCCATTCGTCGGTCTGGCCGGGATAGTCGTAGACCAGGGTCTCGGTTTCGGCCGGCCCCTCCTCGGTCTCGATCGTCATCGTCGCCATGGGCCAGCCGGCGGCGCGACGGGCGAGACGCGCCGCCGTCTCGGGCGAGATGCCGAGCGCCGGAATCCCCTCACCCGCCTCGCGGCCCGACGAGCCCGCCACGACATGGCCTGGCAACGGTCCGGCGATGAGAAAACCGACCGCGCCGTTGGCGCGCGCCATGTCGTACTTGCGGCGGCGATGGATGGTGCCGGCCGCGAACATCAGCTCGTGGCGCACCAGCACGATGCGGCCCTTGATCTCGGCGGCATGCGCCTCGAATTCGTCCGGCGTGCCGCGGCCGAGATCGATCACCTCGGCGGTGAGCCCGCCTTTGCCAGTCGCGATGGTGCGGACCAGCGGATGACACGGCACCGACCCGCCGTCGCCGAGCGTCAGCACCGCCTTGGTCGCGCGCCAGCCGCCATAGGGCACCGGGATCGAGCGGCCGGTGTTGTTGGGCGAGGCCGCCTGCACCCGCTCGCGCAGGAGCGCGAAGGCCCGCTTCTCGCTCTCGCTGCCGGCCAGCCGCCCGCCGCGGTCGCAGATATCGTTGAAGTCGCGCCACAGGCCTTCATCTGACGCAAGCAGAGCCGCAGTGTCGGGATCCAGGCGCATGGCACTCACTTTTTCAGTTTGGCGTCGAGCAGGTCGAGGAAGGCCGCGGCCAGAACCGACGGCTCGCGGTCGCGGCGGTGGAAGGCGCCGATCTCGTAGACGATGGCGGGCTCGAACGGCCGCACCACCAGGCCGAGATGGGCGAAGCTCTCGGCCGACAGCGGATCGACGATCGACCAGCCGGCGCCGGCTGCGACCAGACCGCAGAGGCTGGCAAAGAACTCGGCCTCGACCACCGGGTTGAGCGGCTGGCCTGCCGCGGCAAAGGTCCCGAGGATGCGGCTCGGCACCTGATGCGAGCGCGCCGGCATCACCATCGGATGGTCGGCCAGCAGCTTGGGCGTCAGCACGCGATGCCCGGCACGCGGATGGCGCGGCGGCAGGATGGCGACGCAACGCATCTCGTAGCGCACGACCTTCACCTGCGCGTCGTCGATCGGCAGCTCGGCAATACCGATGTCGAAGCTTTCGCTGGGCAGGAGCTGGCTCACCACGTCGGAGTGGCGCGAGACCAGCCGCACCGAAACCTCGGGCCGCCCCGCCAGGAACTCGGCCACCAGGCCGGGCAACAGCGAGATCGAGGCCGATGGATGGCTGGCGATCACCAGCCGGCCGGATTGGCCCTCGCGGATCTGGGCGGTCGCGGCCTGCAGGCGATCGACCTCGCCCAGCACGCGGCTTGCTTCGGCATAGAACAGCAGCCCCTCGGCCGTGGGCTTCAGCCGGCCGCCGGCGCGGTCGAAAAGCTGGAAGCCCACGCTGTCTTCCAGGCGCACGATCTGGGCCGACACCGCGGGCTGGGTCACGCCCATGGCCGCCGCCGCGGCCGTCACCGAGCGGTGGTCGACGACGGCCCGGAAGGCTTCGAGGAGCTTGACGTCCATATCTCTATAACCAGCCGTTATGTCTCATTTGGCAAGCCAGGACCTTCCTACTAGCAAATCCCTTGCCGATCCGGCAGTCTCATACGAACAGGCATAGGAATTGCTTATGCACTGGCATGAGGCCGATCACCCCATGAACTCAGCCCGATGAGCACCACCCCCATCATCCTGGCCGACGGCGTGACCAAGCGGTTCGGCACCAACCAGGTGCTGACGCGCGTCTCGCTGCCGGTGATGGAGCGCGACGTGGTCTGCGTCGTGGGTCCCTCCGGCTCGGGCAAGACCACGCTGCTGCGCTGCTTCGCGCTCCTCGAGCTGCCGAGCGAGGGCCGCATCCTGATGGAAGGCACGCCGATCTCGACCGCCCAGCCCGACCGGGAGATCAAGGCGGCGGCGCGCGCGGTGCGCTCCGAGATCGGCATGGTGTTCCAGCACTTCAATCTGTGGCCGCACATGTCGGTGCTGGAGAACCTGATCGAGGCGCCGCTGCGGGTAAAGAAAATGCCCAAGGACCAGGCGATCGCCATGGCCGAGAAGCTGCTGGCCAAGGTCGATCTCTCCGACAAGCGCGACGCCTACCCCGCCCGTCTCTCCGGCGGCCAGCAGCAGCGCGTGGCCATCGCCCGCGCGCTCGCCATGTCGCCCAAGGTGCTGCTGTTCGACGAGGCGACCAGCGCGCTCGACCCGGAACTCCGCCGCGAGGTGCTGATCGTCATGCGCCAGCTGGCGCTCGAAGGCATGACCATGCTGGTGGTCACCCATGAGATGGGCTTCGCCCGCCACGTCGGCACCCGCACCGTGTTCATGGACCGCGGCGAGATCGTCGAGGAGGCGCCGGGCGCGGCGTTCTTCGATGCACCGAAGACGGAGCGCGCCAAGCGCTTCCTGCAGCAGTTCGAGGACGATTGATGGATGGCGACGAAGGACCATTCCGTCATCCCGACCGAAGCGAAGCGGAGCGGAGGGATCTTTTCTCCATCCGCAAGGTCTGTGTGGTGAGGCAAGGCCCCTCGGCTTCGCTCGGGGCGACGGGAACAACGGGGACGTAAAGAAGGGAGACTTGATCATGGGTGTAGCAAAAATTATCGGGGCGCTGGCCCTGGCAACGACAGCCGGCCTGATGGCCACAAGCGGCGCCGAGGCGCAGCAGACGCAATCGCGTCTCTACGAGGTGACCAAGAGCAAGAAGCTCAGGGTCTGCCAGTTCCCGCTCTACTATTCGATCTCGTTCCGCAATTCAAAGACCGGCGAGATCGAGGGCATCGACGCCGATCTGGCGAAGGAGTTCGCCAAGGAACTCGACGCCAAGCTCGAGATCGTCGAATCGAGCTTCGGCAGCTTCATCGCCGACCTGCAGGCCGGCAAATGCGAGATCGGCATGTTCGGTGTCGGCGCCACGATGAAGCGCGGCCAGGCGGTCGAATTCTCCAAGCCCTACCTGCTGACCAACCTCTACGCGGTCACGCGCAAGGACAGCAAGATCAAGGAGTGGAAGGACATCGACCAGAAGGGCGTCAAAGCCGCCGTGTCGCTCGGCAGCTACATGGAGCCCTTCATGAAGGGCTACGTGAAGAACGCCGAGGTCGTGTCGGTGGCGCCGCCCAACACGCGCGAGGCCGAGCTGGTGGCGCAGCGCGTCGACGTCATCATCACCGACTTCCCGACCGCCATCAAAGTGACCGACGAGTTCGACTGGGCGACCTACATCCTGCCCAACGAGAAGCTCGCCATCACGCCCTACGCCTATGTCGTGCCGCAGGGCGACCAGATCTGGCTGAACTACGTCAACCTGTTCGTCGACACCATCAAGCTCGACGGCCGGCTCATGAAGTACGCCAAGAAGCACAAGCTCGACCCGATCGTGGCGCCGTAGTTGTTACTCCTCCCCCGTTTCGGGGGAGGTGGCGCGTAGCGCCGGAGGGGGCGGCCGAGCGTTACCCCCTCCGCCCTTCGGGCACCTCCCCCGATGACGGGGGAGGAGAAGCTCTTGCGAAGAGGCTTGAATGTTCAAATACCAATTTCGCTGGGACACGGTCTGGGGCAGCTTCGACTTCCTGATGTCGGGGCTGCAGATGACGCTCATCGTCTCGGCCATCACCCTCGTCCTGGCGATGGTCGGGGGACTGATCATCGCGCTGCTCGACATGTCGCGCTTCCGGGCGCTGCGCTGGATCGGCGTCTCGATCGGCGAGGTCGTGCGCAACACGCCGATCCTGGTGCAGCTTCTGTGGGTCTACTACGTGCTGCCGATCGTCTTCGGCATCCGCATCGAAGCGCTGGTGGCGCTGATCATCGGCCTCGCGCTCTATCAGGCGGCCTTCATCTCCGAAGTCTACCGCTCCGGCATCCAGAGCGTACCCAAGGGCCATGTCGAGGCAGCGCAGGTGCTGGGCCTCTCGCCGCTGCAGTCGTTCCGCCGCATCGTCCTGCCGCAGGCGATCAAGATGACCCTGCCGCCGCTCGCCTCCAACTTCGTGCAGCTGATCAAATTCTCCTCGCTGGGCGCGGTGATCTCGGTGAGCGAGATCACGCGGCGCGGCATGGAGCTCTCGGCCACCAATTTCAGGCCGCTGGAGACCTTCACCTTCATTGCCGTCGTCTACTTCCTGATCTGCTGGCCGCTCGCCATGGGCATCCGCTTCTGGGAACGCAGGCTGCAGAACCGCTGATGTTCGATCCACACAGAATCGACCTCGCCCGCCGGGTCGACGCCGCGCGCGAGCACTTGATCGCCACAACGCAGCGGCTGGTGGCGGTGGCTTCGCCCAATCCGCCGAGCGACACCTACGATGTCGCCCGGGTGGCCGAAGCGCTGCTGCGCGAGATCCCCGGCATCGAGATCGAACGCATCGAACCCGAGCCGCGGGTGGTGAGCCTGATTGGCCGCATCAAAGGCGGCCGTCCCGGCAGACGCCTGATCTTCAACGGCCATCTCGACACCTTTCCGCTCCTGGAGAATCTGCCCTGGACCGTGCCGCCCCTTGGCGGCGTCCTGAAGGACGGCAAGCTCTATGGCCGCGGCGTCTGCGACATGAAGGGCGGCATTGCCTGCTCGATCCTGGCGGCCACCCTGCTGGCCGAGCATCGCGATGCCTGGGCGGGCGAGATCGTGCTGACCCTCGCGGGCGACGAGGAGAACATGGGCTCGCTGGGCTCGGGTTTTATGCTGAAACACCGGCCGCACGCCGCCGGCGACGCCAACATCTGCGGCGACGTCGGCTCGCCGCGCGTCGTGCGCTTCGGCGAAAAGGGCCTGATGTGGGTCGAGATCGAGGCCGTGGGCTCGCCGGCGCATGGCGCGCATGTGCACAAGGGCACCAACGCCATCGACCGCCTGCGCACCGCGCTCGACCGGCTGAAAGATCTCGAGGACGTGCCCTTCCAGGCCCCGCCCGTCGTCGCCGCGGCCATCGCCAAGGCCAAACCCATCTCCGAACCCCTGTCGGGCGCGGGCGAAGCCGAGACGCTGGGCCGCGTCACCGTGAACATCGGCACCATCGAGGGCGGCACCTCGCCCAACCTGGTACCCACCCATGCCATCGCCCGCGCCGACATCAGGTTGCCCGTCGGCATCACCACCGACGTGCTGGCCAAACAGCTCGACGAATGGTTGGCGCCGCTCGAGGGCGTGAGCTGGAAGGCGATCCGGCGCTTCGAGCCCTCCTTCACCGACCCCGGCCATGAACTCGTGACGCGCACCGCGCAGGTCGCCGCCGAAGTGCTGCGCGAGGCGCCGGCGGTGAACATGCGCGTCGGCGGCTCCGACTCGCGCTGGTACCGCATGTACAAGGTGCCGACCGTGGTGCTGGGACTCACGCCCTTCAACATGGGCGGACCCGACGAGCATGTCCTTGTCGATGAGCTCGTCTCCGTCGCCAAGATCCACACGCTGGTGGCCTACGACTTCCTCTCCGCGGAGATCTGACATGGAACGTCTCGCCGACGACGAGCTTTTCACCCTGCCCATGACCTTCATGGGGGCGCCCTACGGAAGGCCGGGCCCGAGCAACAAGGCCGCCATCCTAGGCATTCCCTTCGACTGCGGCACCAACATGCGCATCGGCGCGCGCGGCGGCCCCGATTCGGTGCGCCAGCAATCGGCGCTGATGCGCCGCTTCAACCCGACCAACGCCGACTTCGATCCCGTGGCGGCGCTGGGCCTGGTCGATTGCGGCAACGTGAAACTGACGCCGGGCAAAATCGTCGACGCCTTCGAGCGTACCGAGCAGGCCGTCGATCGCATCGTCCAGGCCGGCGCCATCCCGGTCACCATCGGCGGCGACGGATCGGTGACGGTTCCGGTCGCCCGCGCGGTCGGCAAGAAGTATCCGAAGATGGCGGCGCTCCACATCGACTCGCACACCGACTCCTATCCCTACGGCGAGGACGAGAAGTACAACTCCGCCACCCAGTTCACCCATGTGGCCGAAGAGGGCCTGATCGATCCGGAATTCTCCTGGCACGTCGGCATCCGCAGCACGACCTATGCCCAGAACGTCGTGCCGCGCGCCATGAGCCTCGGCTACAAGATCGTCTCCCTCGATGAGCTGATCCGCGGCGGCTTCGCCCAGCGCATGGCCGAGTTCCGCGACAAGGTCGGCAAGCGGCCGGTCTATCTCTGCTTCGACATGGATGTGTTCGACCCGTCGTGCGCGCCCGGCGTCTGCACGCCGTCGTGGGGCGGCCTAAGTGCGCGCGAAGGCATCGACCTGCTGCGTTGCCTGACCGACCTCAACATCGTGGCCGTCGATGTGAACACCGTAAGCCCGCCGCAGGACGTGAACGGCATGGCCGCCCACCTCTGCGCCCACGTGATCTACGAAACGCTGGTGCTGCTCTCGCGGCAGATGGGGCTTGCCCGATAGCCGTGTCATCCCGAGCGAAGCGAGGGATCCTTGATCAATGGCGAAACGAGTAGATCCGCCCAAGTTGGATTGACCGATTCAACCAGTGTGTTCTTCTTCGATCTTCGCCAACCCTTGATCTGCTTCTCTCGGGCTATCGCGTCTTCGACGTACTGATACTCTTCAGAGTAGACCAGCGTGTTCACGCGGTACCTGCGTGTGAAACCTTCGGTTTTCCCTTCTCGATGTTGGGCTATTCGATTCTCGAGATTGTTGGTCACGCCGACATACATGACGTTCCGGCTGACGCTCGTAAGAATGTAGACGTAGTAGCGTTGCATGATCGCGGAAGGATCCCTCGCTGCGCTCGGGATGACACAGATACAGTTTACAACAATTGCATCATTCCCGGTATCTTAGCGCAGCACCTTCGCGAAGAACGCCTTGGTCCGTGCCTCGGCGTCGGGTGCGGCGGCGGGATCGAAGGAGAGATGGTGTTGCTTGCCGGCAGCACCGGGCACGGTGCGGTCGGGCGCCTGCGAATCGAAGCTGTGATAGGCGCTGGGATAGTAGACCGCCTCGACGAGATTGGGGCGCGCGAGGTCCGCGACCATCTGCCGGCAGCGGTCGGCCGGCGTCCAGTCGTCCTTGTCGCCGGCGAGCAGCAGGATCGGGATGCTGACGCCGGTATCGAACGCCGGATTGCAGCCGGGATAATAGGCGACGCCGCCCGCCAGCCCGCGCTGGGCGAGGTCGAAGCGCTTCTGCGCCGAACGGAGCACGGTCGAGCCGCCGTGGCTGTGGCCGATGATGCCGATCTTGCCCTTGATCACGTCGGGCCGGGTGGCGAGATAGTCGAGCGCACCCGCGATGTCGGCAATGCGCATGTTGGGCGTCACGACGCCGGGCGTGGTGCAGACCGCCTTGGTGCCGCGCGGCCCGAACGAATCAGGCGCCAGCACAAGATAGCCCCAGCTCACCAGCAGCCTGCCCCAGACGTCGGTGTGCCGGTTCGCGCCGGCACACGAGTGCGCCAGGATGATCGCCGGGAACGGCCCGGGCCCCTCGGGCTTGTAGATCCGGCCCTTGATCTCGGGGCCGGCGGCCACACTCCCGACCGCGACGCTGGGAAAATCGACAGACTGCGCCGCGGCCGTGCCGGCAAACAGCATGAGGAATGCAATCGCGAGCAGACGGATCATGGTCGATACTAGCCCGAACGACGGGAGAGACGCACCATGATCAAGACGATCGGCCTGCTCGCGCGCAAGCCCGACTGGACGCACGAACAATTCATGAAGCACTGGATGGAAATCCACGCGCCGCTCGCCCATGCCGTGCCCGGCTTGCGGCGCTACGTGCAGAACCACATTTTGGACGAACGCACCCGCGCCGACATCACGGCGCTTCAGCTCGAGATCGACGGCGTGGCCGAACTCTGGTTCGACGACCGCGCCGCGCTGGAGGCTGCGGCGCGCACGCCCGAGATGCAGGCACTCCACGCCGACGGCGCGCTCTTCATCGGCCGCATCAGGAGCTACGTCGTCGAGGAGAAGACGATCGTCGGTTAGAGTTCATGTGGACCGCGGGCCTCCTCAGGGCGGAGATTACTCCGCCCG
>CAMDOT010000074.1 GCA_945903635.1 Rhizobium sp. Q54 | reverse complement strand
AGGCCGTGCTGGTTCGAGTCCAGCAGCGGGCACCAGCGACGAACCGGCTACGGTCCCCGGCTTATGGCCCGGTCGTCGATATCCCGTTCGTGCCGAGACGCGCCACGACGCGAAAAGTGCCGTCGCCGCCGGGCTTCACGATGGCGCCCTGCCCTTCGGGCAATTCGACGGTCGCCGCATCGCGCATGGTGGGCGCGTGGCCGACCAGCAGCAGATTGCCACCTGTCGGCGGGTGCCGGCCCAGCATCTCCTTGAGAGTTGCATTGGCCGCCGCCACCTGCTCCGGCGTCTGACTCACATGATAGAACAGGTCGGGATTGATCGCAGGCGCGCGACCGAAGGCGATCTCGGCGGTCTGCCGCGTCCGGCAAAACGGACTGGCCTCGACGGCGGCGACCGCAATCCCTTGCTGGCGCAGGACGGCACCGAGCGCCGCCGCCTGCGCGCGGCCCGCGGCGCTGAGATTGCGCTGCCAGGAACAGTCCGCGAGGTCGCGAACAACCGGCTCGGGCGTCGTCTCGGTCTCGGCATGGCGCAGATAGATGACGTAGCCACCCTGCCGCAGATCGGCCAGGAGTGCCGCATTGGGATCCGACGCGGGAGCGCGCGCCGCCGGCACGGCAACGACACCCGCCAGAAGGACAACAAACAGAAAGCCAGCCGCGAAGCGCATGGGATTTTGTAGCAGATCGCAATCCAGCCTTTGCAACACGACTGCTCGCGATCCGATGACAATCCCGTGCGGGGCCGGCTTACCGAGCGACGCTACCCGCCTTAGGATGACGGCCATGACTCGGCACTTCCTCCTGCTGTTGCCCGTGGCGCTCGCGTTTGCCGCTCTGCCGGTCGCCACACCCTCGTTCGCCCAGGCGCCTTCGCCGGAGAGCTGGATCCAGGACGGCAAGACCGATTGCAAGGTCCGTAACCCGGCGCCCCAGCCCCGGGAGTCGATCACCTGGTCGGGCGCCTGCCCGAACGGCATCGCCGAGGGCAACGGCGTCCTGCAGTGGTTCGACGACGGCCGTCCGACCGACCGTTACGAGGGCGAGTTGCGCGACGGCTGGGAGAATGGCCGGGGCGTCGCCACCAGCACCCTGATCGCCGATCACTACGAGGGCAACTGGAGCGACGGCTGGCGCCATGGCCAGGGCATCTACAGTTTCGCCAACGGCGACCGCTACGAGGGCGACTGGTTCGAGGGCCTGCGGACCGGCCGGGGGACGATGGTGTGGGCGGACGGTGCCCGCTACGAGGGCGAGTGGCTGGACAGCAAGCCCAACGGCCAGGGCATCTATGTCGATGCCGCCGACGCCACCTTCTCGGGGAACTGGTCCCGCGGCTGCTTTCGCGACGGCGGCCGCAAGCTCGCCGTCATCGCGACGGCGCGGGACTGCGGCTTCGAATAGGTCCGTAGCCTAGCCTCTGTAGTGGCACGACACCCAGTGGCCCGGCCGGCTCTCGCGCAACTCGGGCACGCGGGTCGCGCAATCGGGCTTGGCGATCGGGCAGCGGGTGTGGAAATGGCAGCCCGACGGCGGGTTGATCGGGTTGGGCACGTCGCCCTGCAGCATGATCCGCTGGCGCTTCACGGTCGGATCGGGGATCGGCACCGCCGACAGCAGCGCCTCGCTGTAGGGATGCAATGGCGTATCGTAAAGGTCGCGGGCCGGCGCGATCTCAACGACGCGGCCGAGATACATCACCGCGATGCGCGTAGAAATGTGCTCGACCACGCTGAGATCGTGGGCAATGAAAAGATAGGTGAGGCCGAACTGCTCCTGCAGGTCTTCCAGGAGATTGATCACCTGCGCCTGGATCGAGACGTCGAGCGCCGAGACCGGCTCGTCGCAGACGATCAGCTTGGGCTCGACGGCAAGGGCGCGGGCGATGCCGATCCTCTGGCGCTGACCGCCGGAGAATTCATGCGGGAAGCGGCGCATGTGATCGGGCTGCAGGCCGACGGTCTCGAGCAGCTGGACCACGCGCTCCTCGTGCTCGCGCCGCGACTTGGCGAGATTGTGGATGATGAGCGCCTCGCCCACGATCGCGCCCACGGTGAGTCGCGGATTGAGCGAGGCGTAAGGGTCCTGGAAGATGATCTGCATGTCGCGGCGCAGCGAGCGCAGCGCCGTGGCGTCCATCCGGGTCACGTCGGCGCCCTTGAACCAGACCTCGCCCGAGCTGGGCTCGATCAGCCGCAGGATGCAACGCCCCGTGGTCGACTTGCCGCAGCCCGATTCGCCCACCAGGCCCAGCGTCTCGCCGGCGGCGATATCGAAGCTCACGCCATCGACGGCATGGACCTTGTCTACCGTACGCGACAGCACGCCGCCTTTGACGGCGAAGTGCTTGCGAAGGTCGCTGACGGACAGCAGGGCGCCGTCCTTGGTCGCTTCCATTTTGCTCATAGGATGCACGCCACCTTGTGACCGGGCGCCACTTCCTTGAGCGGCGGTATCGCCTGCGTGCAGGCCGGCATGACATAGCGGCAGCGGCTGGCGAAGCGGCAGCCCGGCGGCGGATCGAGCAGGCTCGGCACCGAGCCGGGAATGGATTCGAGGCGCGCCTGCTGGCCGGCGCTGCGGTCGACGCGCGGGATCGAGCGGATCAGGCCTTGCGTATAGGGATGGCGCGGATCGCCGAACAGCGCCTCGACCGACGCCTCCTCGACCACTTTGCCGGCATACATCACCACCACGCGCTGCGTCGTCTCGGCGACCACGCCCATGGCATGGGTGATCAGCATGATCGCCATGCCGAAGCGTTCCTTCATCTCCTGCATCAGCTCCAGGATCTGCGCCTGGATGGTGACGTCGAGGGCCGTGGTCGGTTCGTCGGCGATCAGCAGCTTGGGCTGGCAGCTGAGCGCCATGGCGATCATCACGCGCTGGCGCATGCCACCGGAGAACTGGTGCGGATAGTCGTGCACCCGGCGCTCCGGGTTGGGGATGTTGACCAGCTTCAGCATCTCGGCCGCGCCGACCATGGCCTGCTTGCGCGAGAGCTTCTGGTGCAGCTCGATCACCTCGGCGATCTGCTCGCCCACCGTATAGACGGGGTTGAGCGAGGTCATCGGCTCCTGGAAGATGATGGCGATCTCGCGGGCGCGGATCTTGTTCATCTCCGCCTCGTCGAGCGGGATGAGGTCGCGGCCCTGCCACAGGATCTGGCCGGCCTCGAAGCGGCCCGGCGGCATGTCGATCAGCTTCAGCACCGAACGCGCCGTTACGGTCTTGCCGCAGCCCGACTCGCCCACCACGCCCAGCGTCTCGCCGCGATCGATCGTGAGATCGACGCCATCGACCGCGCGGACCATGCCGTCGTCTGTCTTGAACCAGGTTTTGAGCCCACGAATAGCCAGCAGCGGTTCAGCCACGATGCGCGTGCTCACAGAACGCGGCGCGGATCGAGCGCGTCGCGCAGGCCGTCGCCGATGAAGTTGATGGTGATCACGGCCAGGAAGATCGCCAATCCCGGGAACAGCACCCAGTGCGGGGCGATGTCGAGATAATCCTTGGCGTCGCGCAGCACGCTGCCCCAGGTCGGAATGTCGGACGGGAAGCCCAGGCCAAGGAACGACAGCGTCGATTCGGCGATGATGGCGGCGGCAACGTCGATGGTGCCGGCCACGATCACCGGGCCGAGCGCATTGGGCAGGATGTGCTGTATCACCAGGCGCGGCTTGGAAGCGCCCAATGCGCGCGCCGCCTCGACGAATTCCTTTTCGCGCAAGGACAGGAACTGGGCGCGCACCAGGCGGGCGACCTGCATCCAGCGCAGGCCGCCGATCACGACCACGATCAGCACGAAGGCGCCGCCCTCCGGCCCCAGCACCGACTTCACCGAATCGCGGAACAGGTAGGTCAGCAGCAGCAGCAACGGCAGCAGCGGCAGCGACAGGAACAGGTCGGTCACCCACATCAGGGCGGCATCGACCCAGCCGGTCGACATGCCCGCCAGCGCGCCGATCAGGACGCCGACCACCACCGCCACGACCATGGCGGCGAGGCCGACGGCAAGCGAGATGCGCCCACCATAGATCAGCCGCGCCAGGAGATCCTGCCCGAGATCGTCGGTACCGAGCGGGTGGGCCCAAGACGGGCCCTGGAGCTTGGCGGCGAAGTCGATCTCGTTGATCGCCACCGGCCAGATGAACGGCCCCAGCGTGACGACGGCGATCAGCAAAATCAGGATGACGCTGCTCGCCACGGCAAGCCGGTGATGGCGAAAGCGGCGCCAGGCCTCCCCCGTCGGCGTGGTCGGCGGCCGGCTCTTGCGCGGCGCGGCCACGACAGGGGCTGCGGCGTCAGCGGAAAGCGATGCGGGGGTCGAGCCAGCCATACAGGATATCTGCAATCAGGTTGAAGAGGACGACGAGACAGGCAAACACGAAAGTGACGGCCATCACCACCGGCGTGTCGTTGGCGAGCATCGACGAGATCAGCAGCGAGCCGATGCCGGGAATGCGGAAGATCTGCTCGGTGACGATAGCGCCGCCGAACACGATCGGCATCTGCAGGGCAACCAGGGTCACCACCGGGATCAGGGCGTTGCGCACCACATGCTTGGTGACGACCTTGCGCTCGCCGATGCCCTTGGAGCGCGCCGTGGTGACATAATCGAGCTTGATGACGTCGAGCACCGAGGAGCGGACGAAGCGCACCAGCGAGGCGCCCTGGAAGAGGCCCAGCACCATCACCGGCATGATCGCCTGCCTGATATGCTCCCAGTAGAACTGCCAGCCCGTGGCACTGATGTTGGCGCGATAGACGAAGGGCAGCCAGTCGAGCTGGATCGAGAACACCAGGATGAACAGCAGGCCGGTGAAGAAGGTCGGCAGCGAGAAGCCGATGAAGGCGAAGGTGTTGGCGACCTGGTCGAACACCGAATAGGGCCGGGTCGCTGCCAGCACGCCGACCGGCAAGGCCACCAGGATGGCGATGATCTGAGAGGAGCCGATCACCATCAACGTCACCGGCAAACGCTGCAGGATGAGCGTGTCGACGTCCATGCGGCTGACGAACGAGAAGCCCCAGTCGCCCTGCATCATGGCGAACAGCCAGTGGATGTAGCGGGTCCACACCGGGTCATCGAGGCCGAACTTGGCGCGGAGTGCGGCGCGCACCTCGGGCGGAACGGCGGGGTTGGTCGCCAATTCCTCGAACGGATCGCCGGGCGCCAGCGCCAGGATCGTGAACAGCACGAGGCTGATCCCGAGCAGGCTGGGAATTGCGATCAGAAGTCTGCGGATCACATATTGACGGGACAATCGATACCTATGGGCCGATACCTATCGGGCGACGCCTATCGGAATAAGGCCGACATCCCCCGGCGCGCAGGCCGGGGGATGGGACCAAGTGCAAATCACGCGTCTTTGAACCAGTCGGACAGGTCGGACGTGTTGTTGTCCCAGCCGCTGATATTGGCGTTGAGCTTGCCGGCCAGCGCCGAGACGGTGGGCCGCTGCACGATGCCCAGGACCGCGCCGTTCTGGACCGCCATGTCGTTCATCTTGACGAACATCGCGGTGCGCTTGATCGGATCGAGTTCGTTCTCGGAGGCGCGGAAGATCTTGTCGTACTCCTCGTTGCGCCACCGCGTGATGTTGCGGCCCTGCCACTTGTTGTCCTTGGTGGAGACCTCCCACGAGGTGAACTGGTTCATGAACACCTGCGGGTCCGGCTGCGACATGGTGGTCGTGTACATCTGAAGGTCGCAGTAGAACTTGGTGTAGGTGTCCGGGTTGGCGACGTCGGACGAGAAGAACACCGAGGCCGTCACCGACTTCAGTTCCATATCCATGCCGGCCTTCTGCGCCGACTGCTTGATGATCGCCTGGGTCTTCTGGCGCGGCTGGTTGATCGAGGTCTGGTAGACGAACTTCAGCTTCTTGCCGTCCTTGGCGCGGATACCGTCCGAGCCCTTCACCCAGCCGGCCTTCTCGAGGATGTCGTTGGCCTTGTCGACGTTGAAGTCGATCGCGTTGTCCTTCGAGCGGAAGCGCGGCGGGTTGTTCAGGAAGTCGCGCGTCGCCGGGCCCGTGCGGCCGTAGATGTGCTGCTCGATCGACTTGTTGTCGATGATCAGCGCGATCGCCTGGCGCACCGCCGGGTCGCTGAGCGTCGGGTGCTTGGTCTTGATGCTCGAACGCTCACCGTCGACCTCGGTCCACGGATCGGTCGTGTTGAGCTGCATGTGCTCGATGTTGCCGCCCGGCGTGACCTGGACGCGGCCTTTTCCGCCCTTCTCCAGGCGCGTCAGGATCTCGTCCTCGACCTGCATGTTCCAGGCGAAGTCGAACTCGCCGGTCTGCAGCACGGCGCGCGCCGCCGAGATGGCATCGCCGCCGCCCTTCATCTCGATCGAATCGAAATAGGGCCGGTTCGGCTGGTGGTAGTTCGGGTTGATGACACCCTGGACCATGTCGCCGGGCTTGAAGTCCTTGAACATGTAGGGACCGGTGCCGACCGGCTTGAGGTTGGTCGGGGCGTCGCGCGACTTGGCGCCGATGTACTCAGCGAACAGGTGCTTGGGAATCAACATGCCGCGGGTGCCGACATAGGCATCGGCCCAGAACGGCGTGGGCTTCGCGAACTTCACGACGATGGTGTACTGGTCGACCTTCTCGACGATGACATCCTGGTAGGAGCCGATCGTGACCGAGGCGGTCGCCGGGTCCTTGGCGTATTGCCAATTGAATATGCAGTCGTCGGCGGTGAACGGCTTGCCGTCGTGCCATTTCACGTTCTGCTTCAGCTTCCACGTGACCGACTTGCCGTCGGCCGAGAGGCCGCCGTTCTCGCGGCTCGGGATCTCGGCCGCGAGCTTGGCCTTGAGATTGCCCTCGGCATCCCAGGCGGCCAGCGGCTCGTAGAACAGGCGCGAGCCGTCCTGGTCCTTGGTGCCGACCGCGAAATGCGGATTGAGAAGGGTCGGCCCCTGCCACCACAGCACCTTCAGCGGACCGCCGCCGCCGGCCTTGGTCGGCTTATAGGTGTCCTTGGACTGGGCCATGGCCACGCCCGAATGGACCAGCAGCTGGGTAGCGAATGGCGCGGCAATGCCCACCGCCGCCATCCGCTGCACGAAGCCGCGCCGCGACATTTTCCCAGCCTTCACCTTGCTGATCAGGCCGCGCAAATCACGTTCGTTCATCACTATACCCCTATCGACGTTTCCCAACGCTCCCTAGCCGCTCTCGCTATCGTGCAAGATGCGTGCAAGTCTTGATTGGAACAGGCTGTAACGCTGCCGTCAACGACTGCACGGTCTCAACGGGGAAAGAGGGGGGATCAATGGCTTGGCTTTATCTTGTCCTGGCGGGCGGGTTCGAGATCGGCTGGCCGCTCGGCCTCAAGCTCGGCTGGACCGAGGCAGGGGCACGGCCCCTGTGGATCGCCTTCTCGATCGCCTGCATGGCGGTGAGCGGCGCATTCCTCTTGCTCGCACAGCGCGACATTCCGATGGGCACCGCCTATGCGGTATGGACCGGCATTGGCGCAGTCGGCGCCTTTACCGTCGGCGTGCTGGCCTTCGGCGATTCCGCCTCGGCCATGCGCCTTATTTCGATTGCCCTGATCGTGGCCGGCATTGTCGGCCTCAAGCTCGCCTAGGGAGAATGTCATGCGGATGAAGGACAAGGTCGCGCTGGTCACCGGCGCCGCGGGCGGCATGGGCGCCGCCACGGCGCGGCTGTTCGCCCGCGAGGGCGCCAAGGCCGTGGTGGTGGCCGATATCCTCGACAAGGAAGGCGAGGCCACGGCCGCCGAAATCAACAAGGCGGGCGGCCATGCCGCCTTTGTCCGTCTCGACGTCACCGACGAGGCCCAGTGGAAGGCAGTGGTCGACGGGATCGTGACCGCCCATGGCCGCCTCGACGTACTGGTGAACAACGCCGGCATCTCGGGCTCAGCGGAGACCGACCTCTACGACACCGCCGCCTGGAACCGCCTGATGGGCATCAATGCCACCGGCGTGTTTTTAGGCATGAAGTACGCCACGGCGGCCATGAAGAAGTCGGGCGGCGGCTCGATCGTGAACCTGTCGTCGATCTCCGGCATCGTGGGCCAGGGCTATATCCATGTCGGCTACAATGCCTCCAAGGGCGCGGTCCGCCTGATCACCAAGGCGGGCGCCGCCCAGCACGGCAAGCACGGCATCCGCGTCAATTCGGTGCATCCCGGCCTGATGCCACCGATGCGGACCTCGGGTCGCACCGCCGACCCGGTGATGCGGGAAAAGACACTGAAGGGCGTGCCGATGGGCCGGGCCGGCGAGGTCGACGAGGTGGCCCACGCCATCCTGTTCCTCGCCTCCAATGACTCGTCCTACGTCACCGGCGCCGAGCTGGTGGTCGACGGCGGCTGGACTGCCGTCTGATATGGCGGAAGACAATAAGGCCATCGCGCCCTGGGAAGTCCTCGACTCGACCTATAACTACAGCGACCGCTGGCTGGCGCTGCGCTCCGACACGGTGCGCCTGCCCAATGGCCGCGTGCTCGCGCCCTTTCACGTCATCGAACAGCCCGACTGGGTGACGGCCATCGCGCTCACCCGCGACGGCAGCATCGTCCTGGTCGAGGAGTATCGCCACGGCGCCAAGCAGACGGTGATCGAGCTGCCGTGCGGCGTCCACGACAGGCCGGGCGAGCCGCTGGCCGCGGTCCAGCGCGAACTCAGGGAAGAGACCGGGTTTGCGAGCGACGACTGGCATCCGCTCGGCAGCTTCTTCGCCAACGCGCCCAGAATGAACAATCGCGTGCACTGTTTCCTGGCGCTGGATGCATCCAAGGTTGCCGAGCCGGCGCCCGACGACGGCGAGGTGATCGTGCCGCACGAAGTGCCCTTCGCCGAGTTCCTGGCCGACCTGCAGGCCGGCCGGCGCGTGCTGCACGGCTTCCAGAACGGCGCGATGTGGCTGCTGTTGCTCTATGCGAAGTCGAGCGGCGACAAGCGCCTCGCCGCCCTGCTTGCCTGACTCACCCCACCTGACCTAGCGCCGCTGGCGACGCCAGCGATCGGCCACGGCCAGCGCCATGAAGCCGCCGATCAGCGAGACGTGTTCGGTGGCGACCCGGAAATGCATCGTCCGCTCCGGCTCGGCCATCGTCCAGAAGTGATGGGCGAGCACGATCGCCACCACGAGGAAGCCGCCCAGGATGCCCGCCCCCAGCCAGAGCCAGCGGTCGAGCAGGATCATCGCCGACCCCACAAGCAGGGTCACGACCAGGAGGATGTTCATCAGCGCCGCCGGCTCCAGCCCATGCGCCTTCATCTCGGCGACGCTCTGCTTGAAGTCGACGAGATGGCCGATGCCGGCGCCCCAGAAGACGAAGGTCAGCACGAGGCGCGCCACGAACCAGCAGGCGCCACTGTCGAGGATCGCCGCGATCGCGCGCGGCATGTCGGTTCTGCCCATGAATGGAATCTCCTCCGCGAAAAACGGCCGGGAACATAGCCAGTTCGTCTTGTTAGACAAGCCCGGCGACGCTCCCCTATCGTGCCCGCCTTGGAAAAGAGGCCGGCATGTCGCGCATCAGCACGGAAATCGATTTCGACAAGGACGGAAGGCAGACGGGCTTCCTGCGACTGCCGCATTCCGTCGACCGCTCCGCCTATGGCTGGATCCCGATCCCGATCGTCTGCCTGCGCAACGGACCTGGCCCGCGCGTGCTGCTGATGGCCGGCAACCATGGCGATGAGTTCGAGGGCCAGGTGGCGCTCGCAAAACTTGCCCGCAGCCTCACGGCGGACCAGATCAAGGGACGCATCATCATCCTTCCCACGGCCAATGCGCCGGCCGCGCGCGCGGGCAAGCGCAACTCGCCGGTCGACGGTCTCAACCTCAATCGCTGCTTTCCCGGCAACATCAACGGCAGCCCGACGGAGATGATCGCCCACTACATCGAGACGGTGCTGCTGCCCCAGTGCGATGCCGTGATCGACGTTCATTCCGGCGGCCAGTCCCTGCAATACGTGCCGAGCACCCATATCCGCCGCTCGCCGGATGCCGACCGCTTCGCGCGCGCCAGTGCGCTCATGGAAGCCTTCAACGCGCCCTTCTCCTGGGTCTTCGAAGGGGCGCGCGAAACCCGCGCCCTCAACGCCGCGGCCGAGCGTTGCGGCATCATCGCGCTCGGCACCGAACTCTGCGGCGGCGGCACCGTGACGCCCAACGCGTTGCGCATCGCCGAACGCGGCCTGCGCCGCGCCCTCGCCCATCTCGGCGTGACAGCCCTCGACCCACCCGACGCCGAAATCCTGCCGTCGCGACGCCTGCAGGTCGGGAGCTATCCCTTCTATGTCTACGCCGAGGACGACGGCGTGTTCGAGCCGCTGGTTGCCCTGGAAGACGTCGTCACCGCCGACCAGCCCGCCGCCCTGATCCATCCCGTCGACACGCCGTGGCGCGCGCCCCACGAGGCGCATTTCAAGCAAGCCGGCATCGTCGTCTGCGCCCGCGTCCCCGGACGCGTCGAGCGCGGCGACTGCCTGTTTCACCTGGCCACCCCCTGAGGTGACGGCCGGCGGTGTGATTTTCGCCAGACTGCTGGCAGTGCCTGCAGATGCCCGCCGACCTGCCTAGGCGAACAGGAAGTCGGCGTTGGAGAGGCTCGCCGTCTGCACGCCGATCAGCGTGATCGAGCTGGTCGTGCCGCCGGCCGTGTAGAACAGCGTCGTCGAGTTGTAGCCCAGGCCGCCGGGATCCCACTCGGACGTCGTGAAGTCCGAGAACGAGTCGATGCCCGCGTACCCCGTAAAATCCAGCTTCTCACCGTTGGGGTCGAAGGAATGGATCGTGTCGGAGCCCCAGGAGGAGGAGGTGTAGACGTAACGGTCCACACCCGCCTCGCCGATCAGCGTGTCGTTGCCGGCCCCTCCGGTCAGGGTATCGTCTCCGGCGCCGCCGGCGATGTAGTCGTCGCCCGCGCCGCCCCTCAGCTTGTCGTTCCCACCCCAGCCGTAGAGGAAAGTGTTCACGGTGTTGCCGGAGCCGTTGAGGTTGTCGTTGCCGAGCACCGAGCCCTGCACCCATTCGATCGAAGCCGTCGCCAGGTTGAGCGCCACGCCTGTGTCGGACCAGACGAACAGCGAGTCGAAGCCTGTGCCGCCATTGATCTGGCTGTCGCCGCCCAGCTCGATGAGGGAATCGTCGCCGCCCTCGCCCAGCAGGATATCGGAGCCGCCATTGCCCAGCATGAGGTCGGCGCCGCCGCCACCGGCCAACGTGTCGGTGCCGTCGCCGCCGTCGAGATAATCGCCGAAGGCCGAGCCGGTGATCGTGTCGTTGCCGCCTTGGCCATAGATATAGACGGCGCCGGTCTGGCTCGCGGCGTTGAAACTGTCCGCGCCGGCATTGCCCTGCACCCATTCGATCGAGACCGTGCCCATGTTCAGGGTCACCGCCGCACTGGTCTGCACGAAGGCGGAATCGAAGCCCGAGCCGCCATTGATGCCGGTGTCGGCGTCGTCGATCTGCAGATAGTCGGCGTCGCCGCCGCCGGACAGCTGGTCGGCGCCGAGGCCGCCGATCAGCACATCGCTGCCCGCGCCGCCTGTCAGGCTGTCGGCGCCATCGCCGCCGTTGAGGACATTGTTCCCGTCATTACCAGTCAGCGTGTTGGCGCTCGAATTGCCTGTCAGATTGATCGCGGCGGTCGCCAAGGGATCGATTGTCGCCAGATGTTCGATCACCGAGCCGTCGGCAAGCACGTAACTGAAACCGAGCGCCATCGTATCGGTACCTTCGCCGGGCAGCTCGTTCACCGTGTCGCCCAGGCTGTCGACGTAATAGGTATCGTTGCCGAGACCGCCGGTCATGACGTCGTCGTTGATCCCGCCGTCGAGTATGTCGCTGCCATTGCCGCCAGTCAGCGTGTCGTTGCCTTCGAATCCATAGAGCTTGTCGGATGCGCCGCTGCCGGTCAGTTGGTCGCCGAGCACCGAGCCGCGAACGCCTTCGAAATTGGAAATGATGTCGCCGGCGGCATGGCCCCCGCTCGCGGTGTTGGTGGCCAGGTTGATGGTCACCGCGCCACTGCTGTTCCGATAGTCGAGAATGTCGCTACCAGCGCCGCCGTCAAGCGTATCGCCATCCGCGCCGCCAGAAACCGTGTCGTCCCCGGCGCCGGCAGTGACCGTATCGATGCCGCCCTGGGTCGTAATGACATTGTCGCCATCGGTGCCGGTGATGGTGTCCGCACCGTTACCCGAGAAGACGTTCTCGAAATTGATGAACGACTCGCCGAAATTGGTGACGCCCGTCGCCAGATTGACGGTGTAGCTGCCGTTCCACGTCGTGGTGTCGATCGTGTCGATGCCGGTGCCGCCGTCGAGGATCTCGTTCACGACGGCGGTCAACCCGGCATGGATCCGATCGTTCCCGGCATCGCCGTAATAGTGACCCTCGCCACCGGAATAGAGAATGTCGTCGCCGTCGTCGCCGTGAGCATTCTCCTCGGTGCCGTCGCCGCTATAGATGAAGTCGTTGCCGTCGCCGCCGTGGATGATGTCACCGCCCGATCCGCCATCAATATAGTCGTTGCCGATTCCACCGTTTATCGTATCGGCGCCGCCTGCGCCGAACAGGGCATCGTCGCCGGCGCCACCGTCGATGACGTCGGCACCCTGCACGGGATTGGAAGCAGCGGTCGCATGGTTCGTGACCGATACGTTCATCAGGAAGGTGGCATTGTCCGTGAATGTCGAGCCCGGTCCGCCTCCGAACGGCCTGACGTTGATGTAGTAGATTCCGGCAGTCGGTACCGTAAAGGTCAGGTAAGGATCATAACTGGATGCGCTGCCACCCACCGATGGAAACGACCCGCGGCCTCCCTGGGTGACAAGGCTGTCGTCGGCTGAGGCGATGACGTTGCCGAGACTATCCTGCAGTTCCACGACCAGATCGCGCGAGATGCCGATGGCCGTATTGGAGGCGAAATCGATATCGATGGTGATCTGCTGACCGGCACCGATCGCCACCCTGAAGAACTCCGACTGGCCGATCGTCGCTTCGACGATTGCCGTCGTGTGCGGGATGGTCCAGTCGCCGAACATCGCATTTTCGGCGGTCGTCCAGGGGCTGGTGATGCTTTCCAGGTTGAAGGCGGTGCCAATCGAGCCGTTCTGGTAGCTGCTGCTCGGGACCCAGGTATCGCTTGAATCCCCAATCACCAGGTCATCGCCGTTATTGCCGTTGATCGTATTGTTGTCCGTGCCTGTCGATCCCTTGTACGCGATGAAGAAGTCATCGTTCGCAGTGCCGGTCATCGGCTCGCCGCTATAAATATAGCTTATCGCCATGCTTGTTCTCCTCTAGGGATTCGGCTTGGACAGCGTCCCGCAACGCCAACGCGGATAACCGAGGTATTGTTGCCAGGGCTCGTCATCGTCGGTCGCGTGGAGCCTTGGCATCGTAGAGTTAAGGCTGAGCGGCTTGGCTGCACTCCCCCACCAACGATCGGTCCTGGAAACAAGGGGGCTGTCTCGGCCGCCCTGTTCCGTCCCCGTTCGACCCACACTTTCTCGCTCGTCGAGTATGCGGCGACGCTGCGCGGTCGCAAGTACAGACGATTTCAGCGGCGGTGAAGATAGATGCCGCATCGCGACGCGGCGCCCGTGGACACTGATCTCGACGAAGTCAGGTCGCTTTCGGTCTCGCCAGCTGATCGACAAGGATTACTCCAACGTCGTGAGCATCTAGGCGTCGTGTTCGCTCACCCAGTTTATTCTATCACCTCGACGACAGTATGAGCGCCGTCGTCAGCAAGCTGTCTTGATAAGCTTCATGAAGTGAACTGTTCAGTCAGGGCGGGTATGGGACCTACACACGTGGCGCCGTGAATCGACCAGGGTGCTGTCGGCGATCGCGACCAACAACAGCTAGACCCACGCATCGTCTAGCTTCACGCCCAGCAGGCTCTTGCCCTGGATCTCGACGTTCACGTCGAAATCGAGCATCGCGTGATGCGATGCCGTGTTCATGTCGCGAAAAAAGACCTGCATGACGTGACTATCGTGCGCGGCGCCAGCGCCGGCGCCCTCGAAGAGTCTGTTGCAGGCACGCCGGCACAGCTCGGTGGCGTAGGCAGCATTCCAGCGGGCCTGTGCGCGCTTGGCCGACGGCATGGGCGGATCGCGCAGCATTGCATCTTCAAGCAGATCGCAGTTCTGCCGCGTCAGCGCCCAGGCGCAGGAAATTTCCACGCTCGCCTCGGCGACGCGCCGTTGCACGCCGGCGTTATCAGCCTTCATCGCTCCGGTGTAGACATCGCGGCGACCGCGCGTCTTGTCGATGAAGAGCTGCAATCCCCGCTCGGCCATGCCGACGATCGTGCCCAACAGCATGGTCGCCAGAGCCGGCCGGATCGGGAGTCGATAGAGCGGACTGTCGACCCCCGGCACGGTGCCGAGCTGCGCCTCGATCATGGGCACCGCGTAGTGCTCCGGGATGAACGTGTTTTCGAGAAGGACGTCCTTGGAGCCGGTGCCGCGCATGCCGAGGGTGAACCAGGTGTCGACGATGACGGCATCCTTCTTGGGCATCACGACGATCAGGGAAGGGCACGGATCGCCGGCGTCGTTGCGAATGCCCTTGCAGCCGACCAGCACCCAGTCGCCATGGTCGGCGCCGCTGGCGTAAGGCCACTGGCCGTTGAGGATGTATCCATCCTTCGTGCGCTGGCATGTCCCCCGCAGCGACGGCACGCCGGGAATCAACATGCCGGGATGGCCGCCGAAGATTTCATTCTGTCCGCGGCGCGGCATGCGGCCGGCGATGAAGGTGTGGGCTGCACATACCATCAGGACCCAGGACGCCGCCGTGCTGCCGTGCGCGATCGTCCGCTCGGCTTCGACCAGGGCGCGCACCTGCAACTCGTAACCGCCATAGGCGGCCGGCGCCACGATCCGGGTGACGCCGGATTGATGAAGGAGGTCGACCGCGCGGGCGCTGAGTTGACGGTCGGCCTCGGACTGGGCCTCGGTTTCCTTCAGGGCCTCGACGATCTTTTGCGCATTCGCGGCGTCGTACATCTCTTCCTCCACAGCCGTCGGTAAACTTGGCGCTGTCGACTCCATACTAGTATGTTAGTATAGGCACCATGCGAACAACCCTCAATGTCGTTCTACCGGATGCCAACGAAGCGCTGTGGCGGGGCGCCCCCCGGCTACACGATCTGGCTTACGCCTATCTCAAGGGCCTGCTGCTGGGCGGCGGGCTCGATCCCGGCGACCAGATTTCGTCCGATGGCGTCGGCCGGGCCCTTTCGATAAGTCGCGCGCCTGTCAGCGATGCGATCCGCCGTCTTACGGTCGAAGGCCTTCTGGAAATCCTGCCCCAGGTTGGCTGCCGCGTGGTGCGGCCGGTGCCGGCCGAAGTCAGGGATCTCTATGAAATCTTCGGGGCCAGCGAAGGCGTGATCGCCCATTGGGCCGCCACGCGGCGTTCGACGGAGGAAGCCGAAGAATTTCGCGCCCTTTGCACTTCACTGGCAGCCGACGATGGTCTTCCAGCCGATCCCGATGCGCGCTTCCTGGAGCTGCGGCGACGCAACCGTCGCCGCTACGAGATGCTGCACAAGCTCGCCCGGTCGCCGCTCAGCACCGACGGTGGCGAGACATACTGGGACCGTAGCGACTTCTTCCTGCGGGTGACCTTCGGCGGGCGCGACCTGCCGGGGTTCGTGCGGGACGCGCGCGCGGCGCTCGTCGCCGCCGTCGTCGCCGGAGATGGGCAGACTGCCGAGCATGAGACCCGGCAATACCTGGTCCGCCTCGGACGAGAGGTCGCCGATGTGCTCGAGCGCCAAGCCCGGGAACAGAATCGTCCCTAGCCTATTCACACGACGGGAGGACCAATCATGAAGTTCAAATTCCATCACCTCAATCTCTGCACCGACAATCTGCCGCGACTGACCAAGTTCTATCAGCAGCTGTTCGAGCTCGGCACGATCCGTGACGAGGAGCACACCCGTGTGAATGCCGAGCGCAGCGGCAACGGCTACAGCGGCAACGTGGACTTCCTGACCGATGGCGCCATCGAGTTCCACTGGGCCGAGCGCGACGTCGATACCGGCTTCAAGATGAAGCAGTTCGTCAATCCAATGGCGAAAGGCCATTACTGCTTCCGCACGGACGACATCAGAGGCTTCATGCGTCGCTGCGACGAACTGGGCATCCGCTATGCCGATTACGGCAAGTGGGCCATTGCCGGCTGGCACCAGGTCTTCCTGACCGACCCCGACGGCAATGTCGTCGAGATCCATCAGCCGAACATGTAGCCCCGCCATGCTTCTGCGCGACAAGGTCTGCATCATCACCGGGGCGGCATCTTTGCGTGGCATCGGGTACGCGACGGCGGAACTCTTTGCCGAGCATGCGGCCAAGATCGTTGTCGCCGACCTGACGATGAACGAACAGGTCGCGGCCGAGATCCGGACGTCCATCGGCAAGAAGGTCGGCCAACCAGCCGAGCTCCATAGCGTCCGCTGCGATATCGGCTCTTTCGACGACTGCAGGACACTCTTCGAAAGCACCGCTTCACGCTTCGGGCGCGTCGACTGCCTCGTCAATTGTGCCGCTGTCGTAAAATCCCAGTCTTTCCTTTCCATTACGGAGAAAGACTACGACTTCGTCGTCGACGTGAACCTCAAGGGTGCATTCAATCTCTGCAAGGCGGCCGTCGAACACTTTGTCGCCAACAAGAGCGGCAACATCGTCAACGTCGCCTCGGTAGCAGCCCAGCGTGGCGGCGGTCTTGTCGGCGGGGCGCATTACGCTGCATCCAAGGGCGGCGTTATCAGCCTGACGAAATCCATTGCCCGTGAGTACGGACCCGAAGGTGTCAGGGCCAACGTCATCTGCCCGTCGATGACCGAGACCGGCATGCTCGATGGCATGACCGAGGAGAAGTTCCAGGAAATCGTTTCGGCCATCCCGATGCGGCGGGCGGGCAAGCCGCGAGATATCGCAGGCGCTTGCTTGTTTCTGGCGTCCGACTTGTCGGCCTACATTACGGGCACAACCATCGACGTGAACGGCGGCAGTCACATTCACTGACTCCGACTTTCTTGCCGGCTTCGGTCCCGAGACGATGCGACACTTTGTGTGAAGCTGTGCCTTGTGGCCATTCTTGCGCGCGGCCTAAAATACGCCATGATCCGCAAACGCTCCGACTCGGGCTGGCGCGTGGCCTCTTTGGCCGCGGCGCTGTTTGCGATCACCCTCAATTTCCTGCAGCCGCTCGCCCATGCCGCGTTGATGCGCGACGGCGGGCCGGAAGTCGCCGCCAAGATGTGGGGCGTCTTCTGCCTGCCCTCGGCAGGCCAGGACGATGCCCAGGGCTCAGCGCCGAGCGCCGGCAAGAGCCACGAGTGTTGCCTCGGCCTCGCACACGCGCCTGTGCTGGCCGAACTCTCCACCGCCTTCATCCACGTCGAGCCCGCCCCGACCGCGATCCGCTTCGTGGCCGCGGTCGACGCCCTCTCGCCCGTCGGTATCCGCGACGGGCCGATCCAGCCCAGAGCCCCACCCTCCCGCGTCTGACACCTGAAGCCGCGATGCGCCTTGCCGCGCATCGCGTTCATTCGTCATTCGTGGGGAGACTTTCATGCTGTCGATTCGTGCGGCGACATTTGCCGCTTTCGCGGGCCTTGCACTGATACCGGCGCTCGCTCGCGCACAAGATGCGCCGCCACCGGACGCACCGTCCGCCGCCACTCCGCCGATCAGCCTGCCGCCGATCACCGTCAGCGCCGGCCGCGGCTCCGATCTCGAGAAGCTCGACGTCAGCACCACTGTGATGACACGCGCCCAGGTCCAGGCGATGCCGGAAACCGGAGTCGACCAGATCATCAATCGCATTCCGGGCGTCTGGACGCAGAACATCCCCTCCGGCCAGCTCCATCCGACCGGCCAGCCGGTCAGCATCCGCGGCTTCGGCACCAGCACGACCATCAACACGCTGGTGATGGTCGACGGCGTGCCGATGAACGATCCCTACTTCCGCACCGTCAACTGGAGCGCCATCCCCAAGAACACCATCGACCGGATCGAGGTCATCCGCGGCGGCGGCGCCACCAGCCTGTGGGGCAACATGGCGATGGGCGGCATCATCAACATCGTGACCCGCGAACCCACCAAGACCGCCGCGGCGGTCGACGTGAGCTACGGCAACTACAACACCGGCGCCGCCGAGATCGCCGGCAGCCTGGCGGTGAACGACAAGCTCAAGGTCGGGCTCGCCTACAACCACAACCAGAGCTCGGGCTACAACCTCACACCGGCGCAGTACCAGAACGTCAACCTGGTGCCGACCGCCTCGAAGGCCGACAACCTCGCCTTCTCGGTCTTCCTGACGCCCAGCGACAATCTGAAGATCTACGCCAAGGCCAACTTCAACCAGACCTACGAGGACGGGCTGGTGTGGCAGTTCGCGCACAACAACTGGTCCAACTACCGCGGCCAGATCGGCGGCGCCTATGAGTTCGAGAACAAGACCTCGATCAACTTCAACGCCTGGGCCGGCGGCGGCGTGTTCGGCACCACCAACGTGGCGAGCGGCGCCTACACGCTGAACAACATCAACGCGACCAATCAGTTCGTCAGCCAGATCGAATCGGCGCCCAACACCGACACGGGTGGCTCGGTCTTCTTCCAGGGCGACGTCGGGCCGATCAAGGACGTCAAGATCGGCGTCGACATGCGCCGCACCACGATCAACGACAACAACAACCTCTACGCCAGCGCCACGGCGATGCCGACCATCTTCATCGCCAACGGCGAGCATCGCACGCAGGGCGTCTTCGCCCAGGGCACCTACCGCTTCACCGGCGTCCCGCTGGAAGTAACGGTGGGCCTGCGCGGCGATTTCTACCAGGCGCTGAACGCCAGCGTGCTGACGGTGAATTCCAACACCAACGTCCCGGTCGCCAACTCGAACTACAGCAGCTTCGATCCGCGCATCGGCCTGAAATACTACCTGTTCGACGAATTCAGCATCCGCGCCGCGGCCTACCGCAACTTCTCGGCGCCGGGCATGAACCAGATGTATCGCAGCTTCGCGGCGGGCACGTCCTACACCGCCATCAATCCCAACCTGCAGCCGATGACGAACGTCGGCGAGGAAGTCGGCTTCGACTTCAAGTGGCGCGAGTTCACCCTGTCGGGAACGATCTTCAACAACAACCTCGACAACTTCATCGACTTCGTGACGGTGTGCAACACCAACCCGGCCTGCGCCGCGCCGTTCATCTCCGCCGCGGGCCTCGGCCCCGGCTTCACCACGATCCGGCAATACCAGAATACCGGCAGCGCCGTGTTCCAGGGCCTGGAAATCATCGGCGGATGGCAGGCGACGCCGGAACTGCGGTTCGGCGCCAGCTTCACCAACACCATCGCCTACATGACGACCTCCAACTTCCCCTCACTCATCCGCACCGGTGTCCAGCTCGGCCAGGTGCCGGTCACGATGTTCAACGCCAATGTCGAATGGCGGCCGCTTCCCGAACTGGTGCTGAGTGCCAACCTGAAGTCGTTCCCGGCCTACTGGAACGACACCGGCCATACCCAGCTCAACCAGGCCGCCACGCTGCTCGACATCGGGGCGTCCTATTCACCGGCCAAGTACGTCGACATCTATGCCAGCATCCAGAACCTCACCAACGTGCAGTACCTGGCATCGGGCTATACGACGACCACCTTCGAGGGCCCGACGGTCAACGCCTCGGCCATCCCGGCATTGGGCATGCCGTTCACCGCCATCGCCGGCCTTCGGATGCGATTCTGAAAGGTGTAGAAAGGAAGAGCCATGCGTCACCTCCTCCTCTGTCTCGGACTCCTGCTGCCGGCCGGCACTGCCACGGCGCAGCAGCACAATCACGCGAGCCCCGGAAAGTCGGGCGGAGCGCCGGAGGCCTTCGCCGCCACGCCGGCCTTCGGACCCGACGGCACGCTGTGGCTGGTGCGGACCGAGGGCAGCCGGGTCGTGGTCGTGCGCTCGTCCGACCTCGGCCGGACATTCACCGCGCCGGTCGCGGTGACCCTCGAGCCGCTGAACCTCGACTGGGGCCCCGATGCGCGGGCGCGCATCGCCGTCGATTCCAAGGGGGTGGCGATCGTCACCTTCGCCATCTTCCAGGACAAGAACTTCAACGGCCGCGCCTTTCACGCGCGCTCGACCGACAACGGCGCCTCGTTCAGCAAGCCGCAACCGCTCACCGCCGACACGACCAGCCAGCGCTTCGAGACGGTGGCGATCGATCCCGCCGGGCGCGTGTTCACGGCCTGGCTCGACAAGCGCAACGGCGCCGCCGCGCGCAAGGCCGGCAAGCCCTACCCGGGGGCGGCGCTGGCCTATGCCTGGTCCGACGACGAGGGCGCGCGCTTCGCCGACACGCACATCGCGCTCGACAACACCTGCGAGTGCTGCCGCCTCGGCGTTGCTTTCGCCGGCCCCGGCCGGCCAGCGGTGATCTTCCGCAACATCTTCCCGGGCTCGGTGCGCGACCATGCGGTCATGACCTTCAAGGATCCCGTAACACCAGGCCCGCTCAATCGCGTCAGCAACGACAACTGGAAGATCGAGGCCTGCCCGCACCACGGGCCCAGCCTCGCGATCGCCGCCGACGGCAGCCAGCATGCCGCGTGGTTCACCGACGGCTCGGCGCGCAAGGGGCTGTTCTATGCCCGCGCCGATGCAGCCGGCGCTGCCTTCGGTCCGCCGCGCGTGCTGAGCTCCCCCGACCGCCAGCCGTCCCGGCCCTATCTCCTGGCCGACGGAACGACGGTCCATCTCGTGTGGAAGGAGTTCGACGGCAACAAGGTGGTGGTGCGCTGGCAGCTCTCGACCGACAGCGGCCGCAACTGGAGTGCAGCCACGACCGTTGCCGACACCACCGATGCCTCGGACCATCCGCTGCTGGTCGGCCGTGACGGCCGGGCCTATCTCTCGTGGCTCACCAAGAACGAGGGCTATCGCCTGATCGCGCTGGGCGGGGCGTCATGAGGCGCGCGGTCTTCCTCGCGCTCCTGCTGGCGCTCGCCTCGTTCGGCGCGCACGCCGCCGATCCTCAACCTTTCGCCCGCGGAAGCTGGGCGAAGCTCAGCGCCGCGCACGCAGGCAAGCCGACCGTGATCCATTTCTGGGGCCTCACCTGCGCGCCCTGCCTCGTCGAGATGCCGCAGTGGGGCAAGCTCTCGAAGGAGCGGCCCGATCTCCGGCTGGTCCTGATCGCCGCCGATCCACAGCAGCAGGAAGCGGAACGCGTCTCGGCGACCTTGGCAAAGGCCGGTCTCGGCGGCGTCGAGAGCTGGAGCTTCACCGATCGCTTCTACGAACGCCTGCGCTACGAGATCGACCCGGCCTGGGCCGGCGAGTTGCCGCGCACCGCGATGATCGCGGCCGACGGCACCGTCACCGTGCTGCCGGGCGTCGCCGACCTCGCCCAGGTGCGGGCGTGGCTCGACACCCAATCCAAATCCCGCCCCTAGGAGTTGCCGTCATGATTACCCGCCGCCTCCTGCTCGCCACTGCGATCGCCGTTTCCGCCTTCGCACCCGCCTGGTCCCCGGCGTGGGCGCAGGACTACAAGCTGGGCTCGCTGGAAATCAGCCAGCCGTGGACGCGCGCCACGCCGGCCACGGCGCAGTCGGCCGGCGGCTTCCTCACCATCACCAACAAGGGCACGACACCCGATCGACTGATCGCCGCGCGCAGCACTGCGTCGGACAAGGTCGAGGTCCATGAGATGCGGATGGACGGCAACGTGATGAAGATGCGCGAACTCGAGAAGGGCCTCGAGATCGCGCCCGGCGCCACGGTCATGCTGAAGCCGGGCGGCTTTCACATCATGTTCATGGGCTTGAAGGCGCCGGTCGCCAAGGACTCGCAGGTCCCGGTGACGCTGGTGTTCGAGAAGGCCGGCAGCATCGACATCGCGCTCAAGGCCGCGGCGATCGGCGCCGCCGCGCCGACGCACTAAGCCCTTTTGACGCGCCATAGCGCCCGGCGAGCCTGACGCACATGCAGAGGCAGGGTCACTATACGAACAGCTTCATCGAGGGCGGGCGCGAGCCGCTGCCGGTGGCGGTCCGTCATGGCCTGCTGGTTCTGGTGATCTTCTTCCATGTCGGCGGCGTTTGGGCGTTGACGCAGTTCGAGCCGGCGAAGCTGATCGTGGGCGACATCGCGCCGATGGAAGTCCGCATGGTCTCGGCAGAGCAGCCGGCCCAGGCCGAGGCACCACAATTGGAACTGTCCCCGGATCCGCCGCTGCCCGAGCCACCGCCACCGCCCGAAGTACCGCTCGCGGAACCGCCGCCGCCGCCCGAGGTGCCGATCACGGATCTCGCCTCGGTGGTCGACCCGCCACCGCCCGACCTGCCGCCGCCGGCCTTTCCGGTCGAGGCCAAATCGCCGCCACCGCCGCCGCCCGAGCCACCGAAGCCCGAGCAGCCCAAACCCAGGCCTCCGCCGCCCAAGCAGGCGCAGAAGCCACCGGTCGCGCCAGCCGCGCCGGTCGAGGCGGCACCGCAGCAGCAGGCGGCGCCGGCGGTCGCAGCCGCACCCAAGACGGTGGAGGCTTCGCAGTTGGGCTTCCTTGTGCAGCCCAAGCCGGTCTATCCGGCGCGTTCGCGTAAGGCCGGCGAGGAGGGCGTCGTGATGGTGCGGATGCTGATCGACATCGCCGGCCAGCCGTCCCAGGTCTCGGTGCAGACGTCATCAGGCCACACCGCACTCGACGAGGCGGCGGTGAGCGCCGTCCGGGCCTCGCAGCCCAAGCCCTACGTCGAGCGCGGTATCGCCCAGGCGGTGTGGGTCCTCGTTCCCATCAGATTCGTGTTGCAGTAGGAGAGTACCAATGGGTGACGCATCATCCCTGGGCTTCGGCCATTTTCTCGCCCAGTCCGACATCGTGGCCAGGGTCCTGCTGGCCGTGCTCGTCATCATGTCGGCGATCTCGTGGTACCTGATCGTCTACAAGGGCATCGGCCAGATCGTGCGCCAGAGCCGCAGCCAGAAGTTCCTCGCCTTCTTCTGGAGTGCGACCTCGCTGGAAGCCGTGCAGAACGAACTCACCGTGCACGGCGTGCATGAGCCGTTCGGCCATCTCACTGCCCATTCGCTGCACGCCCAGGCCCATCACGCCAGGTTTGGCGCCGCCAAGCTCGAGGAGGCGGGCAGCGAGCAGGAGTTCCTGACCCGCACCATCAAGAAGGTGCTCGACGAGGAGACGACCTCGCTCGAGAACGGCCTCACCATGCTGGCCACCATCGGCGCCACGGCGCCGTTCGTTGGCCTGTTCGGCACGGTGTGGGGCGTCTATCACGCGCTGGTCGCCATCGGCATGTCGGGCTCGGGCATGCTCGACAAGGTGGCGGGACCGGTCGGCGAAGCGCTGATCATGACCGGCATCGGCCTCGCCGTCGCCCTGCCGGCGGTGATGGGCTACAACTGGCTCACCCGCTCCAACCGCGTGCTCACCGCCAAGCTCGACGCCTTCGCCTTCGAGCTGCTGACCTTCCTGTCGATGGGCCGGGCGCTGCAGAACTCGGCCAAGCCATTGAAGCCCGGCAGCGTGCCGCTGGCCGCCGTCAATTAGGGGGAGAGCGACATGGCGTTCGGAAGCCTCGACCGCAAGACCTCGTCCCAGCCCATGGCCGAGATCAACATGGTGCCGTTGATCGACGTCGTGCTGGTGCTGCTGGTGATCTTCATCGTGACGGCGCCGCTCTTGACCAACGTGGTCAAGCTCGACCTGCCCAAGGCCTCGTCGGCCGCCGATATCGTGAAGCCCGAGAAGATCGAGTTCGCCATCGATGGCGCGGGCCTGCTGTTCTGGAAGGGCGAGCGCATCACCCGCGAGGACGCCATCGTGCGCTTCATGGAAGAGGGCAAGAAGCGGCCACAGCCCGAGATCTACCTGCGTGCCGACCAGGCCGTGCCCTACCGCTTCGTGGCCCAGACCCTGGCCGATGCCTCAAAGGCCGGCCTCGGCAAGGTCGCCTTCGTCAGCGAGCCGGAGAGGTAAACCCCTCCACCCTTTTGGGGCGGAGGGGGACGTTCCTACATCGCTTTCAGGAGTTCGATGGCGATCAGTGCCATGCCGATCACTGAGGCGAACCACGCCACGGTGCGCAGCCAGGAGATGCCGGCGAGATAGATGACGGCATAGGCCAGGCGCGCCCAGAAGAAGATCATGGCGCCCATCGCGGTCATGGCGTTGGCCTTGCCCGCCGCAGCGGCGATCAGCACCAGCGCCGTGAACAGCACCATGTTCTCGATCATGTTGAGATGGGCGCGCTTGGCGCGTCCGGCCCAGCCCGGTAGCTCGGACAGGCCCTCGCGATTGCCGGCGAGCGTCGGCAGGCCGACGGCCTGGTTGGCGCCGGTTGCCGCGATCAGTACTTGGACAAAACAGAGAAGCGTGGAGAAGAGGAGGTATTTCAGGTCCGGGGACATTGGTTTCTCCCTTGATCGTTATTTGGTCCCGAAAAGGCGGTCGCCCGCATCCCCGAGGCCGGGAACAATATACCCGTGATCGTTGAGTTTTGCATCGATTGCTGCCGCGAATACCGGCACGTCGGGATGGACCTCGGCGAAGGTCCGCGCCCCCTGCTCCGAGCCCAGGATGCAGATGAACTTGATCCGCTTGGCGCCCTGCTCCTTCAGCCGATCCACCGCGGCGATCGCCGAATGGGCGGTGGCCAGCATCGGATCGCACACCAGCACGTCGCGGTCGGAGATGTCCTGCGGGATCTTGAAGTAGTACTCGACCGCCTGCAGCGTGCGCGGATCGCGGTAGAGCCCGACATGGCCCTGGCGGGCGAGCGGCATCAGGTCGAGCAGACCCTCGGCCAATCCGAGCCCGGCGCGCAGGATGGGCACAATCACCAGCTTCTTGCCGTCGAGCAGCGGCGCCTCCATCGAGGTGATGGGCGTTTCGATGCTCTTGTTGACCAGCGGCAGGTCCTTGGTGGCGTCATAGCCCAGCAGCAGCCCGATCTCGCGCAGCAGGCGGCGGAAATTGGCACTGGAAGTTTCCTTGTCGCGCATCTTGGAGAGCTTGTGCTGCACCAGCGGATGCGACACGACATGGATCGAGTGCGGTAGCGACATTGCTTTATCTCCCCAAAATCAGAAAACCGTCCCGTCGCTCTCCACCGCGATCGGCGGGCCGCCGTCCTTGCGGCGCTGGGCGGCGAGCGTGCGGCCGGCGAACCAGGTGCCGGCCTCCAGGACCTTCACGAGCGGCAAGCTCGCGGCATCCATCTTCAGATGGACCCGCACGTGCTGGGCGATCTGGTCGAGCAGGGCCACGGTAAGCGCGCGCCATTCGACGCTCGCCTCGTCGCCGGGCGCAAAGACATTCTCCAGCAGGAGCTTCTGCTTGGGCCGCAGTGCGCCCGAATCGACCAGCAGTCCGCCGTTGCGATATTCCGGCAGGCCGGTCAGCGCGTCGAGCTCGACGACTTTGAGGCCCGCGCCTTCGAGCGGCTCGACCAGCGAATAGCTCATCCACTGCGAGAGCTTGTGGAACGGCACCAGCCCCACCACCGGATGCCGCCACACGTCGCCCAGAGGCACGCCGTCCAGTTCGAGCCGCGACGGCCAGATCGCCTGCAGCCGATCGAGCAGCGTGGCGAGAATGGACTCGGCCTTGATCTCTTGGCCAGTCGCCAAAAGATCGAACAGCGCGCCCGGCCGTTCCAGCCCGACGCCGCCCAGTTTGCGCAACAGCTCGGCGCGGCCTTCCAGCCCCAGCAGCGAATTGTGGCCGCGCACCTGGAAACCCATGGCGAGGTCGACCGGCGTGAGCCGTGCCAGACGCTCGGCATCGACGCGCAGCGGATCGTTCTTCGAATCGCGGCTGAACGCGCCATTGGCGAACATGTTGAAGCTCGCCACCGCCAGCCCCTCGGAGCGCATGTAGGACTGCCCGCTCGTCGGCTCCTTGTACGACCACAGGCCGCCGGCGCCGGCGTCGAGCAGCACCGAGACGACGGCGAGATCGATGCGCCTTCTCGCGATCTCCTCCCTGGGGAGATCGCTCATCCGTGCCGCCAGCCCGGCCCAGCGGTCGCGACCGCCCGCCTCGAAATGCCGCCACCGCGAATGGAAGGGAATCTTCGACGGATCTCGGAAGCGCTGGCGCGTGACCGAAAGCGTGGCCTGCACCGCGGCTTCCAGCCCCGCCGCATCCAGCGCGAACCACGCCGAGCGGCCGTCCTCGACATATTTCAGCATCTGCCCCGCGCGCTCGCGGATCGCGGCGGGCGTGCGGAGCCAGGCGGCTGAATCGCTCATAGGGACCGC
>CAMDOT010000073.1 GCA_945903635.1 Rhizobium sp. Q54 | reverse complement strand
TGGCGGACCTGCCTGTAAAGTTCCACGTCCTTCATCCCTCCGCCCTCTGCACTCCATGCAAAGAGCTATCTGCCGAGGCATTTTTGCTCCGGCGCAACCAGACTTTCTGGCCGCTTCAGTGAGGGATTTTCTCTCCGGCGCTTACACTTCTTCCTTTGCAGGTCAGTCTCGTCCCTTGGCTTTTGCCACCGCCCCCTCCAGCACCTCCCGCCAGACCGGCGGCTACGCCGCCGACCTCGCCCTGCTGGCGATCGGCGGCAGTGCGCTGCTGATTGCGATCATCCTGTGGTTCGACAATGCCCAGGGCGGCCTCACCGGCAATGGCGTGTTCAAGAGCCTGGAACTGAAGCCGTGGGTCGTCGATCCGGCGCACGCGCCGCTCTATCCCTCGAATTACCTGTTCTATCCCGCCTATGGCGCGCTTTGCCGGGGGCTCGACCTGCTGGGTGTCTTCGCCGGCGACCCGCGGCGGCAGATCACCATCCTGAACGCGGTGAGCGCCAGCCTCTGCCTGTGCGCGGTCTACCTGATGGTGCGCGCCCTCACGGCCGACCGGCTGGTGGCGCTGCTGGCGGCGCTGTTCCACATCTCATCCAGCTTCGTGATGTTCCTCGCCATCGTGAACGAGGACATTTTGCCCTCCTATACGCTGCTGTTCGCCTCGATGGCGCTGGCCAGCGTCTGGTTCGCGCGGCCGACGGCGGTGCGGGTGGTGGCGGTGGCGGCGCTGTTCTCGATCGCCTGGCTGTTCGAATGGCGGCTGATGTTCCCCACCCTGCCCGCGATGCTGGCGGCACTCTGGTTTTGCGAGGCAAGGCCTGCAAGGCGGTTGGCCTGGATCGCGCTGTTCCTCGCCACGATGGGGGCGACCGCCGTCGTCGTGGCCGCGGCCTGGCAGGGCCATAACAGCGCCGTCGGGCCAATCGATCTCATCTGGACAGGGAAGGCCGTGCGCTCGGTGTGGGCGGGCTTCAGCTGGCCCAAGGTCGGCTACCTGTGGGACGGCATGGTGGCCTACCTGCTGGGCGCCGGCGTGGCCGCCATCCCGAGCATCCCGGGCTGGGACATCTGGCGCTACACCGCGACGGTCTGGATGCTGGCCGTCGTCGCCGTAGCCGGGCCGATGCTGTGGCGCGCCCGCCACGAGTCGGCGGCCCGGGCGCTGGCCGCCGTCTTCGGCCTCACCTTCGCGGCCGGCTCGGTGTTCAACCTCTATTCCCAGCCGCAGGATCCGCAGATGCAGATCAACGTCATGGCCTGGCTGACACCGGCCTGGGCGCTGGTGCTGGTGGCGGCCCGGCGGCGCTGGGGACCGAACGGGCTCGCGGCGCTGGGGGGTCTCACGGCAGCGCTGCTGGCCTACAACGTCTGGAGCCTGGCGCCGCTGCGCGGCCTCGACGGCAAATGGCAGCAGGCGATCGAGCGCCTGGAGGCGCGGGCCGATCCGGCCCGCAGCGTCTTCGTGCTGCACGATTTCGACTGGTCGATGATCTACGCCTCGCTGCACTGGGGTCCCGCGGAGCCAGGCATCGCGGCACTCGGTCCCGCGCCGCAGGCCGTGCCGAAATTCAAGTGGATCGGCTTCACCGGCCAGGTGCTGCGGCATCCGGACTGGAGCACCGAAGTGCACGTCGCCGACCTCCGGCGCCAGATCGATCGCGCCCTCGAGCTTGGCTACGACGTGTTCATCGCCAGGCTCTGGCCGATGGAGCAGAAGCAGCTCGAGACCGAGACCGGCATGATCGCCGACGGCGCCCGGCTCGCCGCCCTGCAGCGCATGCTGCACACCGACTATACGGCGACGCTGGCGTTCGACGACCCGGTCGCCGGACCATTCCACCAGCTCCGCCGCGCGCCGGGTCGCTGACGGGGTCGCCGACGAGCTACATCGTAGCGAGCTGGATGCGCCGCTCGTCGAGGCCGACACCGCGCGCCGTCTCGACGATGGCGGCCCAGGTATCGTCGGGCAGCGGCACACCATCGGCCAGGCGCTTGGTACGCATGCGCTGCTCGGGCTCACCCGGCACCAGCACCTCGCCGCCGGCGCCCGTGGGCCTGGAGCTTTTCACGAAGGCCACGTACTTGGCGATGTCGGCCGGGAAGAAGCCCGCCGGATCGAACACCTTGGGATCGACATAGAACGACAGCATACCGTTGGCGAAGCGGCCGCGCTTCGGATCGGTGGCGCCGTTGCCGCTGAGCGAGCCGCCCAACATCTCGCACATGAAGGCGAGGCCGGAGCCCTTGTGGTCGCCGAACGCCTGGATGGCGCCGGTCCCCTTGGCATGCTCGCGCGGGCCCGTCGGCGTGTAGTCGCCGTAGAGCAGGTGCGGATCGGCGCTGGGCTTGCCGTCGGGGCCGATCAGAGCGCCGTCGGGCACCTTCTTGCCGCCCTGGCTCGCCACCAGGACCTTGCCCTCGGCCACGATCGAGGTCGCGAAGTCGAGGACCAGCGGATCCATGCCGGGACGCGGGATGCCGACGCAATAGGGTGCGGTCGAGAAGCGGCGCTCGACGCCGCCGTAGGGCGCCACCAGCACGCTGCCCGAGGCGTTGACGAAGTGGATCGAGACCAGGCCTGCCTCGGCCGCCATCTCGGCCCAGTCGCCGACGCGGCCGACGTGGCCGGCGTTGCGCAGCGTCACCGCCGAGAGGCCGTTCTTCAGGCACTTCTCGATACCGATGCGGACGGCCTGCGGTGTCACCGTCTGGCCGAAGCCATATTTGCCGTCGACGACGGCGATCACCGGCGTGTCGACCACGACCTCGACGGTGACGTCGGGCACCACCGTGCCGTTCTTCTTCTGCACGGCGTAGCGCGGCACGCGGACGACGCCGTGGCTGTCGTGGCCGGAGAGATTGGCGCTGACGAGGTAGCGGCCGATGCGGCCACCCTCCTCCGGCGAGCATCCGGCCGAGGCAAAGATGTCCGCGACGAAGGCCGTTAGGGCCTCCGCCTTGAGGGTGACCGTCATGTCAGGACTTGCCGCGCTGGAGGCTGGCGACGTAGCCTCGATTCCAGGTCGGCGTGATCCAGACCTCGTTGATGCAGATGTGTGCCGGCAGGCAGGCGACGTAGCGGATCAGGTCGCCGACATCCTCCGACTGCGCCATCTTCGCCCGCTCCCCCTTGGTCACCGGCACCGGCCGCTTGTCGAGGATCGGCGTTGCCACCTCGCCCGGCAGGACCACGCTCGAGCGAATGCCGTTGACGCACTCTTCCATGTTGATGGTGTGGCTCATCGCCACCACGCCGTGCTTGGCCGCCGAGTAGGCCGGTCCGCTCAGCAGGCTGGCATGACGGCCGGCCATCGAGGAGGTGTGGATCAGCACGCCGTCCTTGCGCTTGCGCATGATCGGCAGCACGGCGGTCGTGCAGTAGAAGGCGCTCGACAGATTACCGTCGATCACGAGCTTGGCATTCGCCGGCGTCAGCTTGGCCCACTGGCGCTCGAGGATGTTGAGGCCGGCGTTGTTCACCAGAATGTCGCAACGGCCGTACTTCTTCTCGATCGCCTTGGCGATCTTGGTGACGGATGCGGCCTTCATCAGGTCGCCCGCCTGTACCTCGGCCTTGCCGCCCGCCTTCCTGATCGTGGCAGCCGTCTCCTGCAGCGGCGCCTTGCGCCGGCCGGTCAGGACCACGGTCGCCCCCTCTTTCGCGAGCGCCACCGCCGCCGCCTGGCCAATACCCGAGCCAGCACCGGTCACCCAGGCGACCTTGCCCGTCAACGTAGCCATCGATTTCTCCTTAACAATTCGAACAATGCCCTCAGCGGGCGATTAAAGCACCTTGCCGGTGCCGTCGTCGATCAGATGCATGTTGCTGAGGTCCGCGCGCAGCTTCATCGACTGCATGGCGGTGGCTCCCGCATTGGGATTGACCCGTCCGCAGATTTCAGCGGCGCCAATGGTGAAGTAGACCATTGTTTCCATGCCCATCGGCTCGACCACATCGATCACCATGTCGAAGTCGTGCTGGTTGGGCTCCGTGTGCGGCCGCGTCTCGGCGATGTGCTCAGGGCGAAGACCGAGGGTCAGACCGGCCTTGCCGACCTGGCTGGTATAGCGCGCCGTGCGGTCGGCCGGGACCGGAAAGGAAAGCTTGTCGGTCAGCCTGATGTTGAGTCCACCGGCCGCCTGCTCGAGCTGGCAGGGGATGAAGTTCATCGCCGGCGAGCCGATGAAGCCGGCCACGAACTTGGTGGCGGGCGAATGATAGAGATCGTTCGGTGTGCCGACCTGCTCGATAACGCCGTGGTTCATCACCACCACGCGATCAGCCAGCGTCATCGCCTCGACCTGGTCGTGGGTGACATAGACGGTCGTCGTGGGGACGAGCTGGTGCACCTTCTTGATCTCGGTGCGCATCTGGACGCGCAGCTTCGCGTCGAGGTTGCTGAGCGGCTCGTCGAACAGGAACACCTTGGGATTGCGCACGATGGCGCGGCCCATGGCGACGCGCTGGCGCTGGCCGCCCGACAACGCCTTCGGCTTGCGGTCCAGCAACATCTGGATGTCGAGCATCTTGGCGGCGTCATCGACGCGGCGCCTGATTTCTTCCTTGGGGAATTTGCGCAGCTTCAGGCCGAACGCCATGTTCTCGAACACGCTCATGTGCGGATACAGCGCATAGTTCTGGAACACCATGGCGATGTCCCTGTCCTTGGGCGGCACGTCGTTCACCACGCCGCCGTCGATCCAGATTTCACCGGAGGTGATCTCCTCGAGCCCGGCGATCATGCGCAACGTCGTGGACTTGCCGCAGCCGGAGGGGCCGACCAGCACGACGAACTCGTGATCGTCGATCTCCAGGTCGATGCCCTTTACCGCCTGGACGTCGCCCTCGTATGCCTTCACGATCTTGCGGATCGAAACCTGCGACATGCCGTCTATCCCTTCGTTGCACCGGCCGTCAGACCAGCAACATAGTAATCCATCAGGAACGTGTAGATGATAATGGGCGGTGCCGCCCCCATGACGCAAGCCGCCATGATCGTGCCCCAGGCGAACACGTCGCCGCGGATCAGCTCACGCACGATGCCGACCGTCAGCACCGCCTGATCCGCGCTGTAGAGATAGGCCAGGGGATACAGGAACGCCCCCCAGCCCACGGTGAAGGCGAAGATGGTGGCGGCGATGATGCCGGGCAGCGCCACGGGAATGAAGATCTTCAACAGGATCTGCGGGTAGCTGGCGCCGTCGATCAATGCTGCTTCGTCGAGCTCCTTCGGGATCGAGCTGAAATAGCCGATCATGATCCAGGTGCAGAACGGCACCGCGAGCGTCGGGAACAGCAGCACCAAGACCCAGGTGTTGTTGATCAGGCCGAGCGAACCGACGACCTGGAACAGCGGAATGAACAGCAGCGACGGCGGCACCAGGTAGGTCAGGAAGACGCCGGTGGAAATCACATGGCTGCCCTTGAAGCCCATGCGCGATAGGCTGAAGGCGGCGAGGATCGCGATCGTCATGCTGAGGAGCACCACCAGCGCCGTGACCCAGACCGAGTTCAGGAAATAGCGCTGGAACTGTTCGTTGGTCACCAGATAGGCGAAGTTGTCCAGGGTCGGGTTCTGCGCGATCCACGGGCTGCCCTTCTGAGCCGAGATCTCGGCCGACGACTTCAGGCTCGTCATGATCATGTAGAAGGGCGGGACCAGGAAGATCACCACGAAGACACTCAGCGCGGCGAAGCTGCCGCGCAGCGCCCAGCGGTTTTGCCGCTCCAGGCTGCCGACCTTGGCCTTGCGCGGGACCGCGTCCGCAGTTGCCGTGACGCTGGTCATGTCGAAATCTCCTTGCTGCGCTTCAGCACGTCGCGTAGCACGAAGAACGCCAGCGTCGCCAGGATCGGGAACATGAACAGGCTGACCGAGGCGCCGCGCGGAATGTTGCCCGACTCGATGCCGACATTGAATGCGTAGGTCGCGAACAGATGGGTGCTGTCCTGCGGACCGCCGTTGGTCAGGATGCGCACGATGTCGAAGTCGGCAAAGGTGACGATCAGGCTGTAGAGCACGGTGATCAGGATGATGTTGCGCATCATCGGCAGGGTGATGAAGATCAGTTTCTGCCACGCGCTGGCACCGTCGATGGCGGCGGCCTCATAGAGCTGCTCGGGCACCGACTTGAGGGCCGCGAGATACATGATCATGAAGAACGGCGCACCAAACCAGGTGTTCACCACGATCACCGCGATGCGCGCGTTCCATGTGGTGCCGAGAAACGGGATGGACTCGAAGCCGAACCAGTTGAGCGTCCAATTGAAGGCGGAATAGGACGGGTCGAACAACCACCACCAGCTAAGGGTGGACAGCGATAGCGGAATCACCCACGGCACCAGCAGCAGGCCGCGCCAGATGCGCTGGTTCTTGCCGCGGATATTGTGCATCAGATGCGCCAGGATGAAGCCCAGTGTCGCCTTCATGACCACCGCGGTGATCGCGAACAGGCAGGACTGGAAAATCACCAGCTGAAAGGACGGGCGGTTGAGAAGGTAGACGAAATTGTTGAGCCCGACGAAGTTCTCCATCTTGCGGTCGAGCATGCTGAGGAAGATCGCATAGAAGGTCGGATAGACCTTGAGCCCGACAATCAGGACGATGAGCGGCGCGCACAACAGAAGCGCGGTGGTTGAACGTCGCCTCGCCAGCTTCTTCAAGCTGCCCACCCGGCGTGACGCGGGCGCCTTCGCCGAGCCCGCGCCGATCACCATTGTACTACTGTCGGCCATTCAAGTCTCCCCGATCGAGAGGAAGAGACGCACAGAGCCCCTTGGGCCGCGCACGTCGCGAGAAGGTGCGCCTGACTGGACGGGCACGACGCCACGGCCGGTCAGGCGTCCATTACACGTCACATGAAGCCTTCGAGCTCACGATTTCCCCAGGTAATGACCTGGTCGATCGACTCGCCCGCCTTCAGCTTGGCCAGCATGGTCGGCGCCGTGCCGCGGTTGTAGATCTGCACCGCGATTTCCGGAGGAGCCGGCATGTGCGCCAGATGCGCGACCGCATTGTGTTGCTTGCGGACCGGGTAGTTGTAGACGGTCCCGACGGGCGGCCCGATCTTGTCCCAAACCTTCGACTCGGACATCTTCGCGTACGGCGGCAGATCGTAGCCCATAACCGCGGTGCTGCGGGCGTCGACATTGTCGGGCTGCATCAGGAACTCGATCAGGTCTTTCGCCGCGCCCTTGTTTTGCGCGAACTGCCAGATGCCCCAGAAGTTCATGCTGTGCGGCTCGAACCGGCCCTTCGGACCTGCCGGTATTGGGAAATGCCAGGTGTCGGCAGCCACCGCCGGCGCATCGCGCACCGCCACGGCCCAGGCCGACGGCGGATTGTAGATGAACGATGCGTTGCCGGCGATCAGCGCGCGATTGTTGGACCCATCGTCCCAGCTCTGCGCATCGGCCGGCAGGAACTTCACCAGTTTCTGGCAGTATTCCAGCGCCTGGCGGACAGCCGCCGACTTGATCTGGATTTTGCCATTGGCGTCAACCAGCTCGGCGCCGAACGAGGCGAAGATTGACCCCGCCGTATCGACATTGTCCGCTGTGGTGCCGAGGCCGATGCCGAACGGCTTGCCCGCCTTGAAGCAGGCCTCGGCGGCCTTCAGCATGGCCTCGTTGGTCCACGCCTTTGCCTCGGCAGTCTCCGGCACGTCCGCCGCCGGATACATCTTCACGACGTCGATACCGGCAAATTCCTTCATCATGCTGATGCGGGCGGCCGGGCCCTTGTTCTGCGTGCCCCAGCTCGACGGCACGGCAACCCACTTGCCCTTGACCTTGCCCAGGTAGTTGGCCACCGCATTGGCTTCGCCATTCTTGGCGATCAACCGGCCGACCACGTCATCGACATTCTCGAGTTTGTCGGCGTGGTCTCGCACGTTCCAGTTGCCGATAGTAATGACGTCATGACCGCGGCGCGCCTGCGCCTCGGCGTTGATGGTCAGCAGCGTCTGCCGACCCTGCGACGTGATGAAATCGGCCTTCACCTCGACCTTGTTCTTTTCAGAGAAGGCGGCGACCTGCTTCTTCATCTCGACGTTGCCGGCCGGCACCCAATGGTCCCAGAAGAATACCGAGACTTGTCCTGCGGCATAGGCGCCCCGGACGAACGGTGCAGCGACCATTGCTGTCGACAGAGCGGCCGTGCCGGCCACGAATCGACGACGATTGACCTTCTTCGAAGTCATCATTGTTTCCTCCTTGCGCCGTCCTGATCGGCCGGCTGATCCCTATTGCCCACGTTGCCGCGAAGCGATGGCTCCTTTTTTTGGAGCCTTGCACGAATGCTATGCACAAGACGCCGCCCAAGCAATGCATTTTGCGGCTGGGAATGCCGGCGACGCTCTTCTCCTGTCGCGTCTCCGTTGCTAGACCCCTTCAGCATGAACCGAACTCTTATCCCCAATCCCTGGCTCGCCGCCGTCGAACCCTCGCCCATCGGCGAAACCAAGCGCTGGGTCCTGGGTCGCAGCTTTCCGGCCGACCGTCCGCTGATCGACCTCAGCCAAGCCGTTCCCGGCTATCCGCCGGCGATGGAACTGCGCAAGCATCTCGGCGAACTGCTGCTCGATCCGGCGGTGCATGGCTACACGCCGATCCTCGGACTGCCGGTACTGCGCGAGGCCTATGCCGCCCATCTCTCCGACTTCTACGGTGCCTCCGTCACGGCCGGCGAAGTCGGCATCACCTCAGGCTGCAACCAGGCCTTCTGCCTGGCGCTCATGAGCCTCGCCAAGGCCGGCGATCAGGTGATCGTGCCCAGGCCGCACTACTTCAATCACGACATGTGGATGCGCATGCAGGGCGTCGAGCCGGTGTCGCTCGACTTCCGACCCGGCTCGGGCGCCGTGCCGAACGCGGAGGATGCGGCCAAGCTGATCGGCCCGCGCACCCGCGCCATCATCCTCATTTCGCCCAACAACCCGACCGGCGCCGTCTATCCGCGCGCGACCATCCACGCCTTCTACGAACTCGCCAAGCAGCGCGGCATCGCTCTCATCCTCGACGAGACCTACAAGGACTTCCTGCCGGAAGGCGAGAGGCCGCACGATCTATTCGCCGATCCGGACTGGCGCGGCACGCTGGTCCACCTCTACAGCTTCTCCAAGGTCTTCGCGCTGACCGGCTATCGCGTCGGCGGTGTGACGGCGGGTTCGAGCCTGATGGCGGAGATCGAGAAGGCGATGGACTGCGTCTCGATCTGCCCGCCGCGGCTCGGCCAGGAAGCAGCGCTCTACGGCCTGCGCAACCTGCTGCCCTGGGCGCGGGACAACACCAAAGGCCTGAAGGCGCGGGCCGACATGCTGGGCAACGGCCTCAACCGCTCCAACCGCTGGCGTCTGGTCAGCATCGGCGCCTACTTCGCCTATGTGGAGCATCCGTTCGCGGGCCAGCGCTCGACAGACGTGTCCAAGCGCCTCGCCGACGAGGAGAACCTGCTGACCATTCCGGGCGACATGTTCGGCGCAGGCCAGGAGCGCTTCGTGCGACTGGCTTTCGCCAATGTCGCCGACGACAAGATTCCCACGGTGCTGGAGCGGCTGGAACGTTTCGGCGCGTAGAAATTTCTGGATGGAGCGAGAAATGCCGCAGGCAACGACACCCGATGGCGTGAAGCTCTACTATGAGGAAACAGGCAGCGGCACGCCCATCCTCTTCGTTCACGAATACAGCGGCGACTGGCGGAGCTGGGAGCCGCAGATGCGCTTCTTCGCTCGCCGGCACCGCTGCATCACCTACTCCTTCCGCGGCTACCCCGGCTCCGATGTGCCGGAAAGCCCGTCGATGTACTCCCAGCAACATGCCGTCGACGACGCCAGGCACGTGCTCGATCATCTCAAGATCGCCAAGGCGCATGTGGTGGGCCTCTCGCAAGGCGCGTTTGCCACGGCCCATTTCGGACGATGCTATCCCGACCGCGCCCTCTCGCTCACCCTGGCGGGCGTCGGTTCCGGCGCCGGCCGCGAGGGCCATGAGCAATTCAAGAAGAGCGCTCAGGTCACCGCCCAGAAGATCCGCGCCACGGGCATGCAGAAGTACGCCGAGAGCCTGATCGGCAATCCGACGCGCTCACGCTTCAAGCAGAAGGACCCGCGCGGCTTTGCCGAATTCGTCCGCCAGCTCGGCGAGCATCCCGACGTCGGCGCCGCCAACACCATGGAGAATTATCAGGGCAAGCGGCCGTCGCTGTACGACTTCGAGGATGAATGGAAGAAGCTCGACGTGCCGACCCTGATCATCTGCGGCGACGAGGACGATCCTTGCCTGGAACCCAGCCTCTACCTCAAGCGCATGCTGGCGAATGCCGGCCTCGCGATGTTCGCCAAGACCGGCCACACCGTGAACATCGAGGAACCGGACGCCTTCAATCGCGAGGTCTGGAACTTCATCGCGCTCGCCGAAGCCGGCAAATGGACGCCCGGCCATCCGGCGGCGATCGGCGCTAGCCCGGTCTGACCGTCACGGCGTGATTGAGCGGGCCAAGGCCGCCGCCATAGCCCGGTGCGGCCTCGATGGCCTGCCGGACGTAGGCGCGCGCCCGGGCGACGGCATCGCGCAGTGACATCCTCTGCGCCAGGCCCGCCGCGATCGCCGAGGCAAGCGTGCAGCCCGTGCCGTGGGTGTTGCGGCTTTCGATGCGGGCATCCTCGAAGCGGTCGAAACGTCCGTCGTGGAACAGCAGGTCGACCACGCGATCGCCCTCGAGATGGCCGCCCTTCATCAGGATCGCCTTGGGGCCCAGCTGCGCGAGGTGCTCGGCTGCGCGGCGCATGTCGGCCTCGGTTCGGACGGGAAAGCCTGCCAGGACTTCTGCTTCCGGCAGGTTGGGCGTCAGCAAGGTAGCCATCGGCAACAGCACATCGCGCATCGCAGCTTCAGCGTCACTCAACAGGAGCCGGTGGGCACCCTTGCTGGCAACCATGACCGGATCGACGACAAGAGGGGTCGAGGGTGCCAGTCTGGCGATTGCGCCCGCTACCGCACGGATCACCTCGGTGCTGTGCAGCATGCCGGTTTTCAATGCATCGGCCCCGATATCCTCCAGAACCACCTCGATCTGCTGCACGATGAAGGCGGGGTCGACTGGCACGACGCCGTGCACACCCTTGGTATTCTGGGCCGTCAGCGCGGTGATCGCCGTCGCGGCAAAACCATTCATGGCGGTCACGGCCTTGATGTCCGCCTGGATCCCCGCCCCGCCGCCGGAATCCGATCCGGCGACGATCAGAACGCGCCCCTTCATGCCGCCTGCCGGGGAATCGCCTCGATGATCTGGTCGACGACGGTGCGCACGAGGTCCGAATCGTCACCCTCGGCCATGACACGGATCAGCGGTTCGGTGCCGGATTTGCGCACCAGGATGCGGCCGCTCTTGCCCAGCCGCTGCTCGGCGGCGGCGATCGCCTTCGCGACGGAGGCCGCGCCCATGGCGGCATTCGCATCTCCTACGCGCACGTTCTTCAGGAGTTGCGGCACCGGCGCGAAGGCATGGAAGACCTCGCTCGCGGGCTTGCCCGTCTTGACCATGGCCGACAGCGCCTGCAGGGCGGCCATCAGGCCATCTCCCGTGGTGGCGTGATCGGTCATGATGATATGACCGGACTGCTCGCCGCCCAGATTGAATCCGTCGGCGCGCATCCGCTCGAGGACGTAACGGTCGCCCACCTGCGTGCGCGCCAGCGACAGGCCACGCGCCGCGAGGTAGCGCTCCAGCCCAAGATTGGACATGACGGTGGCGACCACGCCGCCTCCGGCCAGCCGTCCATCACGCGCCCAAAGGTCGGCGATCGTGCCCATCAGCTGATCGCCGTCGATCAACCGGCCATGCTCGCAAACCATCAGCACGCGATCGGCATCGCCATCGAGCGCGATGCCGATATTCGCTCCGTGAGCGACCACCTGCTCCTGCAGGACCGCCGGGTGCGTCGAACCGCAGCCGCCGTTGATGTTGAATCCGTCCGGCGAGACGGCGACCGGGATGACCTCGGCGCCGAGTTCCCACAGCACCGTCGGCGCCACCTTGTAGGCGGCGCCATTGGCGCAATCGACGACGACCTTGAGGCCCGAGAGACTGAGACCGCGCGCCGCCGACGCTTTAACCGCCTCGATGTAGCGGCCATCGACGTCGTCGAGCCGCTTGGCGCGGCCAATATGGCGAGGCGCTGCAAGCTGCATGCTGGAGTGCGATTCCACCAGGGCTTCGATCTTGCCTTCGACGGCGTCGGAAAGCTTGAAGCCGTCGGGACCGAACAGCTTGATGCCGTTGTCCTCGTACGGATTGTGCGACGCTGAAATCATCACGCCCATGTCGGCGCGCATCGATCGCGTCAGGAAGCCGACGGCCGGGGTCGGGATCGGCCCCAGGAGCAGGACATCGACGCCGACGGACAGGAATCCCGCCGTCATCGCCTGCTCGATCATGTAGCCGGAAAGCCTGGTGTCCTTGCCGATGACCGCGCGGTTGCGGTGCTCGCCCTTCTTGAAAACCTGTCCGGCCGCCATGCCGATGCGCATGGCGATCTCGGCGGTCATGGGCTCGCTGTTGGCGCGACCGCGCACACCATCGGTGCCGAAAAGGGAACGGGACATGCGCTGGAGCCTATCTCATCGCCATGGAAACGGCGAGAGCCTGCCGGGTCCCGGCGACATCGTGCACCCTGACGATGGCGGCGCCTCGTCGCGTCGCCTCGACCGCCAGCCAGACCGATGCCGGATCGCGGTCGCGGGCCTCGTGAACGCCGGTAAGCTTGCCGATGAAGCTTTTGCGCGAGCAACCGATCAGCACCGGATAGCCCGTATCGCCCAGCCGGCCCGCCCCAGCGATCAGCTCCAGTTCCTGGGCGACGCTCTTGCCGAAGCCGACGCCGGGATCGAGGGCGATCCTCTCCCGTTTCACACCCGCTGCAACGCACACCGCGGCACGCTCGAGCAGGAACTCGCGGACCTCTTCCACGACATTGACGTAGGCTGGCCCCGCGAAGGTGTTCTCCGGCAGGCCGCGCCGATGCATCAGGACAACCTCGGCATCCCGGCGGGCCAACAGCGCCAGCATCGCCTCGTCGTCACGGAGCGCTGAGACATCGTTCACGATCCGCGCGCCGGCATCGAGCGCCGCGCGAGCGACCGACGCCCGCCGCGTATCGATCGAGATGCACACGTTGTGCCGCGCCAGGCCTTCGACCACCGGCAGGATACGCCTCAGCTCCTCGGCCGGTGACGTCGGCTGCGACCCTGGCCGCGTAGACTCGCCGCCGACGTCGACGATGTCGGCGCCCTCCGAAACGAAACGCAGGCCATCGTCGATGGCCTGCGTCGGGTCGAGGCGTTCACCGCCGTCGGAAAACGAATCGGGCGTGACGTTGACGATCGCCATCAAGCGCGGGCGATCGAGCGGAATGCCGGCGTATGCCGCCGTCAAATGCCCGGCTGCGGCTCGGGATTGGCGCCGGGCGCCGGACCGCCGCTGCTGCTGCTGCTGGTCGGGACCGAGGCACGGCGACGCCGCTCGGGACCCGCGCCACCGGTGTCGTCACGGACGATCTTCTCGCCGCGCAGAACCTGGCCGATCTCTTCGGTGCCGAGCGTCTCGTACTCGAGCAAGGCCTTGGCGATCTTGTGCAGTTCGTCGAGGCGCTCGGTCAGGATCGCCCGCGCCCGACCCTCGGCCTCTTCGATGAGGCGGCGGACTTCCTGGTCGATGATCTGAGCCGTTGCCTCGGACACGTTCTGCGTCTGCGTGACAGCGTGACCGAGGAAAACTTCCTGTTCGTTCGCCTGATAGCGCACGCGCCCGAGCTTGTCCGACATGCCGAACGCCGTGATCATGGCCCGCGCCGTCTGCGTCGCCATCTGAATGTCGCTCGCGGCACCGGTGGTGACATTCTCCGGTCCGAAGATCATGTCTTCGGCGGTGCGGCCACCGAACAGGATCGCCAGCCGCGACTCGAGGAACTGCTTGGTGTGGCTGAGGTGGTCGCGTTCCGGCAGCTGCATGGTGACGCCCAGCGCACGGCCACGCGGAATGATCGTGACCTTGTGCAGCGGGTCGCTCTTTGGCACGTGCAGGGCGACCAGTGCGTGACCAGCCTCGTGATAGGCCGTTAGCGTCTTTTCCTCGTCGGTCATCGCCATCGAGCGGCGCTCGGTGCCCATCAGCACCTTGTCCTTGGCGTACTCGAAATCGGCCATTGTGACGAGACGCTTGCCGACGCGCGCGGCGCGCAGCGCGGCCTCGTTGATCAGGTTCGCGAGGTCGGCGCCGGAGAAGCCAGGCGTGCCGCGCGCAAGGACGTGCGGATCGACGTCGGGCGCCAGCGGGACTTTGCGCATGTGGACCTTGAGGATCTTCTCGCGGCCGCCAACGTCAGGATTCGGCACCACGACCTGGCGGTCGAAGCGGCCCGGACGCAGCAGCGCCGGATCGAGCACGTCGGGACGGTTGGTGGCGGCGATCAGGATCACGCCCTCATTGGCCTCGAAGCCGTCCATCTCGACCAGCAACTGGTTGAGCGTCTGCTCGCGCTCGTCGTTGCCACCGCCCAGGCCAGCGCCGCGATGGCGGCCGACGGCGTCGATTTCGTCGATGAACACGATGCAAGGCGCGTTCTTCTTGGCCTGCTCGAACATGTCACGCACGCGCGACGCGCCCACGCCCACGAACATCTCGACGAAGTCGGAACCGGAGATGGTGAAGAACGGCACGTTGGCTTCGCCCGCGATGGCACGCGCCAGCAAGGTCTTACCGGTACCCGGTGGGCCGACCAGAAGACAGCCCTTGGGAATCTTGCCGCCCAGGCGCTGGAACTTCTGCGGATCCTTCAGAAAGTCGACGATCTCCTCGAGTTCGGCCTTGGCTTCGTCGATGCCGGCGACGTCGTCGAAGGTGACGCGTCCGTGCTTCTCGGTCAGCAGGCGGGCCTTGGACTTGCCGAATCCCATGGCGCGACCGGTGCCGCTTTGCATCTGGCGCAGGAAGAAGATGTAGACGCCGACCAGCACCAGCACCGGCAGCCAGCTCACGAACATGCTGCCGAGATTGACGCCTTCCTCGGCCGGACCCGCATCGACGCGGTCGACGTTCTTGATCAACATCGGCATGAGTGCTTCGTCGGGCGGTGTGCTCGGCACGTAGGTCGAGAACTTCTGCACGCCGCTGCGCGGCTCGCGGAACGTACCCGTGATCGTGTTGCCCTGGATCCGAACATCCTGGACCTGGCGCTGTTCGACGGCGCGCACGAAGTCGGAATAGGAGACCGTGTTGGCGGCAGTACGCGTCGCCCCGCCCTGGAAGACGCTGTAAAGCAGCGCCAGCAGCAGCACGATGACGATCCAAAGGGCGGCGTTACGGTTGAACGGGTTCACAGGCTCATTTCCGTTGAATGGGGGCTTCAATCTACATGGGATGCGACAGGCCCGCCGCAAGCAAAAAATTCAGCCGGAACGAGGGGCTGGCGTCCGTTCCTGCCACTTTCAGGCCATACAATCCAGCGCAAGCGACGGCTCGACGGGACTTGCCGCAGCGTCAAACGGCAGGCCGATAGCGTGAAATCCTGGCCTTTGCCCGATTTACCACGGACCACCGGTGCCGCGAGGCGATGCGCGGCCCGCTCGGCCCGGTCACGGCGCGGCGCATGATCGCGCCCGCCGATCGCCAGGACGACCCGGCTGAGCAGCCGTATCTGCAGGCCCGCGTCCAGCCGGCAGAATCCAGCCCGGTCGATGACAACGCCCCCGGTCTGGTCGAATTCCAGCGTCTCGACCGCCGCCCGGGCCAGGCGCCGCTCGTCGCCTGCCCGGGTGCCATGTTCGCGGGCGGCAACGGCAGCGCCGGACGGAGCGGCCGCACGCAGGCGTGCCCGCTCGAAACGCGGGTCGGCGTTCGACGGGTCGTCGATCCACGGCACGCCGCGCGCCAGCAGCGTCGCGGTGAGCCGCGCCCGCGGCACGGCGAGCAGCGGGCGCAGCAGCCGCACGTCCGACCGTTCGACCTGTGCCGCCATGCCGGCAAGCCCGTCGGGGCCGCTACCTCGGGCAGCGCGCATGGTCACGGTTTCGGCCTGGTCGTCGGCATGGTGCGCCAGAAGAAGATGAAGGATACCGCGTCGGCGGCATTCGCCGGACAACAGGCGATAACGTTCGGTCCGCGCCGCCGCCTGCAAGCCGCTTCGCGGCTTCGGCCCCGACCAACCAAGCACAACAGCTTCGATCCTGAGGCTCTCCAGCAAGGCACGCGTCGAGGCTGCTTCCTCAGCCGATCCGGGCCGCAGACCATGGTCGACGATCAGTGCTGCAATCCGACCGCCCCGCGCTGCCGCCCAATCGCTGGTCAGCAGGGCCAGGGCCAGCGAGTCCCGCCCCCCCGACACGGCCACCGCGACGGCGGGCTTGGCCTCGAACGGATCGAACGGCGCCATCAGGCGCGCGAAGGTGCCGGCGTCGACCGGCTGGGCGTCGTCGGGCGTCAGCCGCATCCGTTCTTCTGGCGCTCCTGATCGATCCGGCGCTTCTGCAGGTCGGTGGCACGCGGATAGTCCTGGGCGAAGCGTGCGAAAATCGCACAGGCATCGGGCTTGCGACCAAGGTTTGCCAGGGTGACCCCGAGCTTCAGCAGATTGTCCGGCCCCTTCGGGCTCGACTTGTAGGCCTTGTAGCCCTCGGCAAAGGCCGTCATCGCGTTCTGATAGTCGCGACGCGCATAATAGGTCTCGCCCAGCCAGTACTGGGCGTTGCCGGCCAGCGCATGCTGCGGATTGCGCTGCACGAACGCCCGGAATCCCTTCTCGGCGCCAGCGTAGTCGCCGTCCTGCAGCTTCTTGAAGGCGTCGTTGTAGACTTGGTCGGCGGCACCTGCCGCGGCGGCCGGCGGCGCGGCCGCAGGCGGTGTCGCAGCAGCGGTCGGCGGGGTCGTCGGGCGTGCAGCCGGTGCACCGCCCGGGCGAGCGCCGCCCTTCTCCATTTGATCCAGGCGGAACTCATAGTCCGTCTGCATCTTTTCCATCTGCTGCTGGAGCTGCTGGTTGCGGTACTGCAACTGCTCAATCTGCCCCGTCAGAAGCGAAATTGCCTGCTGCAGCTGGTTGAGCCGGTCCTCGATATAGACCGGGTCCGCCCGCTGGGCAGTCGCCGCCGTCGGCAGCGCCAGGGCGACGAGGATCAGGAGCCGCAAGGGCAATTTCTTCATGGCGATCGACTATTTCAATCTAAACGCGGCCATTTTCAGGCATGACCGCCCGGCCTCCAAACGAAAACGCCGGCCGCAGGGCGGCCGGCGCTCGAAATCATTCCAAGATCACCGTCGCGGTGACGCCTCCTTATTGAAGGGCCGTCACGGCGCGGCGATTGCGCGCCCAAGCCGCCTCGTCGGAACCGACGGGATCCGGGCGCTCCTTGCCATAGCTGATCGTCTTGATCCGGGCCGCTGGAATGCCCTGGGCGACCAGATACTGGCGGGCCGCATTGGCGCGGCGCTCGCCCAGCGCCAGATTGTACTCGCGCGTGCCGCGCTCGTCGCAATGGCCTTCGACGGTGATCTGGTAGTTGCCGTACTTCTTCAGCCACTCGGCCTGGCGGTTCAATGTCTGCCGGCCATCTTCGCGAACCGTGGACTGGTCGGTGTCGAAGAACACCCGGTCCCCGACGTTCTGGCGGAAATCGGCAACCGAGCCTGGTGTCACGGTCGTGGTTGCAGGCGCAGCCGCCTGCTGGTCGTTGCTGCAAGCCGCGATGAGAAGCATCGCCGCGATGGCTGTCAAAGCCTTGATCATGCGCATCCTTTTCCACTCCATGACAACATCGACCCGGGCGCAGGGGCGGCTCGGGTCGACAAAAAAGAGAATATCCTTCGCTACTGCGGAATCAAGGGTGACCAGGCCGGGTCCGAAGCATCCCCCTGTGTCGGCATTTGGCGCTCGAAGCGCCCGGTGATATCGATCTGATGCAGGGTGACGGAGCCCGCTCGGCCTCCCGAGTTGGGTTGCTGGCGGAAGAACGCCAGTACACGGCCGTTCGGCGCCCAGGTCGGGCCCTCGACCAGGAAGCCGTTCGCCAGCATGCGCTCGCCACTGCCGTCGGACCGCATCACGCCGATGCCGAAGCTGCCGCTGGAAATCTTGGTGAAGGCGATGAAGTCCCCGCGCGGAGACCACACGGGCGTCGCGTAACGGCCTTCGCCGAAACTGATGCGTCGCTCGCCGCCGCCGCCCGCGCCCATCACGTAGAGCTGCTGCGTGCCGCCGCGGTCGGAATTGAAGACGATCTGGGAGCCGTCGCTGGAATAGCAGGGCGAAGTGTCGATCGCGGGTCCGCTGGTCAGGCGGCGCAGCGCCCGCCCGCGCAGGTCCATCTCGTAGATGTCGGTGTTGCCGTCGGCCGAGATGCTCATCACCACCTTGGTGCCGTCGGGCGAGAAGCGCGGCGCGAAGCTCATTCCCGGGAAGTTGCCGAGCAGCTCGCGCCGGTTGCTCTCGACGTTCTGCAGGTAGACTCGCGGCGGCGCGTTGTTTTCGCCGTACGCCATGTAGACGATTTCCTGCAGGGTCGGCGAGAAGCGCGGCGTGAGCGCGATCGTCTTGCCATCGGTGATGTAGCGGGTGTTGAAGCCATCCTGATCCATGATGGCAATGCGCTTGACGCGATTGCCGAGCGGACCGCTCTCGGCGACGTAGGCCACGCGGGTGTCGAAGTAGCCCTCTTCGCCTGTCACGCGCTTGTAGATGGCATCGGCGATGATGTGGGCCAGACGCCGCCACTTGTCGGGCTGGCTGGTGAATGAAAGGCCGGTCGCTTGCTGGCCGACCACGACATCCCACAGCCGGAAATCGACCTTGATGTTACCGCCGGACTGCGTGACCTGGCCGACGACGACGCCGGCGGCACCGATGCCGCGCCAGTCGGGAAAGCGCGGCGGCGTATTGGGATCCATGTTCTGCTGGATGAACGCGCTGGGCGAGATGGACCTGAACAAGCCGGAGTTCTGCAGGTCGTTGCGGACGACGCCGGCGATGTCAGCGCCGACCTTGTCGCCCTTGAAGTCGACGATCGCGATCGGCACCGGCTCGAAGCTCGGCTTGGTCATGTCGATGGTGAGCTGTGCGTGCGCGGGGGCTGCTGCACCGGCAGCCAGCGCAACACCGCCCAGAATCGTCTGGCGTCGGGGGAGCATCATGTCGAACCTCGTGTTCATGGGTGCGTTGCCTCTTATCGTAACGTCGGTCAATAGTCGCGTGGATCGAAGTTGAAGGTGATCGTCTTCCAGCTGCCGAACTTCTCGGGCGACAGAGGCCATGGCTGGCAACGCGGATTCATGATCGCGCGATGCGCCGCATCCGCGGCGGCACGATAGACGGGATCTCTGTTGTAGCGTCCGGGTTCGCGCACCTCGGCCTTCACGGGCGTGCCGTTCTGACTCATCTCGACGACGAGCGTAATGATCATAGCTTGGTCACGGGCACCACCCTGGGTGTTCCAGCACGGCCGGATCTTCTGGCGCACGCCCTCGATCTCGCTCGCCGTGACGACGGCAGCGAGATTGGGAGCCGCAGGCGCCTGACGTGTGACCTGCGGCGGCGGCTTGGGTTGCTGCTCGGGCGTCTGCACCTTCGATGGAGACTGCTTGTTCTTGAGAATGTCATCGAGAAGCGAGTCAACGCGATCAGGCTTGGGGGGTTGCGGCTTGGGCGGCGGCGGCTTCGGAGGCTCGGGCTTCTTGACCTCCGCGGGCTTCGGCGGTTCCGGTGGCTTCTCGACCTTCGGCGGCTCCGGCTCCTTGGGCTTCATCGCCACGAGATCCTCGACCGGCTTGGCGGCCTCGGCCTTGGGCTTTTCCTCCGGCTTGGGCGGCGGCGGCTTGGCCTCCACCACCGGTTCGGGCTTGGGTGGCGGCGGCGCCGGCGGCGGGTCCGCAGTCTTGGGCGGGGGCGCCTTGGTCGTCTCCTGGGCGATCGGCACGTCCTTGGGCTGCGGCGGCGGATTGCCGATCGTAGGTGCCGCCGCCTTCTTGTCGATCGCCTCGAACTCGACCATCACCGGCTCGGGCTCCATCAGAGGCGGCCGGCTGAAGAAGTCGAGGTTGAGGATGGCCGCCGACAGGACGAAGACGTGCACCATCGCCGACACGATCGCCGGTGTGCGCATCTCGACGCTGGTGGGGGAGCGTCCGGCCATCGATCGTTATGCCTCCGGTCTCTACCGGCGCGGCGTAGGTTGCGCTGCCGGCGGCTGCGGTGCCGGCGTTTGCGGTGCACGCGGTGCCGTCCCCGGAACCGGCGCTATCGTACCGCCGCCCTTGCCGAGCTGCTGCGCCTGCTCTCCCAGGAGGCCGAGCTGACGGAAGCCGCTGTCGATCACCACGCCCATGACTTCCATCATCTTGCCGTAGTCCACGGCCTTGTCGCCGCGCATGAACACGCGCTGATCCGGCTTCTCGTCGTGGACCGCCTTCAGCTTGATGCTGAGTTCGGCGATCTCGTGCTTGGTTTCACCCAGGAACACCTCGCCCTGGGAATTGACCGAGACGACCAGCGGTTCGTCCTTGCCGCCGACCTGCTGCGCGCTGGTCTTCGGGAGGTCGACCGGCACGCCGACCTGCAACAGCGGCGCGGTGATCATGAAGATGATCAGCAACACCAGCATGACGTCGACCAGCGGCGTCACGTTGATGTCGGCAATCGGACTGAACGACTGCCGCCGCCGGAATCGGCTGCCGCCCCCTCCAGAGCCAGCGGAGTGAATGACGCCGGCCATCAGACCTGCTCCTCGAGCTGACGCGACAGGATGGTGATGAACTCACCGGCGAAGGCCTCGAGCTGATGGCTGTAGCGCTGCACCTGGCCGGAGAGGATGTTGTAGGCACCGGCGGCGGGAATGGCAGCGACGAGGCCGATGGCGGTGGCGAACAGGGCCTCGGAAATGCCCGGCGCCACGACGGCAAGCGACGTGTTCTTCGACTGCGCGATGTGGCCGAAGCTGTTCATGATGCCCCAGACCGTGCCGAACAGGCCGACGAAGGTGGCGTTGGCGCCGACCGTGGCAAGGAAGCCGAGGCGCTTCTCGATCGCTTCCATCTCACGCTGGATGGTGACGCTCATCACCTGTTCGATACGCTGGCGGAGCGCCGCACGCGCCGTGGCGCTGGTCGCCAGTCCCTTGGAGACCGAGCGCCGCCATTCGCGCATGGCGGCGGCGAAGACGCTCGACATCGGATCGTCCGGCTTGGCACCGACGCGATCGTAGAGATCCTCGAGCGAGATGCCGGACCAGAAGGTATCCTCGAATGACTGGGCACTGCGCTTGAGGGTTCGCAACCGGAGCATCTTCTCGAAGATGATGGCCCACGACCAGAACGAGGCGATCAGCAAGGCGATCATCACCGCCTTGACGACCCAGTCGGCCTGCATGAACAGACCGTAGACCGACATGTCGATCGCCCCGATGCCTCCGCCGAGGGGGGCTCCGGCGGTTTGCGCAAACGCGTCCATTTTAGGTTCTCCGTTGGTTCAAGAGGTTTATATCCGAATATGGCGTGAGCGGGGCGATATGCCCGCAGAGACCTGGGCCAGAGCGGCCCGCACGAGCGGCGGCAGGCGGACCGGCCGGCCTGCCGTGCCCATGCAGGCAATGGTCAGTTCGGCGCGGACCAGGATTTCGTCGCCGCGGCGCGCGTGCTGGAGCATGTCCAGCGAGGCGCCGCGCAATTCACCGCAACTGGTGACGACCTCGATCGTCTCGTCGAGTCGGGCGGGCTTCAGGTAATCGATGGCGCAGCGGCGAACGACCCAGTGCACATTCCGCTCCTCGCGCAGGGCGCTGTGCTCCTGGCCGAGCATCCGCAACAATTCGGTGCGGCCGCGCTCGAGGAAGCGCAGCCAGTTGGCATAGTAGACGATGCCGGCGGCGTCGGTGTCCTCGTAGTAGACCCTGAGCGGCAACACATGGACACCATCGGCCATACGGCCGGAGGTCGGCGCGCTCACGCCTCCTCCACCGGCTCGCCCGCGGCCAGCAGGTCGAGTTGCCGCTTCTGATCTTTGGGCACGGCCATGCCGAGGTGGCGGTAGCCGCCCTCCGCCAACAGCCGGCCTCGCGGCGTGCGCATCAGCAGGCCGAGCTGCATCAGATAGGGCTCGATCACATCCTCGATCACGTCGCGCTGCTCGGACAGGGCAGCCGCCAGCGTCTCGGCGCCGACCGGCCCGCCGCCGTAGTTCTCGGCAATGCAGGCGAGGTATTTGCGATCCATGGCGTCGAGGCCGCGTCCGTCGACTTCCAGCCGGACCAGAGCATCGTCGGCCACCTTGGCGTCGACCACCGTGTGGCCCGCCACGGTCGAGAAGTCGCGCACGCGGCGCAGCAATCGATTGGCCACGCGCGGCGTGCCGCGCGAGCGCTTGGCGATCTCCGCCCCGCCGTCCTTTGACAGCGTCATCTTCAACACGCGTGCCGCGCGCTGCACGATGGTCTCGAGTTCCGCCGGTTCGTAGAACACCATGCGCAGCGGGATGCCGAAGCGCTCGCGGAGCGGCCGGGTCATCAGGCCGGACCGCGTCGTGGCACCGACCAGCGTGAACGGCGGCAGCTCGATGCGGACGGAGCGCGCGGCAGGTCCTTCGCCGATCATCAGATCGAGCTGGAAATCCTCCATGGCGGGATAGAGCACTTCCTCGATCGCCGGATTGAGACGATGGATCTCGTCGATGAACAGGACGTCGTGCGGCTGCAGATTGGTGAGCTGCGCCGCGAGGTCTCCCGCCTTCTGGATCACCGGTCCGGACGTGGCCCGGAACCCCGCGCCCATCTCACGAGCCACGATCTGCGCCAGCGTCGTCTTGCCGAGCCCGGGCGGACCGTGGAACAGCACATGGTCGAGTGCCTCACCACGCGCCTTGGCCGCGGCGATGAAGATTTTTAGGTTTTCGCGGACCTGCTTCTGGCCGATGAAATCGTCGAGGGTCTGCGGGCGCAGCGCGAGTTCGGCCGTGTCCTCTTCGGCCCGTTTGGGGGCGACAAGTCGATCGGGCGCGCCGGTCATCGCGCCAGCTCCTGCAAGCCAGCACGGATCAGCGCATCGAGCTTGGCATCAGCCCCCAGTCGTTGGCTGACCCGCGCCACGGCGCCGAAGGCTTCCACGCGGCGGTAACCGAGATTCACCAGGGCCGACACGGCGTCCTCGTTGAGCGAGCCGGCAGGCGCCGCCATGGCGTCGGGCGTGTTCGACGCCGGCGAGGCAATCCCGAACGCTGCCGCCTTGTCCTTGAGCTCGGTCGCAAGCCGCGCCGCGAGCTTCGGCCCGACGCCGGCCGGACGGCTGAGCGTCGCGCGATCCTGCGCCGCGATCGCGCGCGCGATCTCGTCGGGCGAGAGCGTCGAGAGGATCGACAGCGCCACGCGCGCGCCCACGCCCTGCACCGTGGTCAGGATGCGGAACCAGTCGCGTTCGGCGGTCTCCAGAAAGCCATAGAGCGCAATGGCATCCTCGCGCACGATGGTCTCGACCAGCACCGTGGCCGGCGTGCCGACCACGAGGTCCCGCAGAGTCCGGGCGGAGGCCGAGACGAGATAGCCGACACCGCCGACATCGACGATCGCACTGTCGGTATCGACCGAGTCGACCACGCCCTTCAGCTTGGCGATCATAGCGCCGCCTCGATGCGGTTGGCGGTAGCCCGGTGATGGGCGTGGCAGATCGCGACGGCCAGCGCATCGGCGGCATCGCTGGTGGCCTCGACGCCGGGCAGCAGGCGGCCGATCATCATGGCGATCTGCTGCTTGTCGGCATGGCCTGCGCCGGTCACGGATTTCTTCACGAGGTTGGCTGCGTACTCATGAACCGGCAGCCCGGCGCGCGCGGGCGCCAGCATGACGACGCCGCGCGCCTGGCCGAGCTTCAGGGTCGAGCCGGGGTTGACGTTCACGAAGGTCTCCTCGACCGCGGCCTCGAGGGGACGCTGCGCCTCGATGATGCCCGACACACCTTCGAACAAATGGCGCAGCCGCTCCGCCAGCGTTCCCGTGACCGGCACCTTGACGACGCCGTGCGCGACATGCCGCAAACGGTTGCCCTCGACCTCGATCACGCCCCAGCCGGTCAATCGCAGACCGGGATCGAGGCCGATCAATCTCATCGCATCACGCTTCAGGCCGCGAACTTCGCAAGAGCATCGTCGGATGCCTCGAAATTTGCATAGACGTTCTGCACGTCGTCATTGTCCTCGAGAGCCGAGATCAGGGTGAACAGCGTCTGGATGGTCTCGCCGTCGACCGGCGTCGTCGTCTTGGGTCGCCAGGTGAGCTTGGCGGTCGACGGCTGGCCGAGCGATTTCTCCAGCGCCTCGCGCACGGAGTTGAAGTTGTCCTGGGCGCAGTAGATCTCGTGCACCCCTTCCTCGCCCTCGCCGCTCACGACGTCGTCGGCGCCGGCGTCGATCGCCTTCTCGAGGACGTCGTCGGCGCTGCCGACGGACAGCGGAAAGCGGAATTCGCCCAGGCGGTCGAACATGAACGACACGCTGTTGGTTTCGCCCAGGTTGCCGCCGTACTTGCTGAAGCTCGACCGGACCTCGCCCGCGGTGCGGTTGCGGTTGTTGGTCAGCCCCTCGACGATCAGCGCCACGCCGCCCGGCCCATAGCCCTCGTAGCGGACCTCGTCATAGTTGGCGTCGGCGTCCGATCCCGAGCCGCGCTTGATGGCGCGATCGATCGTGTCGCGCGTCATGTTTGCGTCGCGGGCCGCGATCACCGCCGCGCGCAGGCGCGGATTGGCAGCGGGATCAGCGGCACCGAGCCGCGCCGCCGTGGTGATTTCACGGATGACCTTGGTGAAGATCTTGGCCCGCTGGGCGTCTTGGCGCCCTTTGCGGTGCATGATGTTCTTGAATTGGGAATGCCCCGCCATAGCCCGACAACCAGATTAAGTGATTTGGAAGCCCGCCTATACCACTTCTCGTGGGTTTTGGGAGGATCAGAGACCGAGCAAGTCGGTTTACGGGCAAAAAAAGGCGGGGGCCGAAGCCCCCGCTAAAAAACGTCGGAACCTAGATTCCGACGCCCCCTCTAACCTTTGAAGACAGTTCGCCAACGCAGCGAAAAATCGTTTAACATCAAGAGGATGCCGAATTTCCCACAGGCCGTCAACGACCGTCTTCGAGACACTTCTAATAGCTGCGAACGACCCCTGTGGGATACAAGATGCTGCAACCTAGCCGGCAGGCGGTAGGCGTCCCCCCAGCCGGAGGGGCCGGACGGACCGGGCCAGGCCGGTTTTGTCGTCGGTTTCTACCAGTGCCGCGCACAAAGTTCCTTCGCCTTCGGCCGGCGACAGGCGTTCGCCGGGCATCTTCCGGATGAAACGCTGGACGGCGACGTCTTTTTTCATGCCGATCACCGAATCGTAGTCGCCGCACATGCCGACGTCGGTCTGGTAGGCGGTGCCGCCGGGCAGCACCCAGGAGTCGGCGGTGGGAACGTGGCTGTGGGTGCCCAACACCGCCGACACGCGGCCATCGCAGTAATGACCCACCGACTGCTTCTCGCTGGTCGCCTCGCCATGAACGTCGACAAGGATGAAGTTGGCCGATCGACCCAACCCGTACTTGGCGAGTTCGGCATCGAGGGCGCGGAACGGATCGTCGAGGGCGTCCATGAACAGCCGGCACATCACATTGATGACGACGATCTTCTGGCCGCGGGCGGTCTGGAACAGGTTGGCGCCCCAGCCCGGTGTGCCGGGCGGAAAATTGATTGGCCGCAACAGCCGCTTGTCCTGCGAGATATAGGGAATGATCTCGCGTTGGTCCCAGGCATGGTTGCCGGTGGTGATGCAATCGACTCCGGCCTCGTGAAGCTCGGTGCAGATCTTGGCCGTGATGCCGAAGCCCGCTGCCGCGTTCTCGCCGTTCACGACCACGAAATCGAGGCCAAGCTCGCGGCGCAGCCGCGGGATCTCCTTGATCACCGCGTCCCGGCCGGCACGGCCCACGATGTCGCCACAAAACAGAACTTTCATGCGCTAGACAAAGGCTGAAGCGCGCCGGTCGGTCAACATCCAATCCAGGCGTTGATCGTCTGGTCCGTGCGGCACTTCCGGCACGATCTGGCTGTCGAAGCCGACGCCGACCGCCGTCACTTTGCGCCGCGCCCGCAAGCCGAGCAGCGTGCGGTCGTAAAAGCCGCCGCCATAGCCCAGGCGCCAGCCCTCCGCGTCGCACGCCAGCAAGGGGACCAGCAGCGCATCGGGCTCAAGCGTCTGGCATTGCGCCGACGGCTGCAGCGTCCCGAAGACACCGGCTTCGAGCGGATCGCCGGGGCTCCAGGCGCGAAACAGCAACGGCAGCCCCCTCCCCTGCACAACCGGAAGCGCCAGTCGGCAGCCTTTGTCGTGCAGCTCGGCCATCAACGGCCGGATGTCGATCTCGTCCTTGATCGGCCAGAAGCCGGACACCACCGTCGCTGCTTCGATCGGCCGTTCGCGGCGCAGGGTTGCGAGCAGGCCGGCGGCGGCAACGCGGCGCTCCTCCTGGGAGAGGGCGCCGCGCCGGGCGAGCATGGCGGTGTGCAGGGAGCGTTTGGCGTCGGTCAGGGTCATGTCGGGAAAGGTGATTAAAGTGGGGCGGCTCCACGATGGGCCGATAGTCAGTAAGACCTCCAAGGCCTGCTAGTGCAGGTGGGCACCGTGTGATCGGGACCAAGATCC
>CAMDOT010000072.1 GCA_945903635.1 Rhizobium sp. Q54 | reverse complement strand
GCGGGCCTGGAGGCCCGCGGTCCAATGACAGGGAGGAAACAACAATGAAGCGCACAAGCGTATTGATCGGAGTCCTCGGCATCTTCTTCGCGACAGCCGCCGGCGCGCAGCCTTACCCCAGCAAGCCGGTGCGCATCGTGGCGCCGTTCCCGCCGGGCGGCGTCGCCGACGTGCTGGCGCGGGCCATCCAGCCCGGCCTGCAGGAGGCACTGGGCCAGCAGGTCATCATCGACAACAAGCCCGGTGCCGGCGGCAACATCGGTGCCGAGATCGTGGCCAAGGCCGATCCCGACGGCTACACGCTGCTGCTGGCCTCGGCCGGCATCCTCACCATCAACGAGTTCCTGTACTCGAAGATGCCGTTCGATCCGGCCAAGGCCTTCGCGCCCATAACCATCGTGGGCGACATGCCCAACATCGTGGTGGTGAACCCGAAGACGGGCCTGAAAACGCTGAAGGAGCTGATCGACAAGGCGAAAGCCGAGCCCGGCAAGCTCAACTTCGGCTCGGCCGGCAACGGCACCACGACACACCTCGCCATCGTACTGCTGGAGCAGGCGGCCAAGATCAAGCTGGCGCACGTGCCCTACAAGGGCGCCGCACCCGCGGTGCAGGATCTCGTCGCGGGCCAGATCGACGGGCTGGTCGACAATCCGCCGCTGGTGCTGGGCCACATCAAGAGCGGCACGCTGACAGCGCTCGCCGTGGCGGCGCCGCAACGCATGGCGATCCTGCCCGACGTGCCGACGGCGGCGGAGGCCGGCTTGCCGGGCTTCGAGGCCTCGTCGTGGTTCGCCCTCGTTGCCCCCGCGGGAACGCCGCCCGAGATCGTGGCGCGCCTCAACGCCGAGACCGTAAAGATCCTGAAGGATCCCAAGATGATAGAGCTATTCGCCGGCCGCGGCGTGCGTCTGGTGGCCGACTCCGTGGCGTCGTTCACCGCGTTCATCCCGACCGAGCGGGCGCGCTGGGGCGAGATCGTGAAGAGCTCCGGCGTGAAGTTGGATTAACGATGCCAGTTACGCGCACACCTCACCCTGAGGAGCAGCCCGGAGGGCTGCGTCTCGAAGGGTCGGACCAGTCGTGGTGTTGCCCATCCTTCGAGACGCCGCGCTGCGCGCGGCTCCTCAGGATGAGGAGGGTTCGATGAGCCTCTACCAGGTCCAGAAGCTGATCTACGAGCTCAACCGCGATCCGCGTACCCGCGAGCGTTTTTCCGCGGGCCGCGACGCGGTGCTGGCGGAGTACGCGCTCACCGACGAGGAGAAAGGGGCTCTCACCAAGCCCGACATCGGGCTGCTCTATGTGCTGGGCGTGAACGGCCAGCTCCTGATGCACTTCGCGGCATTGCACAAGGTCGAATGGCCAGATTATCTCGAGCGCATGCGGCAGGGTTTGAAAGATCACGGCCAGGTCCGCGAGGGCGTCTATGCCGCTACCGGCTACGAGGGCGTCGAGGCGCACGACGCGCGCTTGAAGCAAGAACGGGAGAAACGCTGATGCCCCTGGTCTATTGCGGCGCCTGCAGCCATGCCCCCGGCATCACCGCCCGCGCCGAGCGCGCCGACACCCAGACGCGCCAGGCTCTCGAGTCGGCGTTCGGGCGCATGGGCGACGAGATCCGCGCGACGAAGCCCGACGCGCTGGTGGTGATCGCGGCCGAGCACTTCGCCAACTTCTTCATGAACAACATGCCGGCCTTCGCCATGGGCATGGCCGACAGCTACGAAGGGCCGATCGAGGACGAGGCCTTCCTCAGGATCAAGCGCACGACCGTGCCGGGCAACAAGGCGCTGTCTAAAAGGCTGATCGAGCGGGTGATGCAGACCGTCGACGTGGCCTACGCCGAGGAGTGGAAGTTCGACCACGGCATCTCCGTGCCGCTGCATTTCCTGACGCCCGACTACGATCTCCCGATCATCCCGGCCAACATCAACTGCCAGGGCCCGCCGCTCGCACCGCTCGCGCGCGCCTGGGCCTTCGGCGAAGCGCTTCGCGCGGCGGCGGATTCCGTGCCGGAGCGCATCGCTCTGATCGGGACCGGCGGCATCTCGCATTGGCCGGCGACGCCCGATTCGGGAAAGATCAACCAGGACTGGGACCAGGAGTTCTTGCGCCGCTGGACGGCCAACGACCGCGAAGCGCTGCTCTCCTACACCGACGCCGAGACCTACCGCGACGCGGGCCAGGGCGGCTTCGAGATCAGGACCTTCATCGCCGCCGCCGCGGCTGCAAAGGGGGCCAAGGGCACGGTGCAGTTCTGCGAGCCGGTGCCGGTCTTTGCCGTGAGCTGCACCATCGCGCGGATGGCGGTCGCGGCTTAGGGCTTCTTGCGGAAGGTAACGACCAGCACGTCGCGATAGGCGGGCAGCGCTGGGTTCTCGGGTTCGACCGGCGTGACGCCGTGAAAGCAGCGGCGGTCGTCGACCAGGGCAGCGTCGAGCGGGTCGGTGAGGGTGAAGCTTCCCAGCGCGCGCTTGTCGAGGTCGTGCACGGTGGTGGTGCCGCTCGCGATATTGCGGCGGGTGACCAGCAGCACCAGCACGTAGTCGACGCCGTCGCGGTGCATGCCTTCGGGCGTCGGCTTACCGTTCTGGCCGGGCTTGGCCTCGATGCGGAACTGGTGGACCTCGGCGTGCCAGCGCTCGGCGTCGGGCGCCAGCTTGCTGAAGAGGGCGCGGCAGTATTCGAGGATGGTGCGCATCGAGGCACCCTCGCCGATCTCGTCGGAGATCGGCTTGAACCAGCGCTCGATGCCGCCGTTCAGCGTGTTGTAGTCGAGGCCCTGGTAGTGCGGCTGGTGGGGGGCCCGCACGATCGGGCCCTGGCGCTGGGCGGTATAGACGCCGAAGCGCCGGCGGCGGTAGCGCCCGCCATCGCCCATGTAGGTGTCGACGTCGAGGTCGCCCCAGCTCTCGGCGAAGGCGGGCCAGTCGGCCAGCGTGCCGAAGCGGGTAAAAGCCGTCCGCATGTCGGAGGCTTCGACGAAGGCATATCCCGCACGCGCGATGGCGTTGCGTATGCCCGTGGCGTTTTGCAGGCCGGTTCCGATCTCGCTCATGGACGCGAGCGTATCATTGCCGCGCGTGCGCGCCACATGAGCTAAAGTCGGGGCCGACCCGGAGGAAAACGATGGCATACGCGACCACTGACGACGGCGTGAGGCTCTGGTTCGAGGAGACCGGCTCGGGCGCGCCGGTGATCTTCGTCCACGAATTCGCCGCCGACCACCGCTCGTGGGAGGCGCAAATGCGCCACTTCGGCCAGCGCTACCGCTGCATCACCTTCGGCGCCCGCGGCTACCCGCCGTCTGATGTGCCGGAGAAGCCTTCGAGCTACTCGCAGGTCCGCGCCACCGACGACATCCTGGCGGTGCTGGATCATCTAAAAATCCCGGCGGCGCACGTCGTCGGCCTGTCGATGGGCGGCTTCGCCACGCTGCACTTCGGCTTCCGCCATCCGACGCGCGCGTTGTCGCTGGTCGTGGCCGGCGTCGGCTACGGCGCGGAGAAGGAGCAGCAGGCGAGGTTCAAGTCGGAGGTCGAGGTGGTGGCCAGGTCGCTGCTGGAGGAGGGCATGGTGGCCTTCGCGGCCAAGTACGCTTACGGCCCGACGCGCGTGCAGTTCGAGAACAAGGACCCGCGCGGCTTCGCCCAGTTCGAGAAGGAGCTGGGCGAGCATTCGGCGCTGGGCTCGGCCAACACCCAGCTCGGCGTGCAGGGCGCGCGGCCCTCGCTCTACGACCTGGTCGACAAGATGCGAGCCACGACGGTGCCGACGCTGGTGCTGACCGGCGACGAGGACTGGCCGTGTCTCGCGCCCTCGCTGCTGCTGAAGCGCGAGATCCCCTCGGCGGCGCTGGCGGTGATGCCCAACTGCGGCCACACCATCAACCTCGAGGACCCTGATCTGTTCAACCGGATCGTCGGCGACTTCATCGTCCAGGTGCAGGCCGGCCGCTGGCCCAAGCGCGATCCACGCGCCATGAGCACCTCGATCACGGGGATGAAGAGTTAGGCTGTCGGCTTAAGCCGTAAGGCCGCCGTCGCAGACGAACTCGGAGCCGGTCGAGAAGGTCGATTCGTTCGACAGCAGGAACAGGATCATGTGGGCCACTTCCTCGGCGCGGCCGAGACGGCCCAAGGGATGCAGCTCCTCGAGCGACTGGCGGCCGGTCATGTTGCCGGCGTTCTGCTCGAGCCGTGGCGCGATCATCGGCGTGTCGATGTAGCCCGGATGCACCGAGTTGCAGCGGATGTTGTATTTCATCTGGGCGCAATGCAGCGCCACGTTCTTGGTGAGCGTCCGCACCGCGCCCTTGCTGGCGGAATAGGCCATGGCATGGGCCGCACCGCGCAGGCCCAGCACCGAGGAGATGTTGACGATCGAGCCGCCACCGGCTTCCTTCATTGCACCGATGGCGGACTTGCAGCCGAGGAACGTGCCCAGCGAATTGATGTCGTTGATGCGGCGGTATTCTTCGAGCGTGCAGTCCTCGATGGTGTTGCGCACGCCCACGCCCGCGGCGTTCAGCAGCCCATGAAGAGCGCCGAACTTCTCGGTCGTGGCGGCGACGGCGGCCTGCCAGCTCGGCTCCTGGACGACGTCGAGCGGCACGAAGTGCGCGGCAGCGCCCAGCGCCTCGGCGAGCGCACGGCCCTTGGCCTCGTCGCGATCGGCCAGCACCGCCTTGCCACCCTCGCCGACGACGAGGCGGGCGGTGGCGGCGCCGATGCCCGACGCGCCGCCGCTCAGCAGCACGACTTTGCCGTCAAGACGGGGCAAGGAGCGACCTCCTCATCAGGCCGGCGGTGATGCCGCCGTCGGCCGCGATCTCCGCGCCGGTCATGAAGCTCGAGCGGTCGGAGGCCAGGAACAGGATGATCTCGCCCAGCTCGCTCGGTTCGGACATGCGGCCGATCGGATGGCGCGCGCCGATGAAGGCCTTGCCCTGCTCGTGCCCCATCGCCTGCCACAGCGGATTGAAGATCGCGGTATCGACGCCGCCCGGATGCACCGAGTTGCAGCGGATGTCGTATTTCTGCTCGGCGCAGTAGAGCGCCACACTCTTGCTCATGAGCCGCACCGCGCCCTTGGCGGCGGTGTAGGCGGTGGGGCCGGCGCCGCCGATCAGGCCTGCGATCGAGGAGACGTTCACGATCGAGCCTTTGATCGCGGGCTTGCCCGGCCCGGTCTTCTTCATGCCCTCGATGGCGTACTTGCTGCCGAGGAACACGCCCTCGGAATCGATCGCCTGGACCTGCTGCCAGTTCTCGACTGTGGTGGTTTCGATGTTGCCGGGACCGCCCGAGATGCCGGCGTTGTTGACCATGATGTCGAGCCGGCCTTCGCGCCCCAGCACGTCGGCGAGCAGGGCTTTCCACGAGTCCTCCGAGGCGACGTCGTGGGCCACGAAGCGGCCGGCTCCGCTTTCTGGTCCGCCGGCCTCCTGGAGATCGGCCACGATCACCGTGGCGCCGGCTGCCGCCAGCAATGCGGCCGAGGCGGCGCCGATGCCCGAAGCACCGCCGGTCACGATCGCCACCCGTCCGGAAAGTTCACTGCTCATGTCGGCGAGAACCATAGCGAGATCGCGGCAAATTCAGTAGTTTTGTCTCCCAGGGAGGATCGCATGGCGAAGCTCAGGGGGATTCTACTCGGCGCGGCCGCGCCCTTTATTGCAGTGGCGTGCACCCAGACGGCAACCCCGCCGTTGGGCATGACGGCGGCGCAGGGCCTGGCCTACTGCACCACGCTTGCAACCTTGTATTCCGAGTATGTCGGCGACACCGGCGAAGATCTCGGCACGACATACAACGGCGGCGAGGAGGCCGATCTCCGGGCGCGCGTCGCCATTGCCGAGTGTGAGGAAGGCAACACCGCCAAGGGGATACCGACCCTGCAGAACAGGCTGCGCGACGCCAAGGTCAACGTGCCGCCACCGGCTGCCGGCTGACCGGTCCGATCGAGAAAACACCGGGCAAAGATAAAGCCCGGGCGGTTGCCCGCCCGGGCTTTGCGTTTCGGATGGCGTGGCCGCTCTAGAAGCCCAAGCCGCCCTTGACCAGCACCCAGCGGCCGTTCTTGACCTCCTGCACCTGGGTAATCGTGGTCGCCAGGTGGTTGGTCTTGGAGAACTTGGTCGGAGGCGAGTCGAAGATGTCCTTGTACTCCTTGCCCGACTCCAGCGCGTCGAGCAGCTTCTGGCCCGTCAGATCCTTGCCCGCCAGTTCGGCAAAGTAGGCGAAGGTCATGATGACGTTGTAGCCGATGACGGCCTGGCTGTTGGGTTCGATGCCGAACTTCTTGAAGTAGGCCTCGCACCACGCCTTGACCGCGCCGGTCGAGGTGTCGCGGTAGGGGATGACGAAGCCGGCGATGGCGTAGAGGCCTTCGACCAGTTCCTTGCCCAGCGCCGGGATCTCGAGAACGTTCACCGGCGTGGCGCCGAGCCAGACCGGCGCGAAGCCGATCTTCTTGGCCTCGGCCATCAGGCCGATCGTCTCGCGGATCACGGTGCCCATCAGCACCATGTCGCAGCCGTCCGACTTCATCTTGGCGGCCTGGGCGGAGAAGTCCGACGCACCGCGCTTGTAGGTGGTGACCGACGCGGCCTTCATCTTCATGGCGTCGAGCTGCTGGGTGAAGCCGTCGAACACGTTCTTACCGTATTCGTCGTCCTGGTACATGATGCAGACGGCCTTGGGCTTCTTCCACTCGACCATGTACTTCAGTCCCGCCCGCGTGCTCTCGACGTAGGGCAGGAGGTTGTTGAACTTCAGCCGCTCCTGCGGCTTGGCCGGATCGAACTTGAAGGTGAACTCGGCCGCCGTCAGCGGGAAGAGCTGCGGCACGCCGGCGTCGAACAGGACATCCTGCGACGCCAGCACCGTCGGCGAGCCCATCGGGCCGACCATGGCGAAGACCTTGTCCTTCTCGACCATCTTCTGGCTGGCGAGCACGGCCTTCTTCGGATCGTACTGGCTGTCTTCGGCGATCAGACGCAGCTTGCGGCCGTTGATGCCACCCTTGCCGTTGACCTCGTCGACACCGAGTTGCATGCCGTTCAGCACCGGCACGCCCCACACCTTGATCGGACCGCTGAGGTCCTGGTGGGTGCCGAGCACGATCTCGGTGGTCGTGACGCCCTGGTTGGTGACCTTGGTTTGCGCGAGCGCCGGCAGGGTTGCGAGCCCGACCGCGGCGCCGAGCAGCGCGGCTTTGAAAATGCTCAGTCTCATGCGTAGCCTCCTACGATACGGCGCCCGTCTTTGCAGGGAGGAGAAGCGGGCGCCGTCCCTCTCCCGTCCGGTGTTCTCCCGGTTGGCCGCACTATGCCACGCCGGCAGACGAATTAAAGGGCCAGGCTAGGCCGCCTGCGCCCGGTACATGGCGTCGATCTCGGCCTTGTACTTGCTGTTCACGAAAGTGCGCTTGAGCTTCATGGTCGGCGTCAGCTCCTCGTCTTCGGGCGTGAGCTGCTGCTCGATCAGGAAGAACCGCTTGATGGTCTCGACGCGGGCGAAGTTGGCGTTGACCCGCTCGATCTCCGCCCAAATCAGGTCCTGGACCTCCTTGGAGCGGCACAGGCTGGTGTAGTTGGTGAAGGGCACGTCCTGGTCCTGGGCGAACTTCTCGACCGTCTCGCGCTCGATCATGATCAGGCAGGTGAGGTAGGCCCGCTTGTCGCCGATCACGACGGCATCGCTGATGTAGGGCGAGAATTTTAGCTGGTTCTCGATCTCCGAGGGCGTGACGTTCTTGCCGCCGGCCGTGATGATGATGTCCTTCATCCGGTCGGTGATCTTCACATATCCTTCGTTGTCGATCAGGCCGACGTCGCCGGTGTGCAGCCAGCCGTCGTTGTAGACGGTCTCGGCGGTCTTCTCCGGCTGGTTGAGGTAGCCCATGAACACCATGTCGCCCTTGATCAGGATCTCGCCCACCGGAGAGATCATGACCTGGCCGTACGGCACCGATTTGCCGACCGTGCCGAGCTTGATGGCATTGGCGGGCATCGCCGTGGCGAGGCCGCAGTTCTCGGTCTGGCCGTAGACCTCGTACATGTCGAGGCCGAGCGCCAGGTACCAGCGGATCAGCTCCGGCGCGATCGGCGCCGCGCCGGTGAACAGCCAGCGGCAGCGGTCGAGGCCGACCATCCGGCGGATGTTCTTCAGCACCAGCCAGTAGGCGACCTGGAAGCGGAGCTTCTCGAGAATCGAGGCGTCGCGTCGGGCGAGGCGGGCGTCGGCCACGGCGAAGCCGGCGTCGATCGCCTTCTTGTAGGCCCAGCGCTGCAGCGGCGTCGCATCCTTCAGCGCGATCATGATGCCGGAATAGAATTTCTCCCACACCCGCGGCACCGCGCCGAACAGGGTGGGCTGCACCTCGCGGATATTGTCCGGCACCGTCTCGGGGCTCTCGGCGAAGTTGCTGCAGACACCTGTTGCGACCGAGTAGTAGCTGCCGGCGATGCGTTCGGCGACGTGGCAGAGCGGCAGGAACGCCAGCCGCTCGTCGCCCTCGTACCAGGAGAGCGACAGCTCGGGGTGCATGCAGTTCGCCATGACGTAAACGACGTTGCGATGGCTATGCATCGCGCCCTTCGAGGGCCCCGTCGTGCCCGAGGTGTAGACCAGGATGGCGAGGTCGTCGGGCTTGCGCGTGGCGACCAACTCGTCGAACAGGCCTTCCTTGCCCTGGGCATGGTTGCGGCCGCTCGCCATGAACTCGTCGAGCGACACCACCATGGGATCGTTGAAGGTGGTGAGGCCTTCCATGTCGAACACGACGATCTTCTTCAGGGTCGGGCAGCGGTCGCGGACTTCCAGCGCCTTGTCGAGCTGCTCGTCGTCTTCGACGAACAGCACGACGGTGCGCGAATCGTTCAGCAGATACTCGACCTGCTTCACCGAGTCGGTGGGATAGATGCCCGACGACACGCCGCCGGCGCACAGGATGCCGAAATCGGCGTAGTTCCACTCCGGCACGGTGTTGGCCAGCACCGATCCCACGTCGCCGGGGCGGAAGCCGATCGCGTGGAGCGCGTAGGTGACGTCGCGCGCCCGTTCCAGCCACTGGGTCCACGAAATGGCGGTCCAGATACCGTAGAGCTTCTCGCGCATCGCCGGCTTGTCGCCGCGCGCCGTGCAACTCAACACGAAGCTCTTGGGCAGGGTTTCCGCCACCGTCAGTGTCGCCAGCTGGGCCATGGTTTCCTCGCCTTTCGCTTCAGCGCCAGTTCTTCTTGCGCTTCCAGCGGCGTTCGCCGCGCGCGCTTTCGTCCTTGGCGCCGAGATAAAATTCCTGGATGTCCTTGCTGCTCATCAGCCGTTCGCAGGTGTCGTCCATCACGACCCGGCCGACCTCGAGCACATAGCCGTAGTGCGCCGTCTCGAGCGCCATCTTGGCATTCTGCTCGACCAGCAGGATCGAGGTGCCCTGTTCGGCGTTGACCCGCTTGATGATCTCGAAGATTTCCTTGACCAGCAGCGGCGACAGGCCGAGCGAGGGCTCGTCGAGCAGCAGGAGTTTGGGCCGGTTCATCAGCGCCCGGCTGATCGCCAGCATCTGCTGCTCGCCGCCGGACAGCGAGCCGGCCGGCTGGTCGATGCGCTCCTTCAGCCGCGGGAAGTAGACGAACACGCGCTCGAGGTCGCGCGCGACCTCGTCACGGTCGCTGCGCAGGAACGCGCCCATCGCCAGGTTCTCGCGCACCGACAGGAACGGGAAGACCTCGCGGCCCTCGGGGACGTGGCTGAGGCCCAGCCGCACGATCTTGTCGGCGTCGATGCGCTGGATCGGCTTGCCCTCGAACTCGATCGAGCCCTTCTGCGGGTCGAGCACACCGGAGATGGTTTTCAGGATCGTCGTCTTGCCGGCGCCGTTGGCGCCCAGCACGGTGATGATCTGGCCGCGCGGCACCGAGAGGCTGACGCCGCGGATCGCCATGATCGGGCCGTAGTAGCTCTCGATGTTGGAGACCTTGAGGATAGCGTCGGGTGTATTGGAATCGGGGGCCATGCTTGCTCCGCTCAGGCGCCGAGATAGGCCGCGATGACGTCGGGATGCGCCTGCACCTCCGACGGCGTGCCCGAGGCCAGCACCTTGCCGTAGTTCAGCGCCAGCACGCGGTCCGACACGCGGTTCACCAGGGTCATGTCGTGCTCGACCATCAACACGGTGATGCCGAGCTCGCTTCTGATGTCGCGGATCCAGAACGACATGTCGTCGGTCTCCTCGACGTTGAGACCGGACGAGGGCTCGTCGAGCAGGATGAGCTTGGGCTCGGAACAGAGTGCCCTCGCCATCTCGATCACCTTGCGCACCCCGTAGGGCAGGCCCGCGATGAGCTTGTCGCGGTAGGCCTGGAGATCGAGAAACTCGATCACTTCCTCGACCTTGCGCCGGTGCGCCCGTTCGGCGTGGCGGACGGAGGGCAGGAACAGCATCTCCTGCCACAGCTGGGTCGTGGCGTGGCAGTGCCGGCCGACCAGCAGGTTGGCCAGCATCGTGGCGTTTTCGAACAGTTCGATGTTCTGGAAGGTCCGCGCGATGCCGAGCTTGGCGATCTGGTGCGGTGGCACTTCGGTGATGTCCTGGTCGCCGAAGAACAGCTTGCCCGCCGTCGGATTGTAGAGCCGCGAAATCAGGTTGAAGATCGAGGTCTTGCCGGCGCCGTTGGGGCCGATGATGGTGAAGATCTCGCCCTTGGCGACGCTGAAGCTCACATTGTCGACGGCTTTCAGGCCGCCGAATTGCAATGAAATGCCGTCGACCGTGAAGAAGCTCATCGGTTGCGCTCCGACTTCACGTAGGTCTTCTGCCGCTTGAAGGTGGCGCGCTTGTAGAGCGGGAAGAGCTGGAAGAAGAGCTTCACCTTGAGCCAGCGCCCGTAGAGTCCATACGGCTCGAACAGGATGAACATCATGATGATGAGGCCGTAGATCGCGCCTTTTAGGCCGGCGGCGGAGCCGATCTTCGAGAGCTTTTCCTGCAGGTGCGTGGCCGCGTCCTGGGCCATGCCGAACGACGAGGCGACATTGGCCGCCAGCACCGGCACGTCGTCCTTCAGCGCCGTCAGGAACGGATCGACCATGACCATGAAGATGGCGCCCAGGATCGCGCCGTGCACGCCGAAGGCGCCGCCGATGATGATCACCATGATGAATTCGATGGAGAGCAGCAGGGTGAACATCTCGGGGCTGATGAAGGTCATCTTGTGGGCGAAGAGGACGCCCGCCATGCCGGTGATGGCCGCGCTGATGGCGAACGACTTCACCTTGTAGGCGGCAAGGTCGATGCCCATGCTCTTGCCCGCGGTCTCGGAGTCGCGGATGGCGACGAAGGCGCGCCCGGTCGGCGACCGCAGCAGGTTGAGCGCCAGCACGACGACGCCCACCAGCACCAGCAGGCAGAGGAAGTAGAAGGCGGCACTGTCGCGCGGCACCGGCATGCCCACGAGGTCGAGCGTGCGCACGCGCATGCCTTCGTTGCCGTGGGTCACCGACTCCCAGCGCGCCAGGACCTCCTCGACGATGAAGGCGAAGGCGATGGTGGCGATCACCAGATAGATGCCTTGCAGCCTGAGCGCCGGAAAGCCTACCAGCGCGCCGACCAGCCCGGTGAGGACGGCCGCCACCGGGAAATAGACGATGAACGGCACACCGAGTTGCTGCAGGAAGCCCGCTGTATAGGCGCCGATCGCCAGGAAGGCGGCGTGGCCTAAGGAGGCCTGGCCGGTGAAGCCGGTGAGGATCATCAGCGCCACGCCCACGATGGCGTAGATGAAGACGAACACCAGCTGGCTCTGCAGATAGCTGCCGAGCAGGAAGGGCGCGGCGACCAGAACTGCCAGCAGCGCGCCGTACGACCACCAGTAGCCGCTGTGCTTCAGGATGCGGATGTCCTGGTTGTAGTCGGTCTTGAAGACGAAACGCATGAGCTCAGACCTTCTTGCGCATGCTGGGGCCGAACAGGCCATGGGGCCGGACGACCAGCACGACGAGCAGCACGATGTACGGCGCGATGTCCTTCCAGCCTTGCGGCAGGTAGAAGCCGGCGAGACTCTCGATGATGCCGATGATCAGCCCGCCGACCAGTGCGCCCGGGATCGAACCGAAGCCGCCCAGCACGGCGGCGGGAAAGGCTTTTAGCCCGAGCACCAGGCCGACGTTGGAGTGAATGAAGGTGATAGGGGCCAGCAGTACGCCGGCGCAGGCGGCGACCGCGGCGCTGATCGCCCAGATCAGCGAGACCACGCGCTTCACCGGGATGCCCATGTAATAGGCGGCCAGCATGTTCTCCGACGTGGCGCGCATGGCGGTGCCCATGCGGGTGTAGTTGAAGAACGCGTAGAGGACGCTGCACAGGATCACGGTGGCCACGATCACCGACAATTTGTCGTGCGCCAGTACGAGATCGCCGATCTTGAGCACGCCAGCGGAGAAGGGCGTCTCGATCCGGAGGTCGTCGGTGCCCCAGATCATGCCGGCGATCGAGCGTAGGAAGTAGCCGAGGCCGATGGTCGCCATGACGATGGAGAACTGGGGGTAGCCCAGGATCGGCCGCACCAGGATGCGTTCCGTCGCCATGCCGAACACGGCCATGCCGCAGACGGCGAACAGGAAGCCGAGCCAATAGTCGAGGCCCATCAGCCCGATGAAGGTGAAGACGAAGAAGCCGCCCAGCATCATCAGGTCGCCCTGGGCGAAATTCACGACCTCGGTCGCCTTGTAAATGAGCACGAAGCCCAATGCGATGAGGCCGTAGACGCAGCCAAGCGCGATGCCGCTCACCAGCTGCTGGATGAAATCGAGCATTCCCCTACCCTGTACTCCGGCCGTTTCCCGGCCTGACGCTCGTCTGAATTTTCTGGGCCTCACTTTCGCAAGGCGCAGTCATAAGACATGGCCCTCCATCGGGGAGTCAATGGATTTCCGCCACTGACACGGTACTGTAGGAGAACCCCAGCTTCCCCGTGGAGAATTCCATGTCGCTCGCCGCCCAACTGGCCCCGTCGGGCGGGCCGCCATCGCCCTTCTATACCGAGGAGCACGAAGCCTTCCGCAACACCGTCCGCCGCTTCGTCGAGCGCGAGCTGATGCCCCATGTCGACCAATGGGACGAAGCCGAGGAGTTCCCGCGCGAGCTCTACCGCAAGGCGTCGGCTGCGGGCCTGCTGCAACTGGGTTTCCCCGAGGCCTATGGCGGGGTGCCGACCGACCCGTTCTTCGGGATCATCAAGGCGGAGGAGATGGCGCGCCACGGCAGCGGCGGGCTCAATGCCAGCCTCAACAGTCATACCATCGGCTCGCCGCCGATCGCAGCGCTCGGGCCGGAATGGATGAAGCGCAAGGTCCTGCCTGAGGTGCTGGCCGGCGAGAAGATTTCCGCCCTGGCCATCACGGAGCCCTCAGGCGGATCCGACGTCGCCAACCTGAAGACCACGGCGCGGCGCGACGGCGACCACTACGTCGTGAACGGCTCCAAGATGTTCATCACCTCGGGCATGCGCGCCGACTATTTCACCGTCGCCGTTCGCACCGGCGGGCCTGGCGCGTCGGGCGTCTCGCTGCTGCTGATCGAGCGCGACCGCGAGGGCTTCGCCCGCACCAAGCTCAAGAAGATGGGCTGGTGGGCCTCCGACACCGCCCAGCTCTTCTTCGACAATGTGCGCGTGCCGGTCGAGAACCTGATCGGCGAGGAGAACCGCGGCTTCATCGGCATCATGCTGAACTTCAACCAGGAGCGGCTCGGCATGGCGGCGGGCGCCTGCGGCTATTCAAAGGTCTGCCTCGACGAGGCGATCGCCTACGCGCGCCAACGTCACACCTTCGGCAAGCCGCTGATCGCCAACCAGGTCGTGCGCCATCGCCTGGTCGACATGGCGATGCGCATCAATGCGGTGAAGTCGACGCTCGAGCTGCTGGCCTGGCGGGTCGGCCAGGGCGAGAAGCCGGTGGCCGAGATCTGCATGCTGAAGAACCTCGCGACCTCGACCATGGAGTTCTGCGCCAACGAAGCGATGCAGGTGTTCGGTGGCGCCGGCTACCTGCGCGGCGCCAAGGTCGAGCGCATCTATCGCGAGACCAAGGTGATGTCGATCGGCGGCGGCTCGGTCGAGATCATGAAGGACCTCGCCGCCCGCCAGATGGGGCTGTAGAAGGAGCCATGAACAAGTCTCTCACCACTAAGGAAGAGCGCCTGGCGCTGTTCCAGGAATGGTTTTCCGACACCATCCCGCACAGCAAGGCGCTGGGCCTGAAAGTGATCGACGCCCGCCGCGGCTTCGCCTCGATGCAGCTCGAATGGCGCGAGGAGTTCGTCGGCAATCCCGAAACAGGCGTGCTGGCGGGCGGGCCGCTGACGGCGATGCTCGACGGTTGCTGCGGTATGGCGGTGGCCACCATGCTGAAGGAGCCGATGCCGTTCGCCACGCTCGACTTGCGCATCGACTACGCCAAGCCCGCGACGCCGGGCAAGGCGGTGATCGCCGAGGCGGAATGCTACCGCATCACCAGTTCGGTGGCTTTTACGCGCGCCTTCGCCCACCACGGCGATCCGAAGGATCCGATCGCCGCCGCCGCCGGGACCTTCATGCTCGGCACCAAGGGCCAGGTGACGCGGGCGCAATCGATCGGCAAAGAGACGATCGGCGCGGAGCCCAAAGTATGAGCGCGTTGCTCGAGCGGCTGGCGGAGGTTCGGAAATCAGGAGACGTCGGGCGTCTCGCCGAAGCGATTCCCTATGCGCGCTGGATGCGGATCGCGCCGGAGAATGGCACCGGCGAGCTGTTGACGCGGATGCGCTATCACGACGACCTGATCGGCAACACCTTTCTGCCGGCCATCCATGGCGGCACGCTGGGGGCCATGCTGGAGATGACGGCGATCTTCCATCTTCTGTGGGAGACCGAGACCGAGACGGTGCCCAAGATCGTCAACATCACGGTCGACTACCTGCGCTCGGCGCGGCCGGTCGACGTCATCGCCCGCGCCACCGTCACCAAGCAGGGCCGGCGCATGGTGAACGTCTTCGCCGAGGCCTGGCAGGACGACCGCGCCAAGCCCGTCGCCACCGCCAACGCCCACTTTCTTGTAAAATCCTCCGACGACGCGCCACCGTCGCTCTGAGTATCATCGGACCGCGGGCCTGGAGGCCCGCGGTCCGGTCAGCCCATCGGATTGGCGAGATCGATGCCGTAGGTCTTGGCGTTGCGCGTCATGTAGGCGTCGCGTGACGCCACCGGTTCGCCGCGCAGTACCGCTGCCACCATGTCGAGATAGGTGTGCCAGCCCATGGCGTTCAGCTTCACGAAGCGCTCGAGCACGGGCAGGTGCGTGAGGGTGAGCGCGGTGTCGCCGCCTGCCGGTTTCAGTTCGAGGGTCAGGTAGGACTCGGGGTAGGGCGACACCTCGTCGCCGGGATTAAAGACGTTCCAGCTGTAGGCAAGCCGCTCAGGCGGCAGGCACTGGGTGACGGTCCCGCGGATGTGGCCGCCCATCAGCGTGACGGTGCCGCCGATCCTGGGCTCGATGTGGCCCTCGCCATACCAGCCCGGCAGCAGGCTCGCCTCGGTCAGCACCTGCCAGGCGCGCTCGACCGGCCCGGGCAGCAGGCGTTCGAAGCGCGCCATATGCGCATGGGTGAATTGCGCGTCTTCGCTCATGGACTTTCCCGTCTCTTGCAGTAAAGAACGCCCGGCATGGATTACGATTCCTTCAAAACGCCGGGCGATGACGTCGTGCGCGACGGCGCGGATTTCGAGGCCTACCGGCGGCCGGGCGACCTGATCGATTCAGAGCACCCCAAAATCGTGGCCTATGCAAGTCGCGTGGCGGGAGATGGTTCTGACCGCGAGAAGGCGCTGCGGCTCTACTACGCCGTCCGCGACGATCTCCGCTACGACCCGTACAACACGCCGATGAAGCGCGAGGCCTATCGCGCCAGCACGACCCTGGCGGCCGGGCACGGCTATTGCGTCAACAAGGCGGGGCTGATGGCCGCGGTCTGCCGCGCCACGGGCATTCCGGCCCGCGTTGGCTATGCCGATGTGCGCAACCACATGACGACCAAGAGGTTGGCCGAGCTGATGGGCAGCGACATGTTCTTCTACCATGGCTACACCGACGTCTGGCTCGACGGGCGCTGGGTGAAGGCCACGCCTGCCTTCAACAAGGAGCTGACCGACAAGTTCGGCCTGAAGCCGCTCGATTGGGACGCGGTGGGCGATTCGATCTACCACCCGTTCGATCTCTCGGGCCGCCGTCACATGGAATACCTCGCCTACCGCGGCGTCTTCGCCGACATCCCGTTCGACGAGATCCGCGGCGCGTTCCGGCATTATTACCCGCGCATGACGCGCGCCCAGGAAGAAATGGCCTTGGGTGGCGACTTCGGCGCCGAAGGTGCCGCGGAAGCAAAATCGAAGTGACTCTAAAGCCGCGGTCGGCCGCATATATTGCCCTGCTGGTGGCGCTGGGCAGTTTTGGCCCGCTCACCATGAGCATCTACACGCCGGTCATGCCGTCGGTCGGCCACGACCTCGTCACCACGCCCGACAGCGTCAAGCTCACGCTCACCACCTACATGCTGGGGTTCGCGGTCGGCCAGCTCTTCTACGGTCCGCTCAGCGACCGCTACGGCCGCCGTCCCGTGCTGCTGGGCGGATTGCTGTTCTTCACCGCCACGACCTTCGGCTGCTCGTTCGCCACTTCGATCAACGACCTGATCGCGCTCCGCGTGTTGCAGGGGCTGGGCGCCGCCTCGGGGTCGGTGCTGGGCCGCGCGCTCACGCGCGATGCCTACACCTTCAAGGAAATGCCCCTGGTGATGAGCTGGATCTCGCTCGGCCAGAACATCGCACCGTCGCTGGCGCCGACGATCGGCGGCTTCCTCGGCGAATGGGCGAGCTGGCGGGCGACCTTCTGGTTCGTCGGCGGCTTCGGCACGATCCTGTTCCTGGTGACGCTGCTGGGTCTCGGCGAAACCAATAAGCACCGCAGCGAACGCATCGGCCTCGGCAGCCTGTTGCGCGGGTCGGGCGAGATGCTGCGCGACCGCCGCTTCCTCGGCCACATCCTGCCGCTCGGTTTCGCCTTCGCCCTGAACTTCGGCATGCTGGCGGGCGTGCCCTTCATCCTGCAGGAAAGCCTGGGCTTCTCGCCGAAGGAGTTCGGGCTGATCGTGCTGCTCTCGGTCGGCGGCTTCACCGCCGGCACGTTCGTCAACAACCGGCTGGTCGGACGCATTGCGCCCACGACCATCATCCGCTTCTCGGGCTGGTTCCACATCGCGGCACTGGTGATCATGGCAGCACTTTCGCTGTCGGAAATCGTCACCTGGTGGGCCATCATCGGTCCGCACATGCTGCTGAGCTTCGGCACCGGCTTGATGGTGGCCAACGCCAATGCCGGCGCGGTCGGCATGTATCCGCGCCTCGCCGGCACGGCGTCGTCGCTGGCCGGCCTCGCCCAGATGGGCATGGGCGCCATGGGCACGATCTCGGTGGCGGTCCTGACATTGGTCAGCAGCCGCTACATCGCCATGCCGCTGGTGATCGGGCTCGCGCCTTTCGCGGTCGCGACACTGCTCAGCGCGCGGCTGTTGCGTCCGGGGACGGGTGCCCCGAAACTGGAGTCGTAAGAAGAGGGAGAAGACCATGACGAACATGCTGAAGGACAAGGTCGTGCTGGTGACCGGCGCGGGTGGCGGCATCGGCCGCGAGATGGCGCTGCTGGCGGCGCGCGAGGGAGCCAATGTCGTGGTCAACGATCTCGGCGGCGCGGTCGACGGCGAGGGCGGCGGCAGCACGACGCCGGCGCAGAAGGTCTGCGACGAGATCGCCGCGTTTGGCGGCAAGGCGGTGCCCAACGGCGACAGCGTCACCGATCCGGCCGGCGCCGAGCGCATGGTCAAGGCTGCGGTCGAGAACTTCGGCAAGATCGATGGCGTCATCAACAATGCCGGCATCCTGCGCGACCGCATCTTCCATCGCATGAGCCACATGGACTGGAAGATGGTGATCGACGTGCATCTGAACGGCGCCTTCAACGTGAGCCGCGCCGCCGCCAACTACTTCAAGGAGCAGAAGTCGGGCGCCTTCGTGCATTTCACCTCGACCTCGGGCCTCGTCGGCAACTTCGGCCAGGCGAACTACTCGGCGGCCAAGATGGGCATCATCGGCCTGTCGCGTTCGATCGCGCTCGACATGGCGGCGTTCAACGTCCGCTCGAACTGCATCTCGCCGTTCGCCTGGACGCGCATGATCGGCACCATCCCCGCCGACACGCCGGCGCAGGTGGCGCGCCTCGAGCGCTCCAAGAAGATGACGCCGGCCAAGATCGCGCCGATGGCGGTGTTCCTGCTCTCGGATGCGGCCCAGGCGGCGGGCGTTAGCTCGCAGATTTTCGGCGTGCGCATGAACGAGATCATGCTGTTCAACGCCAACCGTCCGGTGCGTTCGGTGCACATGTCCGAGGGCTGGACGCTGGAGGCGATCGACGAGATCGCGGTGCCGGCGATGAAGCCCTACTTCACCGACCTCAAGCGCTCGCCCGAGTACTTCACCTGGGATCCGATCTGATGGCGGTCGACAAGATGAAGAACGAGCCGAAAATCGATGCCGACGAAGTGTTGGGCGGCATCGTCGAGTGGGTGTCGATCGAAAGCCCGAGCCACGATGCCAAGGCAGTGAACAAGGTCGTCGATCATGTCGAGGGCCAGTTCCGCGACCTCGGCTTCAAGCTCGATCGCGTGCCGGGTGTCGACGGCTTCGGCGACATCCTGGAATGCAAGACGCCCCCGGAACTGAACGGGGGCGACGGCAAGGGCATCCTGGTGCTGGCGCATCTCGACACCGTGCATCCCATCGGCATGATCGAGAAGGATCTGAGAGTGCGCCGCGAGGGCGACAGCATCTTCGGGCCCGGCATCTACGACATGAAGGCCGGCGGCTACATCGCCTACTACGCGCTGCGCCACCTGATCCGCCAGGGCAAGAAACCCAAGCTGCCGGTGACGTTCCTGTTCATTCCCGAGGAAGAGGTCGGCAGCCCGACCTCGCGCGCGCGCATCGAGGCGGCTGCCAAGGGCCACAAATACGCGCTGGTGATGGAGCCTGGCCGCGACGGCGACAAGGTCGTGACCTCGCGCAAGGGCGTCGGCCGTTTCACGCTCACCGTGAAGGGAACCGCGAGCCATGCCGGCGTGCGCCATCAGGATGGCCGCAGCGCCATCCACGAGATGGCCAGGCAGATTGTCCGCATCGAGAACAAGACCGACTACACGCGCGGCATCACCTGCAACGTCGGCCTGATCCAGGGCGGCTCGGGCGTCAACGTGGTGCCCTCCGAATGCAAGATCGAGGTCGATCTGCGCGTGCCGAGCCAGCAGCTCGCCGAGGAAATGACGCATTGGTTCCTCGGGCTGGAGCCGATCGGGCAGGACGTCGAACTGCATGTCGAGGGTGGCATGAACCGTCCGCCCTACCAGAAGGATGCCGGCATCGCCGACCTGTTCGGCAAGGCGCAGGCGATCTATCGCGAGATCGGCAAGACACTTGAGGACGTGCCGCTGACCGGCGGCGGCAGCGACGGCAACTTCACCGCCGCGCTCGGCATCCCGACGCTCGACGGGCTCGGCGCCGACGGCAAGGGCGCGCATGCCGCCAATGAGCAGATCTACTATTCGTCGCTGGTGCCGCGCACCTATCTCTGCGCGCGGCTGCTGGAAACGCTCGACTGATGCCCACGCTCTACCACGTGCCCACCTCGCGCTCGCTGCGCGTGCTGTGGGCGCTGGAAGAGATGGCCGCCACGGTCGAGGTGAAGTCGCTGGGCGTCCGGCCGCGGTTGCACGAGTCCGAGTATCTCGCAATCAACCCGGCCGGAACGTTGCCAGCCCTGATCGACGGCGACCGGGCGATCTACGAATCGCTCGCGATCTGCGAATACCTGGCGGTCCGGCATGGCTCCGACCTGGTCGTGGGGCCGGACGAGCCGGAGCGGCCGGAATTCGTGCAATGGCTGTTGTACGGCGAAGCAACGCTGCAGGCGCCGCTCTCGGTGATGGCGCGCGTGGGCCGCATCCGGAACAAGACGCCTGAGATGCAAGCCGGCATCGACGCCGTGCTGGCCGACGCCCGCCACTCGCTCTCGATGCGGATCAAGCTGCTCGAGCAACGGCTGGAGGGTCGTGATTTCCTGGTGGCGGGCCGGATGACGCTCGCCGACATTTCGGTCGGCTATCCGCTCAACAACATGGGAAAGCCGGATTTCGCCTCTCTGCTCGGTCCCCGCGCCACGGCCTATCGTGAGCGGCTGATTGCGCGGCCGGCGTTCCAGCGCGCCGCGGCCGTTCCCTAGTCTTGGAATCCAGTAGTCTCGAAATTCAGTAGTCTCGAAATCCAGTGGCGACCGGCCTTATTCAGCCTTGATGCCCGCGGTCTTGATCACCTTCGCCCACTTTTCGGTGGCCTCCGAGAGGATCTTGCCGAATTCCGCCGGCGTGCCCCCAGTCGGCGTGCCGCCGAGCTCGACGATGCGGCCCTTGATCTTGGGGTCGGCGAGCGCGGCATTGAGCTGCTTGTTCAAGAGATCGATGATTGCGGCCGGAGTGCCCGTGGGCACGCCAATACCGGCAAAACCGCTGGCCTCATAACCAGGCACGAACTCTGCAATCGTTGGAACGTCCGGCAGCACGTCCAGACGGGCCGCGGGCGTTACCGCGAGCGGGCGCAGCTTGCCGGACTTGATCTGCTGGATCGATTCCGAGATGGGCGCGAAAATCACCTGTACGTGGCCGGCGAGCAGATCGGCGACCGCAGGCGCGCCACCCTTGTACGGGACGTGGACCAGATTCACCCCGGTCATCATCTTGAAGAGTTCGCAGGAAATGTTTTGCGGCGTGCCCTGGCCGGCCGATCCGTCGGTGATCTTGCCCGGGTTGGCTTTGGCGTAGGCGATGAGCTCGGGGAGCGTCGTGACGGGGACCGACGGATTCACCACGACGACGTAGGCCAGTCGCGCGAGGTAGATGACCGGCGCGATGTCCTTGATGAAGTCGAAGGGGAGGTTGGAATAGAGCGCAGGATTGATCACATTCGGGGTCACGACCTGCAGGATTGTGTAGCCATCCGGGGGTGCCTTGGCGACGGTCTCGGTTCCGATGTTGCCGCTGGCCCCGGGCTTGTTCTCGATGAGGAATTGCTGGCCGGTGCGCTCCGTCAGCCAGTCACCCATCAGGCGCGCCATGATGTCGGTGGCCCCGCCAGCGGGGAAGCTGACGACGATCCGGGCCGGCTTGGACGGATAGGCTTGTGCCCGCGCAAGGCCGGGCGCGGCCGTCAACGCGGCAGCCCCCAAGGCCAGATCCACGAAAGCGCGGCGGGGGAATTTCATGATGCTGCCTCCAAGTTTGCGCGATGACGTGGATACGCAACTCTACTGGACGCCCTGCAAGAGCAAGCTACACCGGTCTTGTGAGGAGATGGAAGGGGCCAATGCCCCCTCTATGACGGCAATGCCTGCCCGCCCTAGCCGACCTCTGCCGCGACGGCACGCGCGGCGTCCATCATGTCGTGCGCCAGCGCCACCGAGGTCGCGCGGTCGAGCTGGCTCGAGATCCCGACCGAGGCGATGGTTTGCGAAATCGTGCCGGCAGCGTTCAGCACTGGCACCGCGACGACCGTGACGCCGGCGATGTAGTTGCCGCGGTCAATACTGAAGCCCTGGCGCCGCGCGGCGTCGACTTCCTTGCGCCAGGTCTCGTGGCTGGGGGCATTGTGCCAGCGCAGCGCGCGGAACCGTTTGTCGATCTCGGCCGATGGCTGGTCGCTGAAGGCTGCGACGCAGCGGCCGGTGGCACTGATCAGAGCCGGGAAGCGGCTGCCGATATCGACATGCAGTCGGACCGGCGCCAGCGTCTGCGAAAGTGCCACGACGATCATGTGGTCGAGGTTGGGAAGCTCAACGCCGATCGCGGTGACGGCGTAGCGCCGCGACAACTCGTCGATCCTGGGCTGCACGAGGGTGGCGAAGTCGCTTCCCTGCAGAGCCGTACGCGCCAGGGAAAGCATGCCCATGCCCAGGCTGTACTGCTTGGCGGCATCGACCTTGACCATCTCCTCCGCCACCAGCACCCGCAGGATGTGAAGGCTGGTGCTCGGCACGAGGCCGAGCGCCTGAGAGATCGCCTTGACGCCCATCGGCGTCTTGGCGCGACCGAGCAGGCGCAGGATGGCGATGGAGCGGGTGACGGCGGGAACGGCGCGAAGGACCATGATTGTCTATATACAATTTATGAATCTTCTGTACAACTGATTATGGCTGGACGAATGTTGCCGCCATGACGAGCCTCGCGGACTACACGAGCTATGCCGACGCCCAGGCGCACTTCGCCGGTGCGAAGCTCTGGGATCTGTTCGACGGCGATCGCGAAAGCCTGAACATCGCGCATGAATGCATCGACCGGCATGCGGGCGGCGAGCGCACGGCCATCATTGTCGTGCGCGCTGACGGGTCGGACGAAGTACTGAGCTTCCGCGAGATCGCCGAGGACTCCGCGCGCTTCGGCCATTGGCTGGCCGCGCAAGGCATTGTGGCCGGCGATCGTGTTGCCATCATGCTGGAACCGTCGCGGGCCTATTACGCCGCCTTGTTCGGCACGATCAAGGCGGGCGCCATTGCGGTACCGCTGTTCACCTTGTTCGGCCCCGATGGCGTGAAATTGCGCATCGACGATTGTGCACCGAGATTGCTGGTCACTAATGCCGAGAAAGCGCCCCTCATTGCGCCCAAGGTCTCGACGCGTGTCGTGGTGGCCGACGAGGTCTTCATGGCCGGCCTCGCATCGTTGCCGGCCAGGTTCGAGGCCAATACCCGGTCAGATGCGCTGGCGATCTTTCAATATACCTCGGGCACGACCCGCGAGCTGCCCGAGGCCGTGAAGCACACGCACCGCGCCCTCGTCACGCTGATGGTGGCGGCGCTCTACGGCACCGGTCTGCGGCCGGGCGATCGCTTCCTCTGCCCGTCCTCGCCGGCCTGGGGGCACGGCCTGTGGCATGGCACGCTGGCGCCGTTGGCGCTCGGCATCACCGCCGGAGCCTATGCCGGCAAGTTCGACGCCGCGCGTCTGTTGAAGGCGCTGGAAGATCATCGCTTCACCAATATCTCGGCGGCGGCGACGCACTACCGCATGATGCGCAATTCCGGCGCGGCGTCTCGCCACGAATACTTCCTCGAGAAGACGTCCTTCACCGGCGAGCCGATCGACAGCGAGACGGCGGCGTTCGCCGAGGCGACGTTCGGCCGGCCGGTCTGCAGCATGTACGGCACCACCGAGATCGGCGTCATTCTCGTGAGCTATCCTGGAGCCGAGGACTTCGTCGTGAAGCCGGGTTCTTTGGGCAAGCCGATCCCCGGCGGCAAGGTCGAGGTCCACGACCCCGATGGCAAGCCGTGCCCGCCCGGCGTGATGGGCGAGATGAAGGTATGGCGGCGCGACCGCTGGATCGCCACCAAGGACCTCGGCCGCACCGACGAGGACGGCTACTTCTTCCACGGCGGACGGGCCGACGACGTCATCATCTCCGCCGGCTGGACCATGAGCGCCATCGAGATCGAGGACGCGGTGCTGAAGCACCCGGACGTGCGCGAAGTGGGCGCCGTCGGCGTGCCCGACAAATTGCGCGGTCTCGCCGTCAAAGCCTTCGTCGTGGCCGACCGCCAGGGCGACGAGGCTTTCGTGCGCGAGATCCAGGATCTCGTTCGCCAGCGCCTCAGCCAGCACGAATATCCGCGCCTCGTCGAGTTCGTCGCCGAACTGCCCAAGACGCCGGCCGGCAAGGTCAATCGCAAGCTTCTTCGCACCAGGGAAATGACGGGGGAAAAGGTCCATGTCGACTAAGACGATCGAGCGCAGCTTTCCGAAGATCACCGAAGAGGGCATGGACGCCCTGCGCCAGCGCATCGGCGTCAAGATTGGTGTCACCGCCGAGCCGTGGTGTTACGAGGCCACGCGCGACAACATTCGCCACTACGCCCATGGCATCGGCGACGACAACCCACTGTGGTGCGTGCCGGAGTATGCGCAGAAGACCAAGTTCGGCGACGTCATTGCGCTGCCGAGCTTTCTCTTCACCACGAGCCGCATCATTTCGGGGTATGTCGGCGGCCTGCCCGGCATCCATGCCATGTGGTCGGGCTCGGACTGGAACTGGCACAAGACCGTCAACCGCAACGACACGATCCGCACCGAGGCTTGGCTGAAGGATCTGATCGTCCATGAGACGAAGTTCGCCGGCCGCGCCGTGCAGCAGATCTATCACGTCGATTTCTTCAATCAGAAGGGCGACCTCGTCGCCGATGCCGACAGCTGGTGCTTCCGCACCGAGCGCGACCACGCGCGCGAGAAGGGCACGAAGTACGAGGACGTGAAGGCCCGCGCACCGCGCCGCTATACCGACGAGGAGCTGGCCGCTGCCTACAAGCTATATGCCGAGGAGAAGATCCGCGGCGCCGAGAAGCGCTACTGGCAGGACGTTGCCGAAGGCGAGGCGCTGCCGACCATGCTGAAGGGCCCGATGACGGTGACCGGCTTCATCGCCTATGCCCAGGGTTGGGGTGGCCTCTACATCCGCGCCAACAAGCTCGCCTGGAAGCTGAACGACGCCCATCCCGGCCTCGGCATCAAGAACCGCTTCGGCATTCCCGACTGCCCTGAGCGCGTGCATTGGGAAGAGGAGTTCGCCCACGAGGTCGGCGCCCCCGGCGCTTACGATTACGGTCCGGAGCGAGCCTCCTGGCTCACCCATCATATGACCAACTGGATGGGCGACGACGGCATGCTGCGCAACGCCACGTGCAAGATCCGCCGTCACAATCCGGCGGGCGACATCCTTTGGATCAAGGGCCGGGTCAAGCGCAAGTACGTCGAGAACGGTCGCCATCTGGTCGAGATCGAGCAGGAGGCGCGCAACCAGACCGACGAGTTGTCGATTCTGGGCACCGGCATCGTCGAATTGCCCAGCCGCGGCTGATGATCACGGCGGTTCAATCCGCATGACGAGGAGATTCGAGCAAGTATCGGGTTCAAAGGGAGGAAGAAAAATGAAAATCAAGGCAATGACCTATGCGATGGCTCTGATCGCCGGCCTTTTGTCGGGCCTGCCGGCCTGGTCGCAGGCGTACCCTGCCAAGCCGGTGAGGATCGTCGTGCCGTACCAGGCCGGGCAGGGCACCGACGTCGCCGCCCGGCTCTTCGCCGAGCAACTCACCAAGGCGATGGGTCAGCAGTTCATCGTCGACAACAAGCCCGGCGCCGGCGGCAATATCGGCACCGCGGACGCCGCCCGCTCGGCACCCGATGGCTATACGCTGCTGATGGGCACGGTTGCCACGCAGACCATGAACGAGTTCCTCTATTCGTCGGTCGGCTACGATTCGGACAAGGACTTCGCGCCGATCATCCTGGTCGGCATGCTGCCGATGGTGATCTCCGCCAATCCGTCGCTCCCGGCGAGCACCATCCCCGAGCTGGTGGCTGCGGCCAAGGCGCAGCCGGACAAGCTCAACATCGCGCTGCCCAGCACGACAGCACGCATCGTCTTCGAGCTCCTGAAAGCGCGCACGGGCGCGCCGCTGTTCGGCGTTCCCTACAAGGGCTCGGCGACGGCCATGACCGAGGTCATGGGCGGCCAGGTCCAGCTCACCATCGACACGGCGACGGCGAGCCGCGGCCATGTCGCGAGCGGCAAGCTGAAGGCGCTGGCAATCACCACGCTGAAGTCGAGCGAGCTGCTGCCGGGCGTGAAGTCGGTCGCCGAACAGGGCTTTCCCGGCTTCGAGGTGACGGCCTGGAACGCCATCTACGCGCCGCGCGGCACGCCGAAGGCGATCGTCGATCAATTGAATGCGGAGTTGGCCAAGATCCTGGCCCAGCCCGAGACCCGCCAGCGCCTGATGCAGCTCGGCTTCGAGCCGGCCGGCGGCTCGCCCGAGGCCTTGGCGGCCTACGAGAAGCAGGAGCGCGCCAAGTGGGGTCCGCTGATCAAGGCGGCCGGCTTGAAAGGCGACTGATGGCGGCGGCGTCTGCCGCCGCCGGCTAGTAGGCGGCCGTGAAGCGCTTGCGGATGTGCTTGGGCTTCTCGATCTCGTCGAGGATGGCGATCGCGAAGTCCTCGCGGCTGATCCGGCTCTCGCCCTTGGAGTCGACGAGGAACTGATCGAGGCCCAGGCGGAACTTGCCGGTGCGCTGGCCGGCCGGGATCGCCGCTGCCGGCGAGATCGCCGTCCACTCGAGGTCCTTGATGGCCCGGATGGCTTCCAGAGCCTGCATCGCAGGCTTCGAGGTCGGCGGCTGCACGCCCTTATCCATCATGTGGTCGAAATGGGTGCGGCCGTCCTTGCGGATCAGGCTGCCGGCGCCGACGACGAACAGCACACGCTTCACGCCCGACTTGCGGATGGTGTCGATGACGCGGTTGACGTCGTTCTCGTTCCATTTCACCGACACAATGACCACGTCGTGGCCCTTGAGAACCTGGGCCAGCACGACGGGATCGGTCGTGCTCGCGGCCCGGACCGTCATGCCGGGGCGGGCGGTGAGCTTGCGCGGGTCACGCGTGATGGCGGTGACGGTGTGCGAGCGGGCAAGCGCCTCGGCGAGTACGCGACCGCCGATATTTCCGGTGGCGCCGATCAGGGCGATGGTGCTCA
>CAMDOT010000071.1 GCA_945903635.1 Rhizobium sp. Q54 | reverse complement strand
GGGATCGCGAGCTCGACCAGCATCTTCTGCGCCCAGTAGAGGTTCTTGGCGCCCTTGGGAATGATGAAGCTGCCCTGCTTCAGCGCGCCCTCGTTCCACTCGATCTCGATCGGCGCGCCCTTCTTGATGATGTCGTAGAAGCGGCCGTTCCAGCCGGTCGCCAGCACGACTTCCTTGTCGAGCAGGAGCTGCGCCGGCTGCTGTCCGGTCGACCACCACACCGTGACGGCGGGCTTGATCTGGTCGAGCTTCTTGAAGGCGCGGTCGAAGTCGATCGGATAGAGCTTGTCCTTCGGCACGCCGTCGGCGATCAGCGCGAACTCGAGATTGTCGGTCGGATGGTTGCGCATCGAGCGCGCGCCCGGGAATTTCTTCACATCCCACCACTCGGCCCAGCTCTTGGGCTGGGTGCCACCTTTGAAGACGTCGGTGCGGTAGCCGATGATCGTCGTGTAGACCGACGAGGCGAAGACATAGGGATTCTGCGCGGTCGGCGGATACTTCGAGCGGTCGACGATCTTGGCGTCGATCTTCTCGAGCAGCCCGAGCTTCTCCGCGCGGATGGCGTCCTGGCCGCCGATCTCGGTCACGTCCCATTCGACGTTGCCCGACTGGACGGTGGCACGCAGCTTGCCCATGTCGACCGGGCTCGTCTCGACGACCTTGATCCCGTACTTCTTCTCGTAGCCGTTGAAGAAGGCCTTGCGCATCGCCGTACCCATCGAGCCGCCAGAGTGATTGACGACGATCTGGGCGGGCTTGGGCGGTTCGGCTTGGCCGAAAGCAGGACCCGCGGCACCGATGGCGGCAACGCCGCCCAGCAGCGACACGGCTTGGCGTCGGTTCAGTTTCCTAGTGTCCATGCTCGATCCCCCTTCATTGTGATTCCCCGGCGAACTCTAGGTGCGACCTCCGACGCGGGCAACAGCGATAGGCCATAACCCGGCGGAATGATCATCCAGGACGAATGAATTTTCCGGCCCCCCGGCCTCCCTCCATAGTTTTTGCTGGGATGTGTTTGCGAGGGGGACAGCGATGCTGAAGGAATTGAAGGCTCTTGCCTGCGCGACGGCGCTCGTCTGCCTCGGCGCCGCAAGTGCCGCGGCGCAGAACCACCTGGTTATGGCGGTGTGGGGCGGCGGCGGGGCCAATACCTGGCGCGAGGCCTTCATCAAGCAGTTCGCGCCGACGGGCGGCTACACGGTGAAGATGGTCGAAGTGCCCAATCCCGCGGGCGCGCTCCGCTCACCGGCCGCCGCCAATCAGTACAATCTCGCCCTCGTCACCTATTTCGAGGCGATTGCTCTCTCCAATGCCGGCCTCATCGAGAGCTTCGACGACAAGCAGCTTCCCGGCATCGCCGACGTCGACCCGAAGTTCCTGACCAAGGACAAGGCCGGTCGTCATGTCGGCCTGCCGGTTTACTTCACCTACTACGGCATCGCCTTCAACACCGACCTCGCCAAGGCAGCCGACTTCGCCTCGTGGCAGGGCCTGGCCGACGCCAGGTGGAAGGGCAAGCTCTCGCTCACGCGGCCGGTCTATCTCGCGCCCTACGACGCAGTGATCATGGCCAAGGCGATGGGCGGCAGCGAGAAGGACATCGAGCCGGGCTTCAAGCTGCTCGAGAAGATCATCCCCAACGTGCTGGCGACCTACACCTCGCTCGCCCACATGAACACGCTGTTGACGCGCGGCGAGGTGGCGGCCGTGCCGTTCTACGCCTCGCGCGTCTGGAGCCTGCGCCGCCAGGGGGCGGCCAACGTCGACATCGTGATTCCCAAGGAAGGCGCGTTGATGCTGCCCTACGTGGTGGTGATCCCCAAGGGCGCCAAGAACCAGGACAAGTCGCTGGTCTGGATGAACTACATCGCTGGCGCCGAACCGCAGCTCAGGGCCGCGCTGCTCGACGGCTGGCTGCCGATGAACGCCAAGGTGAAGCTGCCGGACGACCTGCAGAAGACCCTGGGCCTGCCCTACGAGAAGATCGCGCAGAGCCTCTATTCACCCGACTGGCGGGTCGTGGTCGAGCACAACGAGGAGCGCGTCAACCGCGCCGAGAAGCTGATGTCCGGCGTCAAGCAGTGAGTGGCCGGCAGTGAGGCGAGGCTCGATCGCAGTCACGGGAGTGGGCAAGGAGTTCGGCGCCACGACGGTCCTGAACGAGGTCGATCTCGCGATCGAGGGCGGCAGCTTCGTGACGCTGCTGGGCCCGTCGGGCTGCGGCAAGACCACGTTGCTGCGCCTGATCGCGGGCTTCCTCGAGCCGAGCCGCGGCGCCATCGCCATCGACGGTGCGGCGATGCAGGGCGTGCCGCCCCGGCGGCGGCCGATCGGCATGGTGTTCCAGAACCTGGCGCTGTTTCCCCATCTCGACGTGTTCGAAAACGTGGCCTACGGCCTGAAAGTACGCGGCACGCCGGCCACCGATATCGCGGGCCCTGTTTCGCGCTTTCTCGGCCTGGTCGGGCTCGCGGGCTTCGAGCGGCGCCGCATCGGCCAGCTCTCGGGCGGTCAGAAGCAGCGCGTGGCGCTGGCGCGGTCGCTGGTGCTGGAGCCCGCCATCCTGCTGCTCGACGAGCCCTTGAGCGCGCTCGACCTGCAGCTTCGCCGCCAGCTCCAGGTCGAACTGAAGTCGATCCAGCGCCAGCTCGCCACCACCTTCGTCTTCGTCACGCATGATCAGGAAGAGGCGACGCTGCTCTCCGACATCATCGTCGTGATGGACGGCGGCCGGGTGCAGCAGGTGGGCACGCCGGGCGAAATCTATCGCCGCCCCGCCTCGCCCTTCGTCGCCCGCTTCGTGGGCGACATCAACATGCTGCCGGGCCGCATCGTCTCGGTCGACGCTGCATCGGCGGAGATCGAGATCGGCGGCCGTCGGTTCCGCTTGCCGCTGGCGGCCGTGGTCGGCAAGACACGCGCCGGCGCGAGCTGCGAAATCGCCTGCCGGCCCGAATCCATATCCGTGCAACCCGCCTCCGGTGCCAATACCGATCCCGGGACCTCGTTCGGGGCGCGCGTCGGCGCGCTCCATCGACTGGGTCCGATGCTGAAGGTCAGCTTCGACACCGTGCACGGCCCGCTCACCGGCCTCATGATGACCAATGCGCCGGCTGCCCAACTGGTCGAGAACCAGTCGGTGCAGCTCTCGATTGCCGCCGATTCGCTCACCGTGTTCGCCAACCCCTGAAAGACCGCCCCATGCCCGCACAGGATTTCGCCGGCCGGCCCATCGCCGACATCGTAACAGCCTTCACCTCCGGCAAGGTCGCCGCGCGCGACATCGTCGAAGGCGTACTCGAACGCTGCAAGCGCGCCGAGCCCTATAACCCCATCGCTACCCTCGATGCCGACGGTGCGCGCAAGACGGCCGATGCACTCGATGCGAGCCGCAAGCAGGGTGCCAAGTTCGGCGCGCTTGCCGCGGTGCCGGTATCGGCCAAGGACCTGATCCTGACCAAGGGCCTGCGCACCGCCTTTGCCTCGCTCACGATGAAGGACAACATACCCACCGTCGACGCCAGCGCCATAGGCCAATGGACGGCGGCCGACGCCGTGCTGTTCGCCAAGACCACGACGCCGGAGTTCGGCCACAAGGTGCTGACCGACAGCCGCCTGCACGGCGTCACGCGCAACCCGTGGAACCGCGAGCACACGTCGGGCGGATCGAGCGGCGGCGCCGCCGTTTCGGTGGCGCTGGGCCTCGGGCCGATCGCCATGTCGACCGACGGCGCGGGCTCGGGCCGCATTCCGGCGGCCTGCTGCGGCGTCTATGGCCTCAAGGCCACGCTCGGCCGCGTGCCGCACGAGGTGCCGCCCGACCAGTTCGGCCAGCTCACCTACCTGGGCGTGATGGCGCGCCATCCGGCCGATCTCGGCGCCGGCCTTGCGTCGATGTCGCGCGGCCATCGCGACGATCCGTGGACGCTCGCCATCGGCCGCGAGCCGTTCGCCTGGCCGCAGGGATCAGACGATCCCATCGCCGGCAAGCGCATCACCGTGATCCGCCGCATGACCGGCGGCTATCTCGATCCCGACACCGAGGCCCGGCTCGACGCCGCCCTCGCCTTCCTCGACAAGCGCGGCGCACGCATCAAGGAAATGGACGGGCGCGAGATCGACTGGAAGCTCGACGTGGCGCGGCTGATCCTGCGCGCCAACCAGATCGAGCGTTTCGGCGAGATCCTGAAGAACCGCCGCGCCGACCTCGACCCGTCGTTCGCCAAGACGCTCGACGAGGGCGACGCCGTCGACGTCGTCATGCTGCGCCGGGCGCTGATGGACCGCACGACTGCCTACAAGTCGGTGCAGAAGCTTTTTGCCGACTGCGACCTCTTGCTGACGCCCACCGTCGCCACGCCGGCGCCGCTCGCCACCCAGGACCAGTTCGCGCCGCTCATGGTCGACGGCAAGCCGATCGGCGACCTGCGTGCGGCCTGGTACACCTACACCATCCCCTTCAACATGACCGGCCATCCGGCGATCAGCATTCCCTACGGCCGCTCGAAGGCGGGCCTCCCGATCGGTATCCATTTCGTGGCGCCGTGGTACGCCGAGGCGCACCTGATCCAGCTCGCCCAAGCCTTCGACAGCGAAACCAACGCCTCGGCCGAGTTCCCACCCGGCTTCGCCGCCGGCTTCTAGAGCAGGATGGACGCAAGTGGAATCGGTTGGCGAGTTTCAGACGGTCCCAACACACGTCGCCCCGAGCGTAGCCGAGGGGCCTTCTCTCTACCGGAGACAGCTTATTGCGGAGAAAAGGTCCCTCCGCTTCGCGCTGCGCGCTTCAGCGCGGAGGCTACTCCGCGCGAGTCGGGACGACGGTTAAGCCTAATGTCACCAGCCCCTGACATGCAGACCAGCGCGACGCCGCGAAGCCTGGGCTGGTTGCTGCTGCCGGCCCTGCTGGTGCTCGCGCTGTTTCTGGGCTCGGTCGTGCTGCTGTTCCTGAATGCCTTCTGGACCAAGGACGGCTTCTCGCTGGTCTATTTTCGCCAGATCGTCGAGCGGCCCGACTATCACGAGGTCTTCTTGCGTACCGCCTCGATCTCGGTCGTGGTGGCGCTGGCCTCGGCGGTGCTGGCCTATCCCATCGCCTGGCTACTGTGGCGCCTGCCGCGCTGGCGCAATCTCCTGCTGGTGATCGTGCTGGTGCCGTGGCTGGTCAGCCTCGTCGTGCGCACCTACGGCTGGCTGGTCATCCTGGGTCCCAAGGGCTTCCTCAACGAGGCGCTCGCCTGGATCGGCGCCATCCAGTCTCCGCTGCCGCTGATCTTCAACGACCTCGGCGTGGTGATCGGCCTCACCCACGTGCTGATGCCGTTCGCGGTGATCGCCACCCTGTCGGTGCTGCTGCAGATCGACACCCGGCTGGAGGAGGCGAGCGAGTCGCTCGGCGCCTCGGACCTCGCCACCTGGTGTCGCGTCGTGCTGCCGCTGTCGCTGCCCGGCGTGTTCACCGGCATCAGCATCACCTTCCTCACCTCGATGGGCGCCATCGTGACGCCGATCCTGCTGGGTGGCTTGCGCCAGAAGATGGCCGGCACGCAGATCTATCAGGAGGTCGTCTACAACTTCAACATGAGCAAGGCCTCGGCCTGGGCGCTCTGCCTGCTGCTACTGAGCGGGCTCGGCCTGGTCGTGCTGCGTGCCGTCGAAGGCGCGCTGGTGCCGAAGGCGGATCGATGAATGCTCCGTTGATCAAGCTCGGCCGCGCCGGCTCGTTCGCGCTGCTGCTCTTTCTGCCGGCGCCGATCCTGGTCATCGCCGCCACCTCGTTCGCCGCCGCGGGCTATCTCCGCTTTCCGCCGGGCGAGCTCAGCCTGCGCTGGTACCTCGAGGCCGCCACCGACCCGCGCTGGCTGTCCGCTTTCGCGACCAGCCTCGTCATCGCCGCCATCGTGGCCGTGCTTGCCACCGCCATCGCCTTCGCCGGTGCCTATGCCTGCCATCGCCTAAAACCGCGCTGGCTGCCGGCGTTCGAGCTGGTGGTGATGTCGCCGCTGTTCTTTCCCCATGCCGCACTTGGCGTCGCTCTGGTCAATGTGCTGGCGCTCACCGGCCATCTCGGCACGGTGGTCGGTATCGTGGCGGCCCATGTCGTGGTGACACTGCCCTTCGCCTGGCGGCCGATCGCCGTTGCCATGGCGCGCATCGACGGCGAGATCGTCGAGGCGGCCTCGCTGCTGGGGGCCGACGAGCGCCGCCTCGCGCTGGGCATTGCTCTGCCGCTGGCGCGCTCCGGCCTGGTCACGGCTCTGCTCTTCACCTTCATCATCTCGTTCGACGAAGTGACCGTCACGATGTTCCTGACCGGTCCCGAGACCACGACACTGCCGGTGCAGATCTACGCCTTCATCCAGGAGAACGCCTCGCCCGTGCTGGCGGCGATCTCGACCGCCACGGTCGTGGTCACGCTGGCCGTCGTGATGCTGCTGGAACGCCTGATCGGCCTCGAATTCTTCGTGGCCCATGATCCGGCATAGGTGTTCACCAGCCCTTGGCGCGCAGATGCGCCTTCACCGCGTCGAGGAAGGCATCGGCCAGCCGCGACGGCTTGCGGAAACGCGGCCGCATGGCCCGGAACAGGTAGCGGATGCGTGGCTCGAACGGCACCACGGCGATGCCGTCGCGCTCGTAGTCGCGCGCCGTGAAGGGCTCGACGATCGACACGCCGAGCCCGCGTGCCGCCAGCGCACAGGCGTCGGCCGAGGAATAGACGTCGATCTGCAGGCTGCGTTCGATGCGTTCCTGCTCGAAGGCGGCGTCGATCAGGTGGCGCATGCGGCCATCGAGCGGAAACGACAGGAATCGCTCGCCGCGCAGGTCGGCGGGCCGAATGACCTTGCGGCGCGCCAGGCGATGACCGGCCGGCAGCACGCAGACGGCGGCGGCCCGGCTCAGCTCCTCGGTCACCATGGAAGGATGCTCGAACGGCATCATCGAGAAGCCGAGGTCGATCTGCTGGTCGACCATCTTCTGGTTGATGTAGGTGGAACTCCGCACATGAAACACGATGTGCGCCTTGGCGTGGCGCTTGACGAAGCCCGCCATCACGTCGGGCAGCACGGTGCGTCCCAGCGCCGGCGTCGAATAGACGTGCAGGTCGCCGACCTGGCGGTCGCGGATCTCGCGCGCCATCTCGCTGATGCGGTCGAGGCTGTGATAGAGCCGCGTCACCTCGGCTGCGAGCAGCCGCGCCTCGCTGGTCGGAGCCAGCCGCCGCTTGATGCGGGTGAACAGCGGATAGCCGATCTCGTGTTCCAGCCCGGCCAGGATCTTGCTCACCGCCGGCTGCGACACGCCCAGCCGCTCGGCCGCCGCCGTCACCGTGCCGTGCTCCATGACGGCGCGAAACGCTTCGAGCTGGCGCGACGTGATCATCATAACTCCAGGGAATTGTCGTGCTCCGACAATGACTTTGACCTCCCCGGTCGACAAGCCAAAAGTCCCAATCCTCAACGTTTTGTCGAAGAGTGTTTCCATGCCTAGGAATGACCAGTCGATCCTGGCGAGCAGCTTCAAGGACGAGCCCTACTGGTGGGAGGCTTTCAGGCCGCAGGCGATCGAGGCCCCGTCGCTGCCCCCGAGCACTGATGTGGTCGTGGTGGGCGGCGGCTATGCTGGCCTTGCGGCGGCACGCGCGCTGGCCGATTCCGGCATCCAGAGCGTGGTGCTGGAGGCGGCGGAATTCGGCTCGGGCGCCAGCACGCGCAGCGGCGGCGCGATCAGCGCCGGTCTCTCGATCGGCAAGAGTTTTACCGGCAAGAGCCTCGACTACGCGCCCGACCTGGTGCGCGATGTCGTCGGCTGGGCGGTCGAGGCCTACCGCGGGCTGTTCGACCTGGTGGAAAAGGAAAACATCGACTGCCATCTAGAGCAGCGCGGCCGCTTCCTCGGCGCCTGCGCGGCCTCGCACTACGAGGGTCTGCGCAAGCGCTACGACAAGCTGCGCGACGGCGGCGCCACCGACTGCTATCTCGTCGATCGCAAGGAGCAGCGCCAGGAGATCGGCAGCGACTATTATCACGGCGGCATGGTGCTGGAGACCGCGGGCAAACTGCATCCCGCCCTGTTCTACGGCGGCCTGCTGGCCGCGGTCCGGCGGCGCAATTCGATCACGCTGGCGGGCCACTGCCGCGCCACTGGCCTCGCGCGTTCGGGCGACGGCTGGCAGATCGCCACGACCGCCGGCGAGATGCAGGCCCGCCATGTCGTGATCGCCACCAACGGCTATACCGGTCGGGTGACGCCCAAGCTGCAGCGCCGCCTCGTGCCCATCGCCAGCCATGTCATCGCGACCGAAGAACTGCCGCCGGGTCTGGCGCTGAAACTCTGTCCGCGCGGCCGCACCTTCTCCGAGACGCGCCGAGTGCTGAACTATTACCGGCTCTCGCCCGACGGCAAGCGCGTGATCTTCGGCGGCCGCGCCCGCTTCACCGAGATCGACGGCGAGAAGCGCGCCCGCCTGCTGCACGCCTCTCTGGTCAAGCGTTTCCCCGAGCTGGCCGAGGTCAAGGTCACGCACACCTGGCAAGGCAATGTCGCCTTCACCTACGATGCCCTGCCGCATGCCGGCGAGATCGACGGGCTGCACTTCGTGCTGGGCTGCAACGGCTCGGGCGTGTCGATGATGCCCTTCCTGGGCGACGCCATGGGCCGGTCGATCGCCGGCCGCCTGCATGGCCGCCCCCTAAGCCGCATGCCGTTCGGCGATGCGCCGCTGCCCATGATTCCACTCTATACCGGCAAGCCGTGGTTCCTGCCGGCGATCGGCGGCGCCTTCCGCGCGCTCGACTTCTTCGACGAAAGGCTCCGATGACGGCCGCTCACTTTTCCGCCACCTACCGCGAGGCGCGGCAACGCTTCCTCGCGACGGCGCACGCGCAAGGCGCCGCGGTCGAGTCCCACGTACATCCGCTGAAGGGCGCGGAGGGTGAGGAGATCGCCACCGACACGGCTTTCGTCGGCGCCGCCGATGCACTGAACCTGTTCATCGTGAGTTCGGGGACGCACGGGCCAGAAGGATTTTCCGGCTCGGCCTGCCAGCTCGCCCTGCTGAACGACACGCTGCTGCAACGCGCGGCCGATCAGAACAAGGGTGGCGGCATCGCCACACTGCTGGTCCACGCCGTCAATCCCTACGGTTTCTCGCACCTGAAGCGGACCAACGAGGACAACATCGACCTCAACCGCAACTTCAACGATTTCAGCCAGCCCTACCCCGCGAATCCGGTCTACGAGGAGATCCACGAGCTGCTGGTGCCCAAGGCGTGGCCGCCGTCGGAGACAAACGAGGAAAAGCTCGCGGCCGCCATGGCCCGCCTCGCCGGCCAGCGGACGCCCGGCATCTCCAGCGGCCAGGCCGCGCATCCCGACGGCCTCTTCTATGCCGGCACGGCGCCGGCCTGGAGCAATCGCACGGTGCGCGCGATCCTGCGCAAGCACGGCACCCGGCGGCGCCACATCGCCTGGATCGACGTCCATACCGGCCTTGGCCCCTACGGCCATGGCGAGAAGATCTTTGGCCGCCACAGTCCCGAGACGCTGGCGCGCGCACGCGCCTGGTGGGGTCGCGACCTGATCGTGAGCTCGATGGCCGAATCGGTGTCGCCGCGCACGATGGGCCACATCACCGGCTGCGCGCCGGAAGAATGCCCGGAGGCCGCGATCACACCCACTACGTTGGAATACGGCACGCTGCCCAATCCCGCGGTGCGGCGGGCGCTGCGTGGCGAGGCGTGGCTCGCCGGACATCCCGATGCGCCCGACGCGCTCCGCACGGAAATCCGCCGCGCCGTGCGCGACGCCTTCTACGTCGATGCCGACGACTGGAAGGGCATGATCCTCGGCCAGTTCCGCGCCTACGCGCTGCAGACGATCAACGGCCTCGCGGCCGAACCAAAATGAACCGGAGGAACCACCCATGAAGCTACACCGCATCCTCATCGCCCTCGCAGCACTTGTCTTCGCTGCGCCGGCGTTTGCGCAATCGACGCTGAAGATCGTCATGCATTCGGACCTGAAGATCCTCGATCCGGTCTGGGCGTCGGCGCAGATCAGCCGCACGCACGGCTACCTGGTCTATGACACGCTGTTCGGGCTCAATGGCGATCTCAAGCCGCAGCCGCAGATGGTCGACAAGTGGAGCGTCGATCCCGCGGGCCTGGTCTACACATTCGGTCTGCGCGATGGCCTCGCCTGGCACGATGGCGCGCCGGTCACGGCCGAGGATTGCGTCGCCTCGCTCAAGCGCTGGGGCAGCCGCGATGTGATGGGCATCAAGCTGTTCAGCTACGTCAAGGACTTGTCGGCGCCCGATGCGAAGACGATCCGCATGGAGCTGAAGCAGCCCTACGGCCTGGTGCTCGACTCGCTCGCCAAGCCCGCCGGCATCGTGCCCTTCATGATGCCCAAGCGCGTGGCCGAGCTGCCGGCGACGACGCAACTGAAAGACCCGACCGGCTCCGGCCCATTCATGTTCAAGGCGGACGAATGGCGGCCGGGCGACCGCGTCGTCTACGTGAAGAACCCGAAGTACGTGCCGCGCGCCGAGCCGCCCGCCAATTTCGCCGGCGGCAAGGTGGCCAAGGTCGACCGCATCGAATGGGTGTCGATCGCCGACACGCAGACGGCCGTCAACGCGCTCGAGACCAGCGAGGTCGATGCCCTCGAGGCCGTGGCGCACGACCTGCTGCCGCTGCTCGAGAACAAGAAGGGCATCGACGTCCAGCGCTCCTCGTATGCGAACCAGTATGCGCTGCGGCCCAATTGGCTCCATCCGCCGTTCAACGACCCGCGCATGCGGCTCGCGCTGGGCTACGCCATCGACCAGAAAGGCTATCTCGAGGCGGCGGTCGGCGATCCGAAATTCTGGCGCCTCTGTAAGACCTACTTCGGCTGCGGCACGCCGCTCGCCTCCGAGGCCGGCACGGCGGGACTGCTCGAAGGCAATGTCGAGAAGGCCAAGGCGCTGATGAAGGAAGCGGGTTACGACGGCCGGCCGATCGTGCTGCTGCAGGTGACCGACCTCGCCTCGCTCGCCAATCTTGGGCCCGTGGCCAAGGCGCAGCTCGAACGCGTCGGCTTCAAGGTCGACATGCGGCCGGCCGATTGGCAGAGCCATCTCGCGCGCGTGATGCGCAAGGAGCCGCCCGAGGATCGCGGCTGGAACGTCACGCTCAGCAGCACCGGCGTGCTCGACGTGGTGAACCCGGTGACCTCGCTGTTCCTCAACTCGGCCTGCGACAAGGCCTCGGCCGGCTGGTCGTGCGATGCCAAGATCGAGGAACTGCGCGACGCTTTCGCCCTCGAGCCCGACACGGCCAAACGCCTGGCCATTGCCGAACAGATCCAGGCGCGTGCCATGGAACTCGGCACGCACTATCCGCTGGGCGAATGGTATGGCGCCTCCGCCGTCAGCACGCGGACGTCGGGCTGGGTGCGCCCGCCCTCGACGACGGCATTCTGGAACGTCGAGGTGAAGCGTTAACTTCTAGGGCAGAGCGAGCTTGTAGACGCGCGCGGCGGTGCCACTGAACAGCGCCGTCTTTTCCGCGGCCGAACAGCCTGTCGCCAGGCGCTTAAAGGCGTTCCACAGCACGGCGTAGCTGCACATGCCCTTGTCGACCGGAAAGTTGCTTTCGAACATCGCGCGCTCGGGACCGAAGGCCTCGATCGAGGTTTCGATGTAGGGCTTCCACGCCTCAGCCAGCTCGGCCGAGGTCGGCGGCTTTGGCCGCGCGGGAAAATCGAAGCCGCCGAGGTGCATGCCGAGGCCGCCCAGCTTCACCGTGACATTGGGGCAGCGCGCCAGCTCGAACAGCTTGGGCTTCCACTCGGCGAAGGCTTCGGCGCGCCGGCCTTCGTAGGGCCCAATGCCGATCGGGCCGCCGACATGGTCGAGCACGATGCTGGTACCCGGGAAGGCGCGGGCGAGATCGATCAGGTCGTCGAGCTGCGTATGCAACAGCCAGGAATCGAAGCTCAAGCCAAGCTCGCCCAGCGCCGCGAAGCCGCGACGAAACGCCGGATCGCGCAGCAGGCCTTCCGGCGGCGTGGCCGAACTGGCGCGCAGCCCGCTCGGATGCCAGGGCGAAACATTGCGGATGCCCTTGAAGCGGCCGCCGGCAAGCGCGATATGCGCCTCCAACGCGCCCTTGGCGCGGTCGCCGAACCGCAGGTCGACGTTGCCGACGATGCCGAGGCAGGCCCTGGTGTCGCCGTAGCCGCGGCTCGCACTCATGGCGGCGATGCCGTTCACGAACTCGGTCTCGCCCAGCGAGCGGCGCATCTCCTCGCCGCCCTCGCGATACATCGCGCGGCATTCGACGAACACGGTGGCCACGATGTTGTGGCCGCTGCCGGTATCGCCCAGAAGATCGGGCAGCAGGTAGGTATTGCCGGGACGATCCCAGAGATGGTGATGCGGATCGACGATCGGCAGCGCGGGTTCGAGCGCCGCCTCGTGATGCTGGCCCAGCCACTCCGGCCGGACCGCGAGAAATCCCGGAGCGATTCCCCCTGCTGCTTTTGGTGCTGCCATTTCCGTCTCCCCCTATTCCGCGAAGAATTCCAGCAGCAGCCTGTTCAGCTCGGCGGGCTGCTCCTCGGGCACGAAGTGGCCGCACTCGGGGATCACGGCGCCGCGCACGTCGGTCGCGACGCGGCGCAGGCTCTGTTCGGGTTCGCTGCCGCGTCCGCGCGCGTGCGGATAGCTGCACCCGCCGCCGATCGCCAGCACCGGCATCGGCAAGCGGAATCCGGTCGCGAGTTGCGCGGCATTGACCTTGGCGTCCTGGAACATGGCGCGATAGAGGCTGAAGCCCGCGCGCATCGCGCCGGGTTGGCTATACGTGCGGGCGAACTCGTCGATGTCGGCATCCGAAATGGCGCCCGGGCGATAGGCGAAGGTTTGATAGAACCATTGCAGGTAGATGCGCTCGCGGCCCTGCGTCAGCGCCTCGGGCAGGTCGGGCGTGACGTGGAACTGGTGGTGCCAGCGCCGGCCGCCCTGGCTGAAATCGCCGCCGTCGCCCGGGATGACGACATCGACGATCACCAGCTTCTCGATCGCCTCGGGATGATCGGCGGCGATGGCATAGGCGGTCGGACCGCCCCAGTCGTGCCCGACCAGGAGAAAGCGCTTGTGGCCCAGCTTCTCCGTCACCAGCCGCCAGATGTCGTTGCCGATGGTGCGCTTGTCGTAGCCGGAGAGCGGCCGCGAGCTGTCGCCGAGGCCGCGCATGTCGGGAGCGATGACGGTGTATTTGGGCGCCAGTGCTGCGATCGTATGGCGCCACTCGTACCAGGTTTGCGGCCAGCCATGGATCAGCACGACGGGCGGACCCTTGCCCGCCGTCACGTAGTGCAGCATGACCTCGCCGATCTCCGCGTAGTGATGCGTGACAGCTGTCGCAGCGTCCATCGCCCGTTCCCCCCGCTTCCGCCGCAGCGCGCACCAGTCTAGCGCCTCGCGACGGTGGCGAGGTATCGAAAGCAGGTGTGCGAGGGCTGCGCGATGTGGTGAACTGGCTTCGGGAGATCGCACATCATGACGATCAGACTATCCGAGAATTTCCGCGCCCTGTTCTACGCGCCCTTCTATGCCACGCAGGCGACCGGCGCCTTTGCCGCGGCGGGCGTCGAGGTGGCGATGATCCCCTCGCCCAGTCCCGGTGCCGCCGTGCAGACGCTCCGTGCCGGCGAGGTCGACGTGATGTGGGGCGGGCCGCTGCGCGTGATGATGCTGCACGATACAGAGCCCGCCTGCGATCTCGTCTGCTTCTGCGATGTCGTGGCGCGCGATCCGTTCTTCATCATCGGCGCCAAGCCGAAACCCGACTTCCGCTTCGCGGACCTGAAGGGCCTGCGCTTCGCCACGGTCTCCGAAGTGCCGACGCCCTGGATCTGCCTGGCGAACGATCTCAGGCAGGCCGGCGTCGATCCGGCCGCGCTCGATCGCGTCACCGACAAGTCGATGGCCGAGAACGAGGCCGCCCTCGCGGCGGGTTCGCTCGATGCCATCCAAGTGTTCCAGCCCTATGCCGAGCGGCTGATCGCCTCGGGGGCAGGCCATGTCTGGAATGACGCCGCCACCCGCGGCCTCACCGCCTACACCACGCTGGTGACGCGCCGCGATGTCCTCACCCAGCGCGCCGACGAGATGCTGCGCATGACCCGCGCCATCCATCGCACCCTGCAGTGGTTTGCCAAGACGCCCGCCATCGAGATCGCCGGCCTCCTGAAAGATTACTTCCCCGACCTCGCGACGCCGATCTTCGCCGCCTGCATAGATCGCTACCGGGCGCTCGGCCTGTGGGGCCCCGATCCCGTCATCCGCCGCGAAGGTTTTGAGCGCCTGCACGCCGCGATGCGCGCCTCGGGGGCACTGTCGCGCGACATCGCGTTCGAGGCCTGCGTCGACACGGCGATGGCCGAACAGGCGGTGCGCGCTACTCCGGCTTGATGCCCAGATCTTTTATGATCTTGCCCCAGCGCCGGGATTCGGCCTGCACGAGGGCGCCGAATTGTTCCGGCGTGCTGCCGACCGGCACGGCGCCGAGCTTGGCCATCTGCTCCACGACGTCGGGCGAGCGCAGGACCTTCACCAGTTCGGTGCTGAGACGCGTCACGATCTCGGGCGGCGTGGCCTTCGGGACAAAGATGCCGTTCCAGCCGATCATCTCGTAGCCCTTCACGCCTGCCTCTTCCATCGTCGGCAGCTCGGGCACAAGTGCAAGGCGCTGCCGGCTGGTGATGGCGAGCGCGCGCAGCTTGCCGTCCTTCACGAACGGCAAAGTGCCCGGCACGTTCTCGATCATGAACGAGAGTTGGCCGGCCACCAGGTCAGCCAGCGCCGGCGCGCCGCCCCTGTAGGGCACATGGACGACGTTGATCCCCGCCATCGACTTGAACAGCTCGGTTGCCAGGAAGGGCGTGGAGCCGACACCGCCGGAGCCGTAGTTGAGCTGGCCCGGCCGCGCCTTGGCGTAGGCGATCAGCTCGGCCACCGAATTCACCGGCAGCGAGGGATGGACGATCAGCATCAGCGGCGCAGAATTGACCTGCGTCACCGGGACGAGGTCGGTCATCGGATCGAACGGCAGCTTGGCGTAGAGATAGGGGCTGACGACGAGTGCCACGGCACCCATCAGCATGGTGTAGCCATCGGGCGCGGCCTTGGCCGCCACCTCGGCGCCGACATTGCCGCCGGCGCCGGGGCGGTTGTCGATCATCACCTGCTGGCCGACGTTTTGGCCGAGATGCTGGCCCACGAGGCGCGCCATGATGTCGAGCACGCCCGCGCCGGCGGCGAAAGGAACGATGAACCGGATCGGCCGCGACGGATAGGTCTGCGCCGCGAGCGGCGCCGCAAGGGCCACGACCGACGCGCCGGCCAAAAGTGTTCGTCTGGTCAGGAAGGACATGTTCTCACCCGATCCTAGGTGTTCCCGCGCGATGCGGTTTCAGCACGGCATAGAGGGCGGCGTGATGCGGCGTCGGCACGCCGAGCCTCCGTCCCTCGCGCACGATATAGCCCGAGAGGCCGTCGACCTCGAGCGGGCCGCCCTTGGCGATGTCGTAATACATCGAGGCATACATGCCGGGCGGAAACTGTTTTAGGCGCGCGACGCTCACCGTCTCGATATCGTCCGGCACCGTGGCACCCGCGGCGCGGGCCACGGAAGCGCCTTCGGCGATCAGCGCGGCGGCCACCTCGATCACGTCGGGGTCGCTGTAGAGCGGCCCGGCCGGCAGGCGCGCGGCCGACGTGAGGGCGGCGTTGGCGGCGAGGCCGATGAACTTGGTCCACAGCGCGCTCTGGATATCGTCGGTCATCTCGGCGCTGAAACCCGCCTTCCGGCAGCGCTCGACGAAGTCGGCGGCTTTCACCCGCGCGGCATCATTCGCCCCGTCGTCACCTCGCGGCGCGCCGAAGACGATCGACGACATGGCGCTGGTGTAGCGCACGAGGCCGGGCTCGGCGATTACCGCCGAGACATAGGCCGAGCCGCCCTGCACCGTGACGCCGGACAAGGCGCCGGCCAGTCTGTCCGGCCCGTCGATGCCGTTCAGCAGCGAGATGGCCAGCGTCTGTGGCCCGAACAGCGCCGCCGCCGCGCGCGCCGCCGCCTCGGCCTGGAAGAGTTTTACCGCGAACAGGACGACGTCGGCGGTGCCGAGACGGGAGGCGCTGTCGCTCGCCTCGATCCGGGCGAGGTGATTGCCGCGCGCGCCCTCGAGCCTGAGGCCCTGGGCCCGGATCGCCTCGAGATGGGCGCCGCGCGCCACGGCCACGACATCCTCGCCGGCCATCGCCAGCAGCCCGCCGAAATAGCCGCCGACTCCGCCCGGCGCCACGATCGCAATCCGCATGTAACACTCCAGTTCTTCGAGGTGCCGCAGGACAACATCATGGTGAGGCCGCGGAGTCCACGTTTCGGGCGGGAGCGTGTAGAATGGACCGACCGATGTACGTCCACCTGCACCTTCCCACGCTCGACGTCGTCAGCGTTTTCACCACCCTGGTCGCGGCCGGCGTGTCGCTGCTCGCCTGGTATCGCCATCGCGACGCCGTGGCGCTGCGCAGCTGGGCCGCCGCGCTGGTGCTGGGCAGCGTCGGCGCGTTGCTGTTCACGCTTCGCGGACCGGGAACATCGGCCGCCCTCTTCGTGGCCGCCGACGCGCTCACCGTGGCGAGCTACGCCACGATGTGGGTGAGCATACGCCGCTTCAATGGCGACAAGGCGCCGCCGCTGCGCATGGCGATCATCGCCGCCGCGATCACCTGCATCTTCGTGCTGCTGGTCACCGTGAGCTGGCAGATGGGCGCGGCGCTCCGGGCCCAGTCGCTCGTCTACTCGCTGTTCATCGGCGGCCTGGCGCTGGTAACGGCCTGGGAGACCTGGCGCGGCGGCCGGCAGGACGGCCTGCGCAGCCGCCGCATTGCCGCGTCGGCTTTGGCCGGCATCGCTGCCGCCCGCCTGTTCCGCGTCGGTCTGCTGGGCCTCGACTGGTTCGACATGGTCGATCCGGAAACCGCCGACAGGGTCTGGGGTTACGGCATGTACCTCAGCACGGTGTGCGTGCTGCTGGTGACGTTTGGGCTGGTGCTGATGGCCAACGAACGCCAGCACGCCCTGGAGACCGCCGCGTCGCGCGGCATCGGCGCGACGTAGGAGATGATATAAGGCGCCGATGGAGATCTGGGCAACGATTGTGGGCATTGCCGCAGCCGTCGCCGTGGCGGCGTGGCTTCACGGCCGCAAACCGGCCGGCATGGGGCGCGCCCTGCAGCTCGTGGTGATCGCGGCGGCGGCCGCGGTATCGGCGGCGGCGACCGGCTTCGGCCTCAACTATCTGACGCGCCAGGACGACGCGGCGGCGGTCGAAGAAGCCCTGCAGGTCGTGCGCGAAGCCCCTTTGGTGGGCCTGGTGCTGAAGGAAAACCCAGAGGTGGAAGCCCGGTTCCGCCGCGCCATCGAGGCGGAACTTAGGAACTCGGACGGAAACGGGCCTCAGCGAACCTTCGCGGTGGGCGGCGAGGTGCGCCGCGACATCATCGTGCCCGTGCTCAGAAACGCCGACGATGCGTCGGCGCTGGGCGCCATAAAAGCCATGCAGGCGTTCGTGAAATACCTGCAGGGGACGGACCCGGCGCTGTGCAAGGAATTCGGCCTGATCGGGATCCGCAATCCAAACCGGCTGAGCGGCGACGGCGGCGCCCTCTTCCGGCGCTCGCTCACGGCGCAGGAAGACGCGTACTTGAACGGCCGCGCCCGCCCGGCCGCGCCGCAGAAGCTCACCGATCAGGAGGTGTCCAGTCTGCTCACGGAGGCGGGCTACACCGCCGCCGATTTCGAGAAGGTGGTCGGCCTCGCCAAATTGTCCGATGCGGACGGCTGCGCGATCATCGCCAAACTGTACGCAGCGCCGACGCTTCTGCCGCCCGCGCGCGGCGGGATGCTGGCGCGCTACCTGCTCACGGTGTCGTAGGGGCGCCCTATGATGAAGAAGACACGATGATGAAGAAGACCACGCCCTCCGAGACCCCCGACGCCTACGTGAGCGCGCTCCGCGGTTGGCGCCGCGATTGCGTCGAGACGCTGCGCGCCGCCGTTCGCTCGGCGGGCACCTTCGACGAGGTGATCAAGTGGGGCCACCTCGTCTATTTCGCGCGCGGTCCGGTCCTGCTGATCCGCGCCGAGGAAGAGCGCGTGCTGTTCGGATTCTGGCGCGGCCAGCGCCTGCGCCTGATCGAGCCTCGACTGAAGCCCGGTGGAAAGTTCGAAATGGCGACGCTCGAGATCGCCAAGGGCACGGCCATCGATGCCTTCACCGCCCGCCGCCTTGCCGCCAAGGCCGTCGCGCTCAACAAGACGCTCGGCGATCCGACCAAGGCGACCGCCCGGGATTAAGCGGCGCGCCTAACGCAGAGCCTTAAAGCGTCGCCGGCAGGTTCTTCATGGCGTCGTTCGCGACGGGAGTCATTTTGGCGCAGAACGCCGCCTTGTCCGCCTTGGCTTCCGCTTCCAGCGTGTCGTAGGTCTTGTCGAGCTTTCGATCGCTGATGTTGAGCTGCTTCTCCGCCCACTCGATCCAGAATTCCAGCCGCTTCTCCTGATCCCTCGTGATTGTGAGGTCGCAGACCTCGACGGCGACATCGATGACGTAGAGACCGAGCACCATTTTCTCGGCATCTGCCTTCGTCAGCGTTTGAGCCGAGGATGCCAGAGGCAGCATGAGCACGGTGAGCAACGGAATGAGGAAACGGATCATCGAATACTCCAGGCAAAAGAACACACCCCACCCGGGATCACCATAGCGGCCTTCCGGTGACGTTGTCAGCCTGTCGAAGGTTGCAGGACCGCTGCTGACTCAACGGTGCCGGCGGCACAGGTCCGGCTCGTCCCCGGTTCGTCCAAGGTCACCGGATACTGTGACCGATACGTGTCAGGCGGATGCTGCTGTGGCCGCCGAACTCGTCGAGCCACCGCTGATCAACGGCGAGTTCCACGGCGGCAGTCGTGGCACCCTCGTCCTCCAGGGCCAGCCTTTCCACGATCGTCATCAGCGGGACCCATCGCCCCGGCAATCCGCCGGTGTAGTCCCGCACGGCTCGCACAATGCTGCGGGCCAGGTCTTCACTACGGGCCAAGTCTTCACAACGGACCAGGTCTTCAACGTCGGCATCAAGCTCCGTGTGAACATCGACTGCGTGCGACGGCATGCTCGCTTCTCCCCCAAAAAGCCGATCTCGACTGGAATGCCATCGAGAGACTTTTTTCCGGCGAGACTCAGACCAATCCAAGGCAGAACCATTTCCCTGCTGCTTGTGGATACCCTCATCCGTCCAGACTAGCGGTAGGGCTTCCTCGCAGCCGGCCAAGCCGGCAAAATCCCGGCGGAATGACGCTGGCGTCAGTGATTTGTAATGCGCCGGGCGTACAATCGAAAAAAGTGCCGGGTGGAAACATTGATGAGCAGACGACCAAGAACACTTCCGAATGGATGGCGGGTTATCGTGCCCGTCGCTCCGGCCATCTTCGACCCGTCGCCGGTCGTGAAGGCGATGCTTCCCTCGGTGTCCAAGGAAATGTACGAGGCCCCGCGCCTGGATCAGCGTCTCGACATGAGGAACGATCCTTGAGTCGCTCCCCTTCCTAATTCCAGCGCAACCTAGTTCCAGCGCAACAGGTGCCGTTCCAGCCGGCCTGCGATGAAGAAGATCAGCATCACCACGACCAGGATCAGCAGGATCAGGGCGAACATCAGCGCCGAGTTGTAGGTGCTCTGGGCGAACGACAGCAGGTATCCGAGGCCATGGGTCGCCGCCACGAACTCGCCGACGCAGGCGCCGGTGAAGGCAAAGCCCACGGCGACCTTCAGATTGCCCAGCACCCAGGCCGTGACCGACGGCAGGTAGACATGTCGCACCAGCGCGAGGCGATTGCCGCCCAGCGTCGTGACGCGCTCGACCAGCTTGCGGTCGACCTGGCGAATGCCGGTATACACGGTGAAGAAGATCAGCACCGCCACGAGGATGAAAGAGAGCGCCACCTTGGAGGCGATGCCAATGCCGAGCCAGATCACGAACAGCGGCGCCAGGATCACGCGCGGGATGGCGTTGAGCACGCTCATCACCGGCTCCAGCAATTCCGCGACCAGGGGAATCAGGGCGGCGGCAACACCCAGCAGGACGCCGACCACGATGCCGAGGGCGAGGCCGCCCAGCGCCGCCGTGAAAGTCGCCTCGAGGTGCGGCCAGATGCGCCCGTCGGCGAACAGGTCGACGAGTGCCACCCAGACCTTGCTTGGGCTGGGCGCAAACAGCGGATTGAGCATGCCGGCGCGGCCCGCCGCCTCCCATACCCCGAGCACCAGCCCCAGCGCGATCAGCCGGCGCACCCACGCATAGCGCGGATCGAGCATCTTCATACCGCTTCCGCGCGGTGATCGACCGCCAGAGATAGATCCGCCCATAGCCGTTCGTGAAGCGGCGCAAAGGCCGGATGCATGCGCGAACGCACGGGATCGCGCGGCCGCGGGATCGGTACCGGGTAGTGCTGGGTGATGCGGGCGCGCGGTCCCTGCGACAGCAGATAGACATCGTCGGAGAGGGTCAGCGCCTCTTCCAGATCGTGGGTGACGAGCAGCACGCTGATGCCGCCACGCTCGACCAGGGCCGCCACATCCCTGACCACGCGCGAGCGCACGATCGCATCGAGGGAAGCGAACGGCTCGTCCATCAGGATCAGCTTCGGCTGGCGCGCGAGCACCTGGGCCAGCGCCACACGCTTGCGCTGGCCGCCGCTCAGATGGCGCGGAAAGCGGTCGCCGAATCCCGCGAGGCCCAGCCGCTCGAGCCAGGTGTCCGACAAGGCCAACGCCTTGCCGCGATCCATGCCATTCAGCGTGAGGCCCAGCGCCACGTTATCGCGCGCCGTCTTCCACGGCAGCAGCGCATCGTCCTGGAACAACAGGCCGATCTCGGCGTGGCTGAGAGTCGTCTCGACCGTGCCCGACAGCGGCTTTTGCAGGCCGATGACGGCACGCAGCAGGCTCGACTTGCCCGAGCCCGAGGGGCCGACCAGGCTGACGAAGCTGCCCTCGCCGACGGAAAGGCTCACCCGCTCGAGGACCGGTTCGCCGCCGTAGGAGATTGTCAGATCACGGACGTGCAGCGTTCATCCCCCGGCGATCGAGGTGTCGTGCAGCCCCGAGATGCTGGAATCGGGCTTGATCAGGCCGCCGACGATGAGGCTCTGCTGGACGCGCTTGGCCGAGTCGAGATCGATGGTCACCGATTCAGGGTACAGCGAGGAACGATGCGCCAGGATGATCTCGCCGAACTCCTTTAGATCGAGCCCGGTCGTCATCTCCTTGGGGAAGGCCGCACTCAGCTGGTCGCCGCTCATCGTGCGCAGCGCCTTCAGCGCATCGCCGAGCGCCTTGGTGAGCGCAATCATCTCCGGCTTGCGCTGCTCGATCTCCTTGCCCCGCACCGCCACGCCCATGAACTCGAAGGAACCGCCGAGATAACTCTTGGCCTCCTCCATATCCATGGCGTTCATCAGCACGCGGCCACCTGCACGCTTCACCAGGGTGAGCGCCGGCTCCTGCACCAGGCCGACGTCGACCTGTCCCTGGCGGAGCGCCTCCAGGAGATTGACGCCCATGGTGGCGAACTGGACCTTAGCGGCATTGGCGCCGGCCTGCTTCAGGAGATAAAGAGTGAGCGCATGATCGGCCGTGCCCAGCTGGTTGATGCCGACCGTCTTTCCCTCGAGATCCTTGATCGACGTGATCGTGGCGGCCGTCTTGGGCGCGGTGACGATGGCGAACAGCGGCAGCCGCCCGGTCACGGCAAAGCGGCGGATGTCGGCGCCGACATTGGCATAGGCCTGGATGGCGACGTCGAGCGAGGTGGCGGCGTAATCGACGGCGCCGCCGACCAGCGCCTGCATCGCGGCCGTGCCGCCACGGGTATAGACGAACTGCACGTCGAGGCCGTGCGCCTTGAAGATGCCGCTCGAGCGCGCGACTTCGTAGGGCACGCCGCACAGAAGCTGGCTGCAGTAGGCGAGCTTGATCTGCTTGCCCTGCGCGATCGCGGGCGCGGCCTGTCCCGCCGAGAACACGCTGGCGATCAGCCCTGCTCCCTTGAACAGGGTGCGCCGCGACACGTCGGTATCGGGGACCGCGGCAGTGGTTTCGTCACAGCAGCTCATGGCGAGCCTCCAACCTTGCGAAGCACCTCATACGCAAGCTTGCACGATCCGACAAGACGCGCACAGAGGCCCAGCAAAGCGGGCGCGGACGTCCTGATTCAGGCGGCGCTTATCCCTGGCTTGTCCTTGGGCATTCAGGGAACGACAGATTGGGAGCCCGCAGCCTCGGCGCCACTGCGCTCGGCCTTTCGGATCGCGCGCATGATCTCCTGGGCAGCCGCTGCAATCAGACGTTTCTCCACGTCGGTGGCCGACCCGGCATAATATTCCCAGGCCAGGCGAGCGGCCTCCGGAAAGCGCAACCCATTGGCACGGCTCGTCGTGGCATCGCCGTTCTGGAGCGTCTCGGTCACGTTCTCGATATCGGCGCGCTCTTCGTCGCTGACGACCGCCCCTTCATCTTCGCGGAACTCATGGCCCGGCTTCATGATCCGGCCTATTCTGCTGCGGGTTTGCAACTCGTTGATCCGGAACACCCTCAGGAATTTCGGAGCATCTACAAAAACGAGCATTCACATCCCTCCAGATTTCCCTTCAGGTTATGAAACCTGCATCCGGCCTGCAATCATAGAATAATATCGAGATTGAAATAATTCGTGAAGTTGGGCGGCTGTCGACGCTCCTGACTCAACGGTGTCAACAGCCAGCGACCATGATCCACGTCGCGGAGGATCGAATGACGGTGCGATACCAACTATACTGCGTCGGCGGCTCGGGCAATTCGTTCAAGGTGGCACTCTTCCTGAATTGCGCCGGCCTAGACTGGGAGCCGGTCGGCGTCGACCTCGCCGGCGGCCAGAACCGCGACCCCGGCTGGCGCGCCGCGACCAACGCGATGGGCGAGGTTCCCGTCCTCGAAGTCGACGGAAGACGCATGAGCCAGTCGGGCGCGATCCTCACCTGGCTGGCCGAGACGCATGGCGTGTTCGGTCCGGCCGGCGACGAAGAGAAGTTCGAGACGCTGCGCTGGCTGCTGTTCGACAATCACAAATTCACCGGCCACTTCGCCGCGCACCGGGCTCTCTACGCGAAGACGCTGGACCCCCACCCCGCCGCGCTTGCCTACATCAGGGAGAAGACCGAAAGCGCCCTCTCCATCGTCGACAAACATCTCGCCCCGCGCCGCTTCATGCTGGGCGACCGGCCGACGATCGTGGATTTCTCCCTGGTGGGATACCTCTACTACCCGACCGAGGAGACCGGCTTCGATCTCGCCGCGGCCTATCCCGCGATCGATGCCTGGCGCGGCCGCGTGGCGGCCCTGCCGGGCTGGAAGCCGCCCTATGAGATGATGCCGGTGGGAAAGTCTATGCCCATGCGCTTCTGAACGATCGATGGGTCCTTCCCATAGAGCCGGCCAATATCGCCGATCTGGCGAGGGAAGGCAGCAGCGTAGCCCGCCTCAGTCATGAGCAGGCGTTTTATCGGCGTTCAAGCCACACGAACGCGCGCGGCCTTCTTGGTTGATCCGACCCTCGGCCCTCCATTGCGGGCGCGAGCGACCTTCCTGGGACGGACAGTTGCTGTCGACGGCAATACTCTGAGGTCGAGCTTGAGGGTCCTGAGAACGCTTACAAACGTCGTGAGCTTTGGATCGCCACTTTTGGTGAGCGACTTGTAGAGGGCCTCTCTGGTGACACCGGCACCTCGAGCCACCGCCGACATGCCGCGGGCTCGGGCGATGGTTCCAAGAGCATTGGCGATGTACGCGACATTTCCGGTCGCGAAGGCATCGTTGAGAAGTTCGACTTGATCCTCGGTGGAGCGGAGATGTTCCGCTGGATCGAATGGGACGGTCTTGATTGCCATGGTGATGGTCACTCTCAATGGTAATGGTCGACAGATATCCGCCGCCAACGCCTTCGCCCTCTTGATATCAGCAGTCTGTGTGCCCTTGTCGCCACCACACAGGAGGATGACGATGGTGTGCCCCTGATGGGCGAAGTACACGCGATAGCCGGGGCCGTAGTCGATGCGAAGCTCGGAGACGCCCCCGCCAACAGGTTTCACATCACCAAGCAAACCGGACTGAACCCGGACAATGCGCTGGGCGATCTTCGCAGCAGCCCGCTCATCCTTGAGCAACTTGAGCCACTTGGCGAATGCCCCAGTCTGGCGAACCTCGATCACGTGATAACTGTAGTTCACAGACGGTCATATGTCAACTGTGGTTCACAGGTCAAGATGCGCAGGCTGTGTGGCGCTGTAGATGGCCGCTTAAGGCGACAGCGACCGTATGCTCGGCGGAGCGACAGTCCCAGGCGGGGCGCGGCCCGCAAGCCCAGACCCGACACGATGCCCAAGCTCACTCGACGCTGATGTTGGCAGCCCGAATGACCTTCTCCATCTTCTCGACTTCCGCCGCGATGAACTTGCCGAAGTCGGCGGGCGATCCTGGCAGGACAGTACCTCCCATATCGGCGAGCTGGCGCTTGAAGGCAGGATCGGCGAGTGCCGCGTTCACCTCGCCGTTCAATCGGTCGACGATGTTGGGCGGCGTGCCCCTGGGCGCGCCCACGCCGTACCAGGAGCTGAACTCGAAGCCGGGCAGGACCTCGTCCAACGTCGGAATGTCGGGCAGCACGTCCAAGCGTGTCTTGGTGGTGACCGCCAGGGCCCGCAGCTTGCCCGCCTTGATGAGCGGAAGCGAGGAGGCCACCGGGCCGAAATAGACCTGCACCTGTCCGCCGGTGATGCCGAGAAACACCTGGGAGCCACGGTAGGGCACGTGGAACAGCCTGACCTGGGCCATCATCTGGAAGAGTTCGCCGGCGATGTGGGTGATGGTCCCGGTCCCCGCCGACCCCATGTTGACCGTGCCGGCATTGGCTTTCGCCCAGGCGATGAATTCCGGAACGGTGGTGGCCGGGACCGACGGATGCACTTCCATGACCATCGGCATGCGATAGATGCCGGCAACGGGCGCGATGTCGTGGACGAAGTCGTAGCTCAGCCTGTCCTTGAACACCGCGTCGATGGCGTTGTTCACGAGCACCAGGAGGAGCGTGTAGCCGTCCGGCGTGGCCTTTGCCACGGCATCGGTAGCGATCTTGCCGCTGGCACCGGGTTTGTTCTCGATCACGAACGGCTTGCCGAGCCCTTCCGACAGGCGCTGGCCGATCAGGCGGGCAATGATGTCAGGCGCGCCGCCGGCGCCATAGCCTTCGACAAGGCGCACTGCTCGTGACGGATAGGTCTGCGCGGCCGACAAGGTGGGAAAAGCGGCAGCGCCCGCTGCCAGCGGCAGAAGTGCTCTACGGCGAAGTCTCATGGCGCCACCTTTCCGAAAAGAAAAGGACTTGCAAACCGACCACGCAACGCCGAGCTGCGCCATGCCACGCAAAACGTCAGCGCGTCGAGCCTACACCGCGGACGGACGGGCCGAAAGGCCAAAGCCACCATCCCACCCAGCCACACTTGCCTACATGAACGCGCGGACCGAAAGCGCGCTGTCGATCGTCGACAAGCATCTCACCCCGCGCCGCTTCATGCTGGGCGACCGGTCGACGATCGTGGATTTCTCCCTGGCGGGATACCTCTACTACCCGCCCGAGGAGACCGGCTTCGATCTCGCCGCGGCTTACCCGGCAACCGATGCCCGGCGCGGGCAACTGGCGGCCCTGCCGGGCTGGAAGCCGCCCTATGAGATGATGCCGGTGGGAAAGTCCATGCCTATGCGGCGCTGAACGATCGATGGATCGTGCCGATCGAGCGGACCGAAATCCCAATCCCATGATTGGATCGGCAGCACGTAGGTGTCGTACGAAACTGCGCACTTGGCTAGTCGCTGCTGGACGTGCACTCCACCGGTTGTGTTAGTCTCCAACAACTAGCTGGGGAGTTAATGCAGTTCGATGGCGCTTCATGTCTTCGTGAGTTCGGCCTGCTATGAGCTGCGTGACTTGCGCGCGTCGATCAAACAATGGCTTACACAGCGTGGCGTTGAGCCCTATTTGAGCGACGATCCTGGGTTTCCCAACACAGACTCAATGCCGCCCTACGCCTCTTGTTTGCTCACTCTAGAGCGTTGCCCCTTGGTTATCGGCGTAGTTGATCGGCACTATGGGGCGAAGTTCGCCGACTGGGGCGATGCTTACGCTGATTATAGTGGCTGTAGCCCCACACATGCGGAACTGCGGCACGCCTTCAAGCTTCGGAAGCAGGTGCTACTTTACGTCCACAACGACACATGGAATTTCTACGAGGTGTGGCGGAAGAATCGCGATGCTTTCAAGACATCTGCGCCCAGTGGCTTGGACGTAGCAACTCTGGAAATGTTTCATGAATTCAAAAAGATGGTACCAGCTCCATGGATGCAGCGCTTTTCAGATGTCAATGATATCTGGGAGTCATTGAACAAAGAATTCGTAAATCGGCTCTATGAGCACTTCGAAGACCGAGAGAAACAGGTACGCGACGTGACTGCCTACTTGCTTAAGAAGATAGGCTCTTCCGGGAATCGAGTGGGTGATTTTGGGGGATCATAGGGCGGGCAGCATGCAGGTGAGGACCTTGAGACGGAGATATTCTTCGTTACGCAATCCGTAGGCTCGTCGCTGCAGGACGCGGATCTTGTTGTTGAGTCCCTCGA
>CAMDOT010000070.1 GCA_945903635.1 Rhizobium sp. Q54 | reverse complement strand
TATCTCCGTCTCAAGGTCCTCACCTGCATGCTGCCCGCCCTCTGATCCCCCAAAATCACCCACTCGATTCCCGGAAGAGCCTGAAATATCTTGTATGCTGACGAGCAACGGAGGGAACACAAGACCATGAAAATCGGCGCGGTGATGTTCTTCACGACGGACTCGATGCAGCCAGCGCCGCTCGCGCGCATGCTGGAGGAGCGTGGCTTCGAATCGCTGTGGGTGCCGGAGCACACGCACATCCCATCCTCGCGCAAGACGCCCTACCCGGCGGGCGGGCCCCTGATCCGGCCCTATTACGACATCATGGATCCGTTCCTGGCGCTCAACACGGCGGCCACGGTGACGACCAGACTCAGGATCGGCACCGGCATCGCGCTGCTGACGCAGCGTGATCCGATCGTGACGGCCAAGCTCGTCTCCACCATCGACCAGCTCAGCGGCGGTCGCTTCCTGTTCGGTGTCGGCAACGGCTGGAACCAGGACGAGATCGAGAATCATGGCACCGACTTCGGCAGCCGGCACAAGCTGGCGCGCGAGCGCATCGAGGCGATGAAGGCGATCTGGACCCAGGAAGAGCCCGAGTATCACGGCGAGTTCGTGAACTTCGACAAGATGAAGCAATGGCCCAAGCCGGCGCAGACGCCGCATCCGCCGATCATCGTCGGCGGCGCCTTCCCCTATGCCGCGCGGCGCGCCATTCGCTACGGCAATGGCTGGATCCCGCGTGCCGACCGGCTGGCCAAGGACGGCGTCGGCGTCGTCATCGAACGGTTCCGCAAGCTGGCTGCGGAGCAGGGGCGCGATCCCGCCACCCTGCCGGTCACCATCTTCCGCGCGCCGGACGAAATCGACGGGCTGCGCTTCTGCCAGGAGATCGGCGTCGATCGCGTCACCTTCTCGCTGCCGGCGGAGAAGGAAGACAAGATCCTGCCCATCCTCGACCGCTGGTCGGAGCTCAAGCGTCAACTAGGCGGCTGAACCCGGAGGAACGATTGAATTGGCCGCGCTGATTTCGCTTGAGCCCTAAGATGGTGGTGTCGCTTGATAGCCGGCGCGCTTACAAGGGCTGGTCACCTGGGAGGCGCGACCACCGGCATGCTGTACCGTGTTTATAGAGCGGCCCTTCATTTGCCGCGCTATCTCGGGCACTACCGGATCACTTCGCTCCTGCGGCGCCTGATGGTGCCCGGCGTTTCGGCGGTGGATCACGGGTGCCTGATGCAGCTCGATCCGCAGGAGTGGATGCAGATCGGCCTGCTGACCACCGGCAGCGTCGAACCGAAGACCTCAGCGCTGTTTCGCAAGCTTCTGCGGCCCGGCGACACCTATGTCGATGTCGGCGCCCACGTGGGCTACCACGCGCTTCTCGCCCGCCAGGCCGTGGGTGCTGCGGGCCGCGTTCTGGCGCTGGAACCGCAGCCCTACAATTGCAACAAGATCCTGGTCAATGCCGCGCTCAATGGCTTCTCGAACATCACGACGATCGTGGGCGCCGCCGGCGATCGCGACGGCGTCGTCACGCTCCGCGACCAGGCGCCCCACGACAAGTCGAGACTGACACTTCTAGGAATCGGCAAGAATGACCGGAACGTCGAATTCGAAGTTCCCGTCTGGACACTCGATACGCTCCTGCGCCGGCAGAAAATCGACAGAGTACGTCTGCTGAAGATAGACGTGGAAGGCCATGAGCTGGGCGTTCTCGAAGGGGCCTTGCCGATCCTGGCCCAGACGGAGAACGTGATCTTCGAGGACGCCATGGACATGCCCACCGAGGCGTCGGCGGGAATTCGTGAGCTTTTGTTGCGGGAAGGTTTCACGCTCGCGGACGTTACCGGCAAGCCCTGGAACGGCGGATCGACCCCCGAGAACAACGTGTGGGCTCGTCGCAAGCACGACGGCTAATGCCCCTCGACGTTTCAATGGTCTCGTCGGCGGCAAATGCCGGTTGAACCCGGCTCCCGGTATGGTCAGTATTGCCGAAAGCCAGATGGAGGAAACAATGCCGTCCGTCCTAGCCACCAAGAAGCAGCCCCAGATCAAGCCACCCAAGACGTCATCCGGCCAGAAAGTCGCCCACGCCCGCGCCAGCGAACCCGTGCTGGTGAAGGGACGGCGCGACTTCTTCAAGTATCGCGACCTCGGCGTGGCGGATGCCAGCGCCGGCGCGCTGCGCGCCCAGGTCATGAGTTCGAGCCAGGGCCTGAGCCGGCCGACCGGCTGGCACTATCACGAGTGCGACGGCCAGTTCATCTACATGATCAAGGGCTGGGTCGACCTCGAGTTCGAGGATGGCCGCACGCTCAGGGTGGAGGAGGGCGACTCGCTCTTCATCCCGGGCTACCTGCGCCACAACGAGATCCGGACCTCGGAGGCGATGGAGATCCTTGAAGTCTCGTCGCCCGGCGTGATGGGCACCACGCCCTGCGATCCGCCCGAGGGGTTTTCGGCATAGGCAGCGCTCGGGCCTTGACAGGAAATAGTCTATTTCCTATATTTCCTGTCGAGGAGGTTTCATGGGCGTTGTGCTGTCTGCGTTTTCCGCATCGGGCCGGTCGAAGGAGCGGCGGAAGGCGATCCCGGTTTTGCACGCTTCTGCCGCGCACGCGACGGCATCGGGCGCTGGGTGAAAAGCTAACGTGAACAAGGACTTGAAAGCCGTTCCGGCGGACTCCCGACCTCCACAGGTCGCGGAGGTCGGCAAAAGCGGTTTTAGGCGAAATGGACGAGGGGAGCGGGCGGGACCATGAAAATTGGCGCGGTGATGTTCTTCACCACGGACTCTATGCAGCCGGCGGCGCTTGGTCGGGCGCTGGAGGAGCGCGGATTCGAATCGCTGTGGGTGCCGGAGCACACGCACATCCCGTCGTCGCGCAAGTCGGCCTATCCGGCAGGCGGCGGCCTGGTCCAGCCCTACTACGAGATCATGGATCCGTTCCTGGCGCTCAACACCGCGGCCACGGTGACGACCAAACTCAAGGTCGGCACCGGCATCGCGCTCGTGATCCAGCGCGATCCCATCGTCACCGCCAAGATGGTCTCGACCATCGACCGGCTCTCGGGTGGCCGCTTCCTGTTCGGCGTCGGCAACGGCTGGAACCAGGACGAGATCGAGAACCACGGCACCGAGTTCAAGACGCGCCACAAGCTGGCGCGCGAGCGCATCGAGGCGATGAAGGCGATCTGGAGCGGGGAGGAGCCCGAGTATCACGGCGAGTTCGTGGACTTCGGGCCGATGAAGCAGTGGCCCAAGCCGCTGCAGACGCCGCATCCGCCGATCATCGTCGGCGGCGGCTTCCCGCACGCGGCACGGCGCGCCATCCGCTATGGCGACGGCTGGATCCCGCGTGACGACTGGCTGGAGCGCGACGGCATGGGCGTGGTCGAGCAGTTCCGCACCATGGCGCGCGAGGCCGGGCGCGATCCCGCCCACCTGCCGATCAGCATCTTCCGTGTGCCCGACAGCATCGAGCGCCTGCGTCTGTGCGAGCGGATCGGCATCGACCGCGTCGTGTTCTCGCTGCCGGCGGAGAAGGAGGACAAGGTTCTGCCGATCCTCGATCGCTGGGCTGAGCTCAAGCGGCAGTTGGAGGCATGAGACTGATCGAGGTTGCGGAGAGACGTGCATGCTGAACAGGGCAGTGACCGTCGCAGGCGGCGTCCTGTCGAATTTCGTCCATTTGTTCCGGACATCGGCGCCGCTCGCGGTCCCTCTGAACTATGCGTCGACGCTGGCGAGATACTTCCAGATCAAGAGGAGGTATCGCGCCGAGGAAAACGACTTTCGCGAAGCGATGAAGGCGGGCCGTTTCTCGACCGACTGGTTCAGCCAGAAGATTCCCTTCTGGCTCCACACCTTCCAGAGTTTCGATCTGTTCAGGAAGGACCTGGACATCCTCGAGATCGGAAGCTGGGAGGGCAGGAGTAGCTGCTTCATCCTGAGCACATTGCCCAACGCCCGGCTGACCTGTGTCGACACCTGGCAGGGCAGCGACGAGCACGTTGGTCTTGCGGCGTTGGAGTCGATCGAAGCCAAGTTCGATTCGAATACGGCGCCGTACAAGGATCGGCTCACGAAGTGCAAGCAGCCATCTCTGGCTTTCTTCGCCGAAAGCCCGGCCGTGCCGCGGTTCGACCTGATCCATGTCGACGGATCGCACCACGCCGACGACGTCGTGGTCGATGCCGTGCAAAGCTACGCACGCCTCAAGGTCGGCGGCATCATGATCCTCGACGACTTCCTGTGGCGTGACTACGAGAGCCGGCGCGACAATCCGGCCGCCGCCATCAATGCCTTCCTGCGATTGAAGGCGGGAACCTACGAGTTCGTGCTCGTCTACTACCAGGTGATCCTGCGCAAGCTCGCCTAGAGGGCTTTTAGCGCCGCCTGCACTTCGGTCACGTGGCCCGCGACCTTGACCTTGTGCCAGACGTTGCGGACCACGCCGTCCTTGTCGATCAGGAAGGTGGCGCGGTCGATGCCCATGTACTTGCGGCCATAGAGGCTCTTCTCGATCCAGGTGCCGTACTTCTCGCAGATCTTGCCGTCCTCGTCGGACACCAGCGGGAAGTTGAGCTCGTACTTGGCCTTGAACTTGTCGTGGCGGGCGACGCTGTCCTTGGAGACGCCGATCACCTGCGCCTTCAGCTTCTTGAAGTCGGGTGCGGCGTCGCGGAAGCCGCAGGCTTCGGTGGTGCAGCCCGGCGTGTCGTCCTTGGGATAGAAGTAGAGCACGACCGGCTTGCCGCGCAGCTCCGAGAGCTTGAGCTTCTTGCCGCCGTCGGTGGCGGCGGTGAAATCCGGTGCCTTCTTGCCTGCCTCGACACTCATTTGTCTCTCCTTGCCTGCCAGCCGGCGGCGCGCGCCGGTTCCTCGACGATGCGCTCATATATAGCACGCGCGACCGCCGCCTCGGCCGCAATCCGCGCCTTGAGGCTGGCGAGGTCGGCCGCATCCTCGGTGGCCGCGATCAGCCGGCGCTGGCCCTCGGGCGCGCTGGTCTCGTCGAAGGCGGCTTCGTCGCCGTCCAAGGTGAGCCGGAGCAGACTCTGCACATCGGACAGCAGCGTGCGCGTGGTCCGCAGGCTCTCTGCATCGGTGCGCTCGATCAGGTTGGCCTCGGCCATCCGGCGCAACATCTCGGCGGGATGGGGATCGAGCAGGTCGGGCCGCGCCGCGGCGTGGCGTAGCGCCAGGTACTGGGCCACGAAGTCGATGTCGAACAAGCCACCGGGCAGGTGCTTGAAGTCCCACGCGCTCTTGGCCGGGGCGTGGCGGGCGATGCGGTCGCGCATGTCGGCCACGTCGCGCACCAGGGCGTCTGCGTCGCGCGGCCGGCAGAGCGTCCTCCTGACGATGCTGGCCAGGCGGTCGACCAGGGCCGGCGGTCCGTGGATCACCCGCGCGCGGGTGAGCGCCATGTGCTCCCACGTCCACGCCGATTGGGCGTGATAGGTCTCGAAGCCTTCCAGCGAATTGGCGAGCGGTCCCGCGCGACCCGACGGGCGCAGCCGCATGTCGACCTCGTAGAGCGCCCCCTCGTTGGTGTGGGCGGTGAGGGCCGTCACGATCTTCTGGCTGAGCCGCGTATAATACTGGATCGGCGAGAGCGGCTGCGCCCCATCCGATGTCTCGAGGTCGGGCGGGATGTCGTAGACGAAGATGAGGTCGAGGTCGGAGGTCGCCGACATCTCGCGGCTGCCGAGCTTGCCCAGACCCAGCACCGCCAGGCGCTGGCCGCGAAAGCCGCCATGGAGGTCGGCGAAGCGCTGCTCGATGCGGTCGCACAGCGCCGAGATGGTGGCTGCAGCGACATCGGAGTAGGCGAGGCCCGCCTGCGCCGGCCGGGCGATGTGTTTGAGTTGCTGGACGCCGATCTGGAAGCGCCGGTCGTTGGCCCAGCGCCGCGCCAGGTCGAGGATATCCTGCTCGTGGTCGACGCGCCCGAGGATGCCCGCCAGATCCGCCGTCATCTCCGATACCGGTGGCAGCGGGCGATAGAAATCCGGCGACAGTACCGAGTCGAGCAGGATGGCGCGGCGCGCGAGGTGCGCCGCGAGGCCGGGCGCGCTGCCCATGATCGCTGCCACCAGTTCGAGCAGGGCGGGATTGGCCTTGAACAGCGAGAAGAGTTGTACGCCCGCCGGCAGGTTCTGCAGGAAGAGGTCGAGATTGAGCAGCGCCTGGTCGGGCGCCGCTGTCGCTCCCAGCTCCTTCAGGAGACCCGGCATCAGTTCGGTCAGCAGCTCGCGCGCCCGGGCCGTCGCCGTGGCGCGGTAGCGGCCATGGTGCCAGCGCCGGACGATGCCGGCCGCGGCCGACGGATCGCGGAAGCCCATGGCGCCGAGCGATTCGAGCGTGCCCGGATCGTCGTCGGTGCCGGTGAAGACCAGGTTGCCGCCCGGGCCGGCCAGGCTCGGCGCTTCCTCGAACAGGTGCGCATAGTGGCCCTCGACGCAGCGCAGCCGCTGGAGCAGGGCCTGCTGGAACGCGGCCGAATCGGGGTAGCCCAGGAAGGTGGCGATCGCAGCCACGCCGGCCTCGTCGGCCGGCAGACTGTGGGTCTGGCGATCGTCGACCATCTGCAGTCGATGCTCGACCCGGCGCAGGAAGCCGTAGGCCTCGATCAGCTCCTCGGCCGCGGCGGGCGTGACATGGCCGGTCGCCGACAGCGCGCGGATGGTCTCGCAGGTGCCGCGCGCCCGGAGCGACGCGTCGCGGCCGCCGAAGATGAGCTGCTGGGTCTGGGCGAAGAACTCGATCTCGCGGATGCCGCCGCGCCCGAGCTTCACGTTGTGACCAAACACCTTGACCGTGCCGCCGCCGCGATGGGCGTCGATCTGGCGCTTGATCGAGTGGATGTCGTGGATCGCGGCGAAGTCGAGATGCTTGCGCCAGATGTAGGGACGCATGTCGGCGAGGAAGGCCGCGCCCACGGCCCGGTTGCCGGCCACCGGATGGGCCTTGATCATGGCCGCCCGCTCCCAGTTCTGGCCGACGCTCTCGTAATAGAGTTCGGCCGCCTGGACCGACATGGCGAGCGGCGTCGAGCCAGGATCGGGGCGCAGCCGGAGATCGGTGCGGAAGATGTAGCCGTCGGCCGAGGTCTCCGACATCAACTGCACGAGCAGGCGGGCGCCGCGCACGAAGTGACGCAAGATCTGGTCATTGCCGGCAAGTGCGGGCGCGTCGCGGTCGTAGAGCAGGATGAGGTCGATGTCGCTCGAGTAGTTGAGCTCGCCGGCGCCGAGCTTGCCCATGCCGAGCACGGTGAAGCTGGCGGCCTCGGGCTCCGTGCCGATCGCGAGCTGACCGTCGCGCGCGAGCTGGAGCAGGATCGAGTCGGTCAACGCGTCGAGGCAGCCCGACGCGAAATCGCCGAGCGCGCCGGTGATTTTCTCGAGCGGCCAGACCTCGGCAATGTCGGCGACGGCGACGGTCAGCGCCACGCGACGCTTGAGACGACGCAGCGCGGTCGCGATGGCGGCGGGCAGCGCCCCCTCGAGCGCCGTCGCGCGCACGGCGCGAAGCTCGACGGCCAGGCCGGCGAGGATGGACTCCGGGCCCTCGCGCCACAGATCGGTCATAAAAACCGTGTTCTGTAGGGCTGTCTCCGTCAGGTACGGGCTGTTGCCGAACAGGGCGTCCAGCAGCGCTGCAGCCTCCGGATCGTCGGGCCGTTCGGCTTTCTCGCACCACCGGGCCCACGCGACGGCCCGCCGCTCCAGATCGTGCGGGCGTGGCAGGCGAGCGGTCGAAAGCCAAGACATGGGTTGTGGGGGTCGGGTAAGTTGTGGGAACGCCGCGGCACGCTTGCCTGCGGCTGATGTCGTCGTCAAGAACCTGGAAGTATCGATCGTTGCTCAGAAGAGTCTATCGCGTCGCTTTGCGTGTCGTCGCCGGTTTCGTCATCGGCGTGGGGGTGCTTGTTGCCGTCGCAGCACTTCGCCTGATGGCCGGGCCGGTCGATCTCGATTTTCTCAAGTCGCGACTGGCGCAGGATTTCGACGTGCCCGATGCCAAGGTCACGGTCCATGCCGACCGCATCTATGCCGAGTGGGGCGGCCTCAGAGAGCCCATTCGGCTGGTACTGAGCGGCCTCAAGATCAGCGGCGCCACCGGGCAAACCATCGCCACGGCACCCAGCGTGGCGCTCTCCTTTGAGCCGCGCAGCGTCATCCGCGGCAAGTTGCTGCCGACGTCGATCATCGTCGACCAGCCGACCCTCGATGGCGACATTTCCCGCGACGGCGGCATGCTGCGTCGTGTCCTGGCTCGTCCGGATACACACGAGCAGGGCGAAGTGGTCGATCTGCTGATCGATCAGCTGCTGGCCGAACCCAACCCGAATTCATTGCTCGGCCAGCTCGACACCGTGCTGGTTCAGCGCGCGCGCGTCACGGTGCGCGACCTGACGAGCGGCGTGTCGTGGACGGCGCCAGCCGCCACTGCCCGGCTCACGCGCGATGAAAGCGGCATTGTCATCGTCGCCAGTGCCCGCTTCAGCAGCGGGGGCGAGCCGATCGACGTTTCCCTGTCGGGGTTTTACTCGCGCGATCGCAGCCGGGTCTTCGTCGAGGCCAATCTCGAAGGGCTGAAGCCATCGATGTTTGCGGATCTGTCGCCCGACGCCAAGTTACTGCGCGGCATCGATATCGCGCTGTCCGGCCGGCTGCGTGTCGAGGCGACCGGCGGCGGCGAGGTCAAGACGGTCGAACTGGACATCAATGGCGGCAACGGCACGATCACGCTTCCCGGCATGCTGACGGCTACTCATCAGGTGCGCTCCGTCGTTGCCCGGGTCACGGTGGACGCCGCCTCTCATACCGCCAAGATCGAAAAGATCGAGTTCGATTTCGGCGCGGCGGCGGTCTCGTTCAGCGGCATCGGCGTCAAGAGGCCCGAAGGGCAGACCTTCACGGGACGCGTCGACATTCGAAAGATTCCCGTCAGCCGGCTGGTCGACTATTGGCCGCTTGAATTCTCACCCGGCGGGCGACAATGGGCGCACACCAATCTCAGCAATGGCGATGTCGATCTCGCTGCCGAGTTTGCGCTGAGCGCACCGGGCAACGACATGTCCGAGCTCAAGGTCGATCGCCTTGTCGGTCTCATGGACTACCGCGGCATGACCGTTCGCTACATGCCGCACATGCCCGAATTGCAGGCCGTGTCGGGCAAAGCTCGTTTCGAGAACGGAACGCTGCATTTCGACGTCGCCGGTGGCAATGCGGTCGGACTGCGCCTGACCGGTGGGACGATCGACCTGCTGGATATCGACCGCCCCGAAGTGCCCCAGGCCAAAATGCGGTTCAATGTCGCCGGGCCAGCGGCCAGGGTCGCCCAGTTGCTGGCGCGTCCGGCGCTCGGATTGCCGAAAGATGTGCTTTATGACTACAGGCGGGTCGGGGGCGAAGTATCCGCCGATATCGGACTCGCTTTTCCCTTGATCGACGCCCTCGCCGTCGCCGACATCGATGTCCGGGTCGACGCGGCGCTTCGCGCCTTTTCGCTCAAGAACGCTTTGGGAGATGTCGATCTCAGCGATGCCGTCGGGCATGTGAAGTATGGCGGCTCGGAACTCAGCGTGACCGGGAGCGGGAAATTCGACGGCCATGCCGTGGAGATCGGATGGCGTGAACTCTACGCCGCCAAGGCGCCCTTCCGTCGGCGCTACGAGTTGAAGGGCACAGTGCCGGCCACCCTCGTGGCGAAGGCGGGATTTCCCTCGCCTGAACCCTACGTGACCGGACCGATCGGCATCGCGCTGCAGTATCAGGTCGCGCCGAATGGCACCGGGGAGGTGACCGGCCGGTTCGATCTGAAGGCGTCCAAGCTCGCGATCCAACCTCTGCTCTGGACGAAGAATCCGGGGACCGATGCCCTGGCCACCATGGCGTTGAAGCTTGCGGTCGGTGGCAAACTCGTGACGGCCGACTTCGATGCTCGCGGCGACGGCCTGCAGGGCAAGGGGCAGGTGAAGTTCTCCGGCGACAATGCGGTGCAGCAGGTCAGCGTGCAGCAATTGAAGATCGGCCAGACCGACGTCGCGATCGACTGGCAGCGCGGGCCGGGCGGCGTCGCGGTAAACGTCAAAGGCAAGGTCGTGGAACTGCAGCGCGTGCGTGACATGCTCAAGGCACGGGACGAATTTGCCAAGAAGGAACCGGCCGGCGCCGCGGCGGCATCGCATGCCAGCACAAAGCTCACGGTGCACGTCGATCAGATCCTGGTGAAGCACGGCACGCTCGGTTACCTCAACGGGCGGCTTGATCTCACGGGCGAGCGCATTGCTTCGGCCGACATGACGCTGGGCGGCGGCAAGGGCTCGACCTTCCGTCTTACGCCGGCGGGCAAGAACCGGAACTTCTTCTTCTATGTCGCCGACTTCGGACAGTTGCTGAAGGACGCCGGCTGGATGGACGGCCTGGCCGGCGGATACCTCCACATAGAAGGCCAGTTCAACGACCTGTGGCCCGATCCGCCCTTCGAGGGCTTCCTGAAGGTTGGACCTTACCGCCTCCAGGTCGTGACACCGCGCCCCGGGGTCGGCACGCTGAACTCCGCCATCGAGGGTCTCAGCCGCGCCGGTGATGCCACGCAGCAGTTCGACAGCCTCGAAGCCAGGGTCAACAAGGTCGCCGACCGCATCAATATCCGGAATGGCCGGACCAGCGGTCGCTCGATCGGCCTCACGACACAGGGCTGGCTCGATCTCGGAAGCGAGACCGCGCAGTTGCGCGGCGTGGTGGTGCCGGCGTTCGCGCTCAACAATCTGCTGTCGAACGTGCCGTTGCTCGGACCGCTGCTCACCGGCGGCAAGGATGGCGGCTTGTTCGCGATCTCCTACAGCCTCGAAGGCCCGTTCGACGACCTGAAGAGCAATGTGAGCATGATGTCGGCGGTGACGCCTGGCGCCCTGCGCGAGATCTTCAATGCGCCGGCCGACGGCAGCACGCCCGTGGCGCCGAACAGGGAAGTGGATCGGGCGCCCTAGACGGCGCGCACCAGCAGATGGCGCTTGCGGCCGGCCGACAGTTTCAGCGTGCCCGAACCGTCGAGATCGCCCTCGCCGACCAGCGCCGCATCGCCGGTGATCGGCTTGTCGTTGAGGCGGGCGCCGCCGCCCTTGATCAGCTTGCGCGCCTCGTTGCGACTTTCGACGAGACCCGCCTCGTGCAGCAGCTCGAAAGCCGGGATGCCGCCGGCGAATCGCGCACGCGGCACGTCGATCGTCGGTAGCGAGTCCGCCTTGGCGCCTTCCTCGAAGGTGCGGCGCGCGGTTTCGGCGGCAAGCTCGGCCACCGCGGTGCCGTGCGCGAGACGAGTCACCTCGGTGGCGAGAATCTTCTTCGCCTCGTTGACCTCCTGGCCCTTCAACGCCTCGAGCCGGGCGATCTCGGGCAGAGGCAACTCCGTAAAGAGCTTGAGGAAGCGACCGACATCGGCATCCTCGGTGTTGCGCCAGTATTGCCAGAAGTCGTAGGCCGATACGCGTTCGGCGTTCAGCCAGACCGCGCCGGCCATGGTCTTGCCCATCTTCGCCCCCGACGAGGTGGCGATGAGCGGAGTCGTCAGCGCGAACAGTTCGGCGCTTTCCATCCGGCGGCCGAGATCTGCGCCCATGACGATGTTACCCCACTGGTCGGAGCCGCCCATCTGCACGATGCACTTGTGGCGCTTGTGCAGTTCGACGAAGTCGTAGGACTGCAGGATCATGTAGTTGAACTCGAGGAAGGTCAGAGGCTGGTCGCGCTCCAGCCGCAGCTTCACGGAATCCATGGTCAGCATGCGATTGACCGAGAAGTGACGGCCGACGTCGCGCAGCAGCGGGATGTAGAGCAGGTTATCCAGCCAGTCGGCGTTGTTGACCATGACTGCATCGGTCGGCCCGTCGCCGAACGTCAGATACTTCGAGAAAACGCCCTTGATGCCCAGCATGTTGATGTCGATCTGCTCGTCGGTGAGCAGGGGGCGTGCTTCGTCGCGAAAGGATGGGTCGCCGACTTTGGTCGTGCCGCCGCCCATCAGGGCGATCACCTTGTGACCGGTCTTCTGCCACCAGCGCAGCATCATGATCTGCAGCAAGGACCCGACATGCAGCGAGTCGGCCGTGCAGTCGAAGCCGATGTAGGCCGTCCGGATGCCGCTCGACAGCATCTCGTCCAGCCGCGTGGCATCGCTGCACTGATGCACCATCCCGCGCTCGTGCACGATCCGCATGAAATCCGACTTGAAGTTCGCCATCTCGCCGCTCGACTTGCGTTGTCCTGGAAGGGGCCGGGGTGTAACACATTCCGCCAATGGCTTCATCTTTCCTACGCGTGCTTGGCCTGATGAGCGGCACCTCGGTCGACGGTGTCGACGTGGCGCTGATCGAGACCGACGGCGAGCGCGTGGCGTCCTTCGGGCCGAGCCTGACAGTCCCTTATGCAGACGACGTGCGGCAAACGATACGTGCCGTCTTTGGCGCCGAGCAGGCTTCTGATGCGACCCGCGCCGCCGAGTGCGCGGTGACGGAGGCGCATGTGACGGCTGTCCAGCGCTGGTCGGCGAAACACGGCATCGCGCTTTCAACCATCGACCTCGTGGGCTTCCACGGCCAGACGATCACCCATCGCCCGGAACGGTGCTTCACCTGGCAGATCGGCGATGGCGCGGCGCTCGCCCGTTCGTTGGGCGTACGCGTCATCAACGATCTGCGCGCCGCCGACGTCGCGGCGGGCGGGCAGGGCGCACCGCTGGTGCCGGTCTATCATGCGGCCCTCGTGCGCGATCTGCCGCGACCGCTGGCGGTGGTGAATGTCGGTGGTGTTGCCAATGTCACGTGGGTGGGCGCGGACGATTCGCTCCTGGCATTCGATACCGGCCCGGGCAACGGCCCGATCGACGACTGGTGCGCGCGTCATGCCGGGCAGCGTTACGACAACGATGGCATGCTTGCCGCGACGGGCACCGTCGACCGTACGCGGCTGGGGCACTTCAGCGAGCATCGGTTCTTCGCGCAAATACCTCCCAAGTCGCTGGATCGCGGCGATTTCAGCGATGCATGGGCGGAAGGACTAGCGGTAGCCGACGGCGCCGCGACGCTGACAGCCGGCACCGCTCGCGCGCTGGCGCTCGCGGCCCGGCATTTCCCGGCACCCGCGGCGCAGTGGGTGATCTGTGGCGGCGGGGCGCGCAATCCGACGCTGCTGCGGGCAATCGCTGCGGAAACGCGCGGCAAGGTCGTGACCGGGGCCGATCTCGGGTGGGACAGCGATGCACTGGAGGCCCAGGCATTTGGCTTCCTGGCCGTGCGCTCGCTACGGGGCCTGCCGATTACCTTTCCGACGACGACAGGCGTGCCCCGGCCGTTGACCGGGGGGCGGCTTCATCAGCCTTAGCCCGTCCGAGGCGGTCAGGGTTCCTTGTTGCTCGTCGCCCGGCCCGGCGGGTTGAGCAGGCTCTTGGCGACATACTTGTCGACATCGACCGCGAGCTTGTCGAGGGAGTCGTGGAAGAAGTGGTTGGCGCCCTTCACGGTCCGCGACTCGACGGTGATGCCCTTCTGCAGCGACAGCCGCGCCACCAGCTTCTGGATGTCGGCCTGTGGCACCACTTCGTCCCTTTCCGCTCCCACGATCAGTCCCGAGGCGGGGCAGGGGGCGAGGAAGGTGAAGTCGTAGGAGTTGGCCGGCGGTGCCACGGAGACGAAGCAGTCGATCTCGGGTCGGCGCATGAGAAGCTGCATGCCGATCCAGGCGCCGAACGAGTAGCCGGCGATCCAGCATGATTTGGCGTCGGCATTCATGCTTTGCAGCCAGTCGAGGGCGGCGGCGGCGTCGCTCAATTCGCCCATGCCGTTGTCGAAGCGACCCTGGCTGCGGCCGACACCGCGGGTGTTGAACCTCAGCACCGAAAAGCCCCGGTTCACGAAGACATGGAACAGCGAAAACACGACCTTGTGGTTCATCGTCCCGCCGTATTGCGGGTGGGGATGCAGGATCAGTGCAATCGGGGCGTGCTCTTCCTTGCTCTGGTGATAGCGGCCCTCAAGGCGACCCTCGGGGCCAGTAAACATCACATCAGGCATTGAGGCTCCGGTCCTTCACCCATGTCGGCCGCCGTCGGCGCCGAAAGGTGCACTGAATTGGGGGGAATCTTGATACTTGACCAAACTACTCGGGTTTACTAAATCCTACCCTACGAGTTGGTTTTTCCCCAGATCCCATATCGGGGCTTGGAATATCTTAGTAATGCCTTGGTTTTCAAGACCTTTAGGCATTCTGTCACGAAGGCCGGCAGACGCCGGCACGAGGAGGATGCTGTGAAGCTCAGCACCAAAGGACGCTACGCCGTTATGGCAATGGTGGATTTGGCCCGTCATGCGCAGGCCAAACCCGTTTCTCTGTCGGATATCGCGGCCCGACAGGAAATCTCTCTATCCTATCTGGAACAGCTATTTGCCCGGCTGCGGCGTGCCGGCCTGGTGAAGAGCGTGCGCGGGCCGGGCGGTGGCTATCGCCTTGCCCACGGGTCCGCCGAGACCAGGGTGTCCGAGATCATCCTGGCCGTCGACGAGCCCATCAGCGCCACGCGCTGCACCGAAATGGGTGAGACCGGTTGCCGGGCCGATCGCAGTAAGTGCCTTACCCACGATCTGTGGGAGGAACTCGGCAACCAGATCCACGCCTTCCTGAGCTCCGTGACATTGCTGGACGTTCTGGAGCGTCGCCTCGTGTCGCGCCTCAGCGAGGCTCCCGGGCCCGTCAAATCTGACTCGATGGCCGCCGCCAGCTAGCGAGACCCGCTCGATGCCCGACGCCTTTACCTACCTGGATCACAACGCCACCAGCCCGCTTCGGCCGGCGGCGTTCGATGCCGTGGTGGAAGCGTTGCGGGCGGGCGGGAATCCATCGTCGGTACACCGCGTCGGCCGCACTGCGCGGGCGCGCGTCGACTCGGCACGCCGGCAGGTGGCGGCACTGATCGGGGCGCGGCCGTCGGAAGTCGTGTTCACTTCAGGTGGGACGGAAGCCAATAATTCGGCCCTCGCCGGCGCGGGCCGCAGGCGCATGCTGGTCTCGGCCGTCGAACATGACAGCGTGCTGAAGGCGGCCACCGGCATGGAAATCTTGTCGGTCCAAGGCAACGGCATCGTTGACCTTGGCGTTCTGGAAAAGAGCCTGGCGGCATCCGACGAGCCGGCATTGGTGTCGGTGATGTTCGCCAACAACGAAACCGGCGTGTTGCAGCCTATCGCCGATGTCGTGCGCGTGGCGCACGCCGCCGGCGCGCTCGTGCATTGCGACGCCGTGCAGGGCGCGGGGAAGGTGTCCGTCGATTTTAGCGGCCTCGGCGTCGATTATCTCAGCCTGTCGGCCCACAAGTTCGGTGGCCCGGCCGGGATCGGAGCGCTGGTCGTGCGCGGCGGCGCGCCATTCGTGCCGGATCGTCTCGGCGGAGGCCAGGAATCCAATCGCCGCGCCGGAACGGAAAACGTGGCAGGCATCGCGGGCTTCGGCATCGCGGCGACGGAAGCGCGGAGCGGACTGGCCACGACCGAGTGGCGCGACCATCTGGAGGCGGCGCTGCTCGAGATCGCGCCGACGGCTCAAGTCTATGGTGCGGGCGCCGATCGGTTGCCCAATACGACCTGCATTTCGATGCCGGGCGTGCGGGCGGAAACCCAGGTCATGGCCCTCGACCTGGCCGGCATTTGTGTGTCGGCGGGGGCTGCCTGCTCCTCGGGCAAGGTGACACGTTCAGCGGTCCTTTTGGCCATGGGTGTGGAGCCGGCCGAGGCCGAGACGGCGCTCAGAATAAGCTTCGGCTGGAATACCTGTTTTGACGATATTGAACGCTTGATCGCCGCGTGGCGGGACTTATATACCCGAGTAGGATACTCGGATATAGGTCACGCCCAGGCGGCCTAGGATTTTCAAGGGGTTAGCATGAACGCCATTGCCCAGATTCGGCGCAACGACCAGCCGATCTACCTCGATTACCAGGCCACGACGCCGATGGACCCGCGCGTCCTGGAAGCGATGATGCCTTACTTCACCTACAAGTTCGGCAACGCCCATTCGCGCAGCCATTCCTACGGCTGGGAGGCCGAGGAAGGTGTCGAGAAGGCGCGTGCCCAGCTCGCCAAGCTGATCGGCGCCGACGAGAAGGAAGTGATCTACACCTCGGGCGCCACCGAATCGAACAACCTCGCCATCAAGGGCGTGGCCGATTTCTACAAGGACCGGCGCAGCCACATCGTCACCACCGTGACCGAGCACAAGTGCGTGCTCGACACCTGCCGCCATCTCGAGCAGGAGGGTTTTACCGTCACCTACCTGCCGGTGCAGCAGAACGGCCTGGTCGATCTCGATGTCCTGCGTGCCGCGGTCACCGACAAGACGGTCGTCGTCTCGATCATGGCCGTGAACAACGAGATTGGCGTCATCCAGCCGCTGGCCGAGATCGGCAAGATCTGCCGCGAGAAGGGCGCCTTCTTCCATACCGACGCCGCCCAGGCCGCCGGCAAGATCCCGCTCGACGTCGAGGCGATGAACATCGACCTCATGAGCATCTCCGGCCACAAGATCTACGGCCCCAAGGGCATCGGTGCGCTCTATGTCCGCCGCAAGCCGCGCGTGCGGCTGGCGGCGATGATCCACGGTGGTGGCCAGGAGCGCGGTTTCCGCTCGGGCACCCTGCCGACGCCGCTCTGCGTCGGCTTGGGAGAAGCCGCCGAGATCTGCATGAAGGAAATGGACGGGGAGGCCGTGCGCCTCACCAAGCTGCGCGACCGCATGCTGAAGGGGCTGAATGCCAAGCTGCCGGAGATCTACGTCAACGGCGACCTCGATCAGCGGATTCCCGGCAATCTCAACATCAGTTTCGCCCACGTCGAAGGCGAGTCGCTGATGATGGGTATCAAGAACCTGTCGGTGTCGTCAGGCTCGGCCTGCACCTCGGCCTCGCTCGAGCCCAGCTATGTGCTGCGCGCGCTGGGCGTCGAGGAGGAGATGGCACACACGTCGCTGCGCATCGGACTCGGCCGCTTCACGACCGAGCATGAAGTCGATACTGCCGTCGGAGAGCTGGTGCACCACGTCACCAAGCTGCGCCAAATGAGTCCGCTCTGGGAAATGTCCCAGGAAGGAATTGATATCAAGTCCATCGAATGGGCGGCTCACTGAGCCAACCGAGGGCTTGAGGAAGATTTGAGGAGAGTGTCATGGCCTACAGCGAAAAGTTGCTCGATCACTACGAGAACCCCCGCAACATCGGCTCGCTCGACAAGAACGCCGAGGATGTCGGTACCGGTCTGGTGGGAGCTCCGGCCTGTGGCGACGTCATGAAGCTGCAGATCAAGGTCGGTCCCGACGGGCTGATCGAGGACGCCAAGTTCAAGACCTTCGGCTGCGGCTCGGCGATCGCGTCGAGCTCGCTCGTCACCGAGTGGGTCAAGGGCAAGACTATCGACGAAGCCGAGACGATCAAGAACACCGACATCGCCAAGCACCTGGCGCTGCCGCCGGTGAAGATCCACTGCTCGGTCCTGGCCGAGGACGCGATCAAGGCGGCGATTGCCGACTATCGCGCCAAGGCGTCGAAGAAGGACGAAACCCGGGAAGCCGCCGAGTAGTCAGCCGCTGAGTAGAAGCCGAAGAGTTCGGAGTAGAGCGTCATGAGCACGACCACCGAAACCTCCCAGCCCGTCGCTGCGGCGACACCGGCTCCCGCCGCCGCGCCGCGCGTCCGCCGGCCGCGGCCGCAGGTGATGTCGGTGACGCCGGCCGCCGCCGAGCGCGTCAAGGCGCTGATCGACGGCCGCGAAAAGCCGACGGTTGGCATCCGCATCGGCGTGCGCAGCAAGGGCTGCTCGGGAATGAGCTACACGCTCGAATTCGCCGAGGCCCAGCAGCCGATGGATGAGGTCGTGGAAACGGCCGGCGTGAAACTGCTGATCGATCCCAAGGCGTCGCTGTTCCTGATCGGCACGCAGATGGATTACGTCGAGGAGAAGCTGAAGTCGGGTTTCGTGTTCAATAACCCGAACGAGAAGGGCCGCTGCGGCTGTGGCGAATCCTTCCACGTCTGAAGACCTGTCATGGATCATTTCGCGCGGCTGGGATTGCCGGCGGCGCTCGATCTGGAGCCCGCGACGCTCGACCGGGCCTATTTCACGGCCCAGAGGCAGTGGCATCCTGATCGTTTCGTCGGCCGTCCGCCCGACGAGCGGGCAAAGGCTTCGACCGAAGCGGCAGGACTGAACGACGCCTATCGGACGTTGAAGGATCCGTTGTCGCGCGCCGTCTATCTCGCCGGATTGAACGGCGTCGAGCTGCCGGGTGACGGCAAGACCATCGACGATCCCGACCTCCTGATGGAGGCCATGGAGGCACGCGAGGCGCTGCATGAGGCAGCCACGCCGGAGGCGGTCGATGCATTGGCCGTGCGTTCCCGTGACGAGATGACCAAGGCGCTGGCGGGCCTGGGTACTTTGTTCTTGCGCCACGACAAGGCCGCCATCAGAAAGGCGCTCCTTCGGCTGCGCTACCTCGACAAGTTCGCCGAGGAAGCGCGTGCCAGGCGCACAAATCTGCAACGAGTGAAGGCATGAGTCTGCTGGAGATCCACGAGCCGGGCGAAACGCCGCTGCCGCATGCCGGCGAGGCTTCGCTGGCGGTCGGCATCGATCTCGGCACGACCAACTCGGTGGTGGCGATCGCGCGCGATGGCGTGCCGGCCGCGTTGCACGACGATACCGGCAAGGCATTGGTGCCGTCGGTGGTGGCCTATCCCGATGCCGGTGGCGTGCTGGTAGGCGAAGAGGCACGCCTCTTGATGGCGCACGAGCCGCGCAATGCCGTGGCGTCGATCAAGCGCCTGATGGGTCGTGGCGCCGCCGATCTTCACACGGTGGCCGGCGTCCTGCCCTACGAGATCGAGCCGGGCAGCGGCCAGACCGACATGGTGAAACTGCGGATCGGCGGCAAGGCCCGTTCGCCGGTCGAGGTTTCCGCCGAGATCCTGAAGGCGCTGCGTGCGCGGGCCGAAGCCGCCCTCGACAAGCCGGTCGAGCGCGCGGTGATCACTGTGCCGGCCTACTTCGACGACGCCGCCCGCACCGCCACGCGCGATGCCGCCCGCGTGGCCGGCCTCGAAGTGCTGCGACTGGTCAACGAGCCGACCGCGGCGGCGCTCGCCTATGGCCTCGATAAGGGCTCGGAGGGTCTCTACGCGGTCTACGATCTGGGCGGCGGCACCTTCGACTTCTCCCTGCTGCGGCTGGAGAAGGGCGTATTCCAGGTGCTGGCGACGGGCGGCGACACAGCACTGGGCGGCGATGATTTCGACCGCGCCATCGCCGAGCGCATGTTGGCGGAACGCAAGAAGGATGGCATCGCCGATCAGGTCGACGAAGCCACGGTGAAAACCGCGTTGGCACTTGCCCGTCAGATGAAGGAACAGCTCTCGGAGCGCGACCAGACGTCGGGGCGACTCGAACTCGGGGGCGCGCCGTCGTTCCACGCGCTCGGCCGTGCCGAATTCGAGGCGATGATCGCCAAGTACATTTCGCGCACGCTCGACATCGCGGCCAACGTGCTGATCGATGCCGGCATGTCGGTATCCGACGTGCAGGGCGTGGTGCTGGTCGGCGGCTCGACCCGCCTGCCGCTGGTGCGGACGGAAGTAGGCGGCATGATAGGTAAGCCGGCGCTGACCGACATCGATCCGGATGAGGTCGTGGCGCTGGGCGCCGCGCTCCAGGCGGAGGCTTTGACTGGAGGCGGTGATACGCTGCTGCTCGATATCACGCCGCTGTCGCTCGGCCTCGAAACCATGGGCGGGATCGTCGAGAAGGTGGTGCCGCGCAACACGCCGATCCCGGTGCAGCTGGCGCAGGAGTTCACGACCTACCAGGACGGCCAGACCGCCATGGCGATCCATGTCGTCCAGGGCGAGCGCGAGATGGTGGCTGACTGCCGCAGCCTCGCGCGCTTCGAGCTTTCCGGCATCCCGCCGATGACGGCAGGTGCTGCACGGATCCGGGTCTCCTTCGCCGTCGACGCCGACGGTCTGCTCGCGGTCTCGGCCGAGGAGCGCACGACGGGCGTCGCCCAGCGCATCGAGGTCAAGCCGTCCTATGGGCTGAGCCACGACGACATGGCCGACATGCTCTACGACAGCCTCGAACACGCCGAGGCCGACGTGACGCAGCGCCTGCTCGTCGAGGCGCGGGTCGAGGCCCGACGCAACTTGCTGGCGCTCGAGGCGGCGCTCGCCAAGGATGGGAGCCTGCTCGCGGCCGACGAGCGTGCCGCCCTCGATGGTGCGCGGGCGCATCTGGAAGCCGCCATCGCCGGCGAGGACCGTGACGCGATCAACGCCGCTGCCGAAGCGCTGGAGAGTCTGTCCAAGCCCTTCGCCGAGCGGCGCATGGACCGCGGTATCCGCGAGGCGCTGGCGGGACTGTCGGTTGGCGAATTGGAAAGCAGAGTCGGCGAGTAGCTGGAGCAATCGATGCCGAAATTGACGTTCATCCTCAAAGACGGATCGCGCAAGGAAGTGGACGCGCCGATCGGTCTGTCGGTGCTGGAAATTGCCCATCGCAATCATGTCGACATCGAAGGCGCGTGCGAGGGCTCGCTAGCCTGCTCGACCTGCCACGTCGTGGTCGAGAAGGAGTGGTTCGACAAGCTCGCACCGGCCAGCGAGGACGAGGAGGACATGCTCGATCTCGCCTTCGGCCTCACGCACACCTCGCGGCTGGGGTGCCAGATCCTGATGAGCGAGGCGCTCGACGGGCTGGTGGTGCGACTGCCGGCGGCAACCCGCAACATGATGGTCGACAAGTAGGAGAGCCACAAATAGGAGAGCAAATGGCGGGCAAACTGCGCTGGACCGACGTTCACGATATCGCGATAGAGCTCGAGGAACGGCATCCCGAAATCGACAACGTCAACCTGCGGTTCACCGACCTGCATCGGTGGGTGATGGAATTGCCTGGGTTTGATGACGATCCCAACCGTTCCAACGAGAAGATCCTGGAGGCTATCCAGGCCGCCTGGATCGAAGAGCGCGACTAGCCGCACGCCGTAATTTGGCCGAAAATACGTGGGAGATGGTAGCCGTCAGGAGGCTGTCATGATCGCGAAGTGGGTCCGCCTATCGCTGCTGCCGCTGTTGCTGGCAGGTGGGCTGGCCGCCTGCGACTCGGGTGGCGTGCAGCCCGGTATCGTCAACACGTCGGCGGCAGGGCCAGCTACTTCCAATGGCGGCAACGTGATGCCGGGCAGCAGCGGCAGGGTCGTCTCGATCCGTGAAGTGGCTCTCAAGGGAGCCGGCGGTGGTGGCTCGGGCCAGGGTGCGCTGATGGGTGGCATGATCGGTGCCGCGGGCGGTGGCATTCTCGGCGGCATTACCAGCAATTCGGTCGGTGGCGGTCTGGTCGGCGCGCTTCTCGGCGCCGTGGGCGGCGCGATCGCCGGCAGCATCATGGACGGCCAGCAGGGTAGCGGCCGTGGCATCGAGGTCGTGGTCCAGCGCGACGACGGACAGAAGATGACGGTCGCGCAGAGGGATGACGGCGACGTGCAGCTCGGCGATCGGGTGCAGGTCGTCCAGGACCGGCAGGGTATCGCCAAGGTCGTACGTGACACCTCGCGCGGTCCGGACACAGTGACAAACTAAGGGACAGCAGTTCGATGGTCGGCAAGTCGCTTTTCCACCTCCTGGCGTCGGCGGCGCTCCTGGCCGGTCTCGCTGCCTGCGATGGCGGCGGTGGCGTTCAGCCGGGTGTGGTCAATACGCAGGCGGCCAGCGGCTATCGCGGCGAGACCGGGCGCGTCGTCGCCATTCGCGAAGTGCCGATCCGCGGCGGCAGCGGTTCGGGAGCCAATGACGGAACCCTGATCGGCGGCGGCGTGGGCGCGGCGGGCGGGGCCGCCATCGGCGCCGCCACGACCAACTCCGTGGGCGGCGCCGTGGTGGGCGGTCTGCTGGGCGCGGTCGGCGGCGCCATCGCCGGCACCGCCATCGACCGCAGCAGCACCCGGCGTGGCATCGAGGTGACCGTGCAGACGGACACCGGCGGACAGTTGAAGATCGCCCAGCCCGACGACGGCGATGTCCAGACCGGCGACCGCGTCCAGGTCGTCTACGACCGCAACGGCGTTGCCAAGGCCGTTCGCGATCCCAACCCGCCCCGGGGTTGATACGCAGTCCTCGTTGATCTCTCGATTGGTGTATTAGTATAGTTCCCTTCAACGCCGGGTATTTGCACCGGCTCAGGGGGGGCGATGCGCTGGCTTACGTTTCTGGTTTTGGCTTTAGGGCTGGGCGCCTGCTCGCAGGCAACGAGCTTGGACAATCAGCTCAGCGGGATGTTTTCGAACGGTACCGGCGTCGCTTACGACGTACGCTCCGTATCGTCGTCCACTTACGACGCGACTTGTGCTTACACTGCCGCGCGCAGCAACGAGAAAGTGCAGATCGCGCGCAATCTCCTCTATCGCGGGCTCACACATGTGAAGAAGGACGGCTACGACTTTGTCGTCGTTCAGGGTCCCTACAGCGCCACTCTCACCCACCGGCAAATGCAATACGGCCGAGAAATGTGGAGGCAGGACTATCCCGGGCTGAAGTACAGCTTGATCGGATACAAGTCCGGCAGTGGCGAGAAGCCAGCGAAGGCCGTGAGCACGGACAGTTTGCTGGCTCAGCTCGCGCCGCAAGTGACCGATAAATAGCCAATTCGACGGTCCAATCGTCCAGTGGTAGGAGGGGCCGACGAGGCCTATATAGGCCCCGTCATGGCCCGCAATTCTCTCGATCTCGACAAGGCGCCCGCCGACACCCGCGTCGTGGTGGCGATGTCGGGCGGCGTCGATTCATCGGTCACCGCCGCACTCCTGAAGGAGCAGGGCTATGACGTGGTGGGCGTCACCTTGCAGCTCTATGATCACGGCGTCGCCGTCGGCAAGAAGGGTGCCTGCTGCGCCGGCCAGGACATCCAGGATGCCCGCCAGGTCGCCGAGCGTTTGGGCATCCCGCACTACGTCCTCGACTATGAAAGCCGCTTCCGCAGCGAGGTGATGGACTCCTTCGCCGACGCCTATGCGCGCGGCGAGACGCCGGTGCCCTGCATCGCCTGTAACCGCACGGTGAAGTTCCGCGACCTGCTCAGGACCGCGCGCGACCTTGGCGCCGAGGCGCTGGCGACCGGCCATTATGTGCAGCGCGTTCGCGGCGAGGCGGGACCGGAACTGCACCGTGGCGCCGATCCGGCACGCGACCAGAGCTATTTCCTGTTCGGCACGACGCAGGAGCAGCTCGACTACCTGCGCTTTCCACTGGGCCATCTGCCCAAGAGCGAGACGCGGGCGCTGGCCGAGCATTTCGATCTGCCGGTGGCGGAGAAGCCCGACAGCCAGGACATCTGCTTCGTGCCTGGTGGCGATTATGCCGCCGTCGTGCAGAAGCTCCGGCCCGAGGCGGTGGAACCCGGCGAGATTGTCGATCTGCAGGGCAGGGTGGTCGGGCGCCACGACGACATCGTCCATTTCACCGTGGGCCAGCGCCGCGGCCTGGCCCTGGGTGAGCGCGACGGCACCGACAACGACCGGCTCTATGTCGTGCGGCTCGACCCCGAGGCCCGCCGTGTTGTCGTCGGCCCGCGTTCTGCGCTCGGCCGGACGGACATCGCGCTCTACGATTTGAACTGGATCGGTCCCGCGCTCGAAGGCCGCGTGCCGGTGCAGGTGCGGGTGCGCTCCAGCCAGGCGCTGCGCCCGGCCGAGATCGAGCTTTTAGGCGAAGGCGCCACGGTGCGTTTCACGGAGCCCGAGATCGGCGTCTCGCCCGGCCAGGCCTGCGTAGTCTATGACGCGGCGACCGGCAGCCGAGTCCTGGGCGGCGGTTTTATCCGGCGGTCCTCTTAGTCGCAGCAGTTTAGCGGACGCTGTCATCGCAGCGTCACGTGCCGTCCGGATAAAGCCGGCATGGCAAATGACACCCCCAAACGGTTCATCTCGCGACGCGACCAGCTTCGCCTTGCGGCACTCTTTCTCACCCTCGCGCCGCTCACGGCGCTGGCCCAACAGGGGACGTATCCCTCCAAGCCGGTCAAGCTGATCATTCCCTATCCGCCCGGAGGCGGCACCGACATCACTGGGCGTGCGATGGCCCAAAGGCTGTCGGAGCTGCTCGGTCAGTCGGTCGTCATCGAGAACAAGCCCGGCGCCACGGGAATGATCGGCGCGGCGAGCGTCGCGAAGAGCGCGCCAGACGGCTACACGGTGCTGTTCGGCGCGGCGAGCGAGATGGCGATCAACGCCAGCCTGTTCAAGAACATGAGCTACGACCCGCGCACCGATTTCGAGCCGGTCAGCCTGATCGCGACATTTCCCCTGGTGTTCGTGGCGCCCGCCACGACAAAGCAATCGCTTGGCGAGTTGATCGAGGCCGCGCGTGCGAGGCCCGACCAGGTCAGCTACGGCTCCATCGGCAGCGGCAGCCCGCAGCATCTGGCCGCGGAACTTCTGTCGAGCATGGCGAAGGCTAAGTTCCTCCACATTCCGTACAAGGGCTCGGGCCCGTTGGTACAGGATGCCGTGGGCGGGCACCTCGACATGGCGGTGAGCAGCGTGCCGCCCGCCGTGCCGCTCGTGAGGTCGGGCAAGCTGCGCGCGCTCGCCGTAACCTCGCGGGTGAGGTCGGAGGCGCTGCCCGACGTGCCCACGATGGCCGAGCTCGGCTTCGCGGGCTACGAATTCAATACCTGGGTCGGCGTCGCTGTTCCGAAGGGCACGCCGAAGGAGGTCGTCGATCGGCTGCGGGAAGGGATGGTGGGAGCGCTTGCCGCCAAGGACGTGCAGGCGATATTGCGGGATCAAGGCGCGGTTCCCGTGGGTTCGACAGCGGAGCAGTTCCGCCAATTCGTGCGCGAGGAAGTGGCGAAGAGCGACAGGATCGTTTCGCAAGCAGGCATCCAGCCGGAATGACGATACCTCCGGACGCGTCATCGTCTATCATGGCGGCATGACCCGACCTCGCCACCGCAGGGCGATCCTGATCATCTGTGATGGCCTCGGAGCCGAATGGATCAGCGAAGCCCATACGCCCGCGCTCGCGGCGCTGCGGGCCGCGCATTGTCGCGCGAGCGACCACCGGGCGGTGTTCCCCTCGGTGACGCGCGTCTCCGCGGCCTCCATCGCGACCGGGTGCTTTCCCGGGCGCCATGGGCTTGAGGGCAACCAGATGGCGCTCGTCGAGGACGGCCGCCTCGTCGTGCACAATGTAGGCGCGCCGTCCTTCCGGCAGACCATGCGACGGGTCACGGGGCGGACGTTGCGCGTGCCCACCATGGCCGAGCGGCTGGCGTCGTCGGGCGGCCAGATCGCCTATTCGAACGTCTCGCCGGGGGCTGCCTACTTCCTCGATCCGGATCACTTCGGGACCGTGCTGCATCGCGCCGGTTCGTTCGGCGCCGGCGGCGTGCCGCTCACCGGAGAAGCCCATCTCGACGTGACGCACGATCTCGCGGGCGACATCGAGATGACAGCGCGCTTCTGCACGGAGATCGTTCCGTCGGCGGATTGCAGGCTGGGTTTGCTCTGGCTGGCAAACCCCGACCTCACCCTGCAGCACGACGCCTTGGGATCGCCCGAGCATCTCCATGCGCTGGAGGTGACGGATGGGTTGGTCTCGAAGGTCGTCGAAACGGTGAAGGCCCATGAGGATCGCTTCGATACGCTGCTGGTGATTGGATCGGACCACGGGCACGAGACCATCGGCCGTTCCGTCCATATCGGCGATTGGCTGGCCGGGAACGGTCTTGGGGACGAGGTCCGGGACGGACGGGTCGGCGTGGCGTCGCAGGGCACCTCCGCACTCATCTATGCGACTGGCGAGGCGAGGGCTGCCGTGGAGGCGCTGTTGCCCCGTATGCGACGCGAGCCATGGGCTGGTGCCGTCCTGACGGGTGACGCGCTGTCTGCCACCGGACTCTCCGGCGATACGCTGCTGGCGGCGGTCGACACAACTCGTCACGACGAGACGAACCGCTACGGCGTCCCGGGCACGCGCTGGCTGGTCGAGGACGGCGAGGGCACGCCGGAGATCGGCTGCGGCCATCATGGTGGGTTGGGGCCGGGCGAAACGCGGCCGTTCCTCGCGCTCGTGCATCCCGGCTTCGGGCGCGGCGAGATCGGACGCACGACAAGCCTGGTCGACATCGCCCCCACGATCCTGGCCTTTCTCGGTCAGTCCCCGGAAGGCATGGATGGCACGCCGATAACGGCCTGACGGGTGCGCTCAACCCGGTCACACGGAGGGTTTCATGATGAAGTTCGATCATCTGAACATACCGGTGAGCGGCCTCGAACGGTCCCGCGACTGGTACCTTTCGACCCTGGGGCTCAAGGTCGAATTCGAAATCGCCGAGCGGCGCACCGTGGCACTGCAGGACAGCGAGGGCTTTACGATCTTCCTGCGGGAAGCCGGCGCGGGCGCCGCACCGAACGGCACCGCCCTGTGGTTCCAGGTCGACGATGTCGATGCGACCTACGCCGACTGGTCGGCGCGCGGCGTCGCCTTCACCCATGGTCCGCGCAAGGTCTTCTGGGGCTTTGGCGCCGAACTGCAGGACCCGGACGGCTACCTCGTGCGGCTGTGGGACCGGCGGTCGATGGCGGAAAAATGAGCGATCGGCTGCGCGGATGGGCTTTCTTGACAGGTCACGGCCCCACCGCTTAATAGCGCCCACCCATGGCTGGGTAGCTCAGCTGGTTAGAGCACGGCACTCATAATGCCGGGGTCGGCGGTTCAAGTCCGCCCCCAGCTACCATTGGGTCTTTTCCTTTGGAAAATCAGGCAGTTAAGGTGGCCCTCGAAAGCGAGGGCCACTTTGACGTTCTGGGACCGTTCTCGCGGCTGGGCGGCGGCTTCGGGCACAAAAAAGGGCCGCCCGGTGAATTTCC
>CAMDOT010000069.1 GCA_945903635.1 Rhizobium sp. Q54 | reverse complement strand
ATCGACACGATGGTCGGCGGCACCGGCGACGACCGGTACTATGTCGACAGCGGGGCTGACCAGGTGACCGAGGCGCCGGGCGGCGGGACTGACACCGTCCATGCCAGTGTCAGCTACACGCTGGCGGCAGGCCAGGAGATTGAGAGCCTGCGAGCCCATGCCGGATCGACGGGCCTGACCCTGACGGGCAACGAACTCAACGACTACCTGATCGGCGGTGATGGCAGCGACACGCTGATCGGCGGGATCGGCAATGATAGGCTCAGAGGCGGCGCTGGCAACGACACATTCGTGTTCGACACCGCGCCCGGTGCCACGACCAACGTTGACCGCCTCCTCGACTTCAACATCGCCGAGGACGCCATCCAGCTCAGCCAGGCGATTTTCACCGCGCTTTCCATCGGTCCGCTGTCGGCCGACGCGTTCTTCGTCGGCAGCGCCGCGCACGATGCCGACGACCGCATCGTCTACAACAGCGCTACCGGAGGATTGAGCTACGATGCCGACGGTTCTGGCGCGGCGGCCGCGATGCAGATTGCGACGCTTACCCCCGGCCTTGCCTTGACCCACGATGAGCTGTTCGTCGTCTGAGCGGGTCCGACGCGGTATGCGAATTTGCCCGTCGATTCCAAGATGTGGCTGACTGGGCCTGTATCGTCCAATTGAGCGCCTTAAATGCGCCAATTACTTCCCCCCAATGTCCCGCATCAAGCGCTAGTCAGTCTGCTGGCGAGTGGAGATACCCAAGGCGTCACTCAAATAGTGACAAAATGCTAGTAAAACTACTTGATTCGTATTTCGGCCGGAAAAGCGCGCCGTAGGTAGGGGAGCGTCCCTGTAGTGTCAAACCTGCGCTCCTGGCTCCTCCATCAACTCGATGCCGAACGCGGGCGCTGGATGCTGTGGCTGCCGGTGGCGATGGGCCTGGGCATCGCGGTCTATTTCGAACTGCCGAGCGAGCCCGCCCTCTGGGTGGGACCGGCGGTCGGGGCAGGGGCGATCGCGGCGGCATTCTTCGCGCCGGCCGGAAGCTTTGCCAGGGCACTCGCAATAGGTCTCGTCGCCGGTGCGATCGGTCTCGGCCTCGTCGCCTGGCGCACGGCGAGCCTCGCGGCACCCACGCTCAGCCGGCCGCTGTTCAGCCTCAACGTCGAGGGCCGCATCGCCGACATCCAGCGCCTGCCCGACGGCGTGCGGGTGGTGCTCGAGGCGGTGCGCCTGAAAGGCAACGGCGTGCCGCCGGCGGAAATGATGCCGCTCAGGGTCCGCGTCACTCTTACCAAGGGTGCGCCGCCGCTCACGATCGGAGACCGCCTGCTTGTCCTCGCCAACCTCTCGCCGCCCGCGGGCCCGGCGCTGCCCGGCGCCTTCGATTTCCAGCGCGTCGCCTGGTACCAGCAGCTGGGCGCCGTGGGCTATGCGCTGGCACCCGCTGCCATCATCGAGCGCGGCAAGCCGTCCGGCTTCGTGCGCACGCTCGATGCGCTGCGTGCCGATATCACCGAGCGCATCCTGAAAGTCCTACCTGGACCGGCCGGCGGCGTGGTCGCCTCCCTGCTGGTGGGCGAGCAGACCGCGGTGAACAAGGACGTGGCGCAAGCCATGCGCGATTCAGGGCTCGCCCACATTCTCTCGATCTCCGGCCTGCACATCGTCTTCGTGGTCGGGCTGGTGATGGGCCTCGTGCGCTACGGCATCGCGCTCATCCCGCCGCTTGCCCTTCGCATCGACGCCAAGAAGGTGGCCGCCGTGCTCGCCCTGATGGCGGCGCTCTTCTACACGGCGCTGGCCGGCGCGCCGGTGCCGGCGCAGCGCGCCTGCGCCATGGCGGGCTTCGCGCTGCTCGCCATCCTGCTCGACCGCACCGCGCTGTCGCTGCGCCTGGTCGCCTGGTCGGCCGTCATCGTGCTGGCGGCGGCCCCTGAGTCGCTGACCGGCGCCTCGTTCCAGATGTCGTTCGCCGCCGTCGTGGCGCTCATCGCCGGCTGGGAGGCAGCGTCAGGATGGCGCCGCCGCCTGCATGAGCGCGCCGAAGGCAGGCGCCACCGCTGGGCCTGGCGCCTCGCGGCGGCTCTGGGCGCGAGCCTCGCCACGACGCTGATCGCCTCGGTCGCCACGGGTGCCTTCGCCGCCTATCACTTCAACCGCGTGTCGATCCTCGGTGTTGCCGCCAATCTCGTCGGCGTACCGCTCACCGGCTTCTGGATCATGCCGTGGGGCCTGCTCGCCATGCTGCTGATGCCGTTCGGCCTCGAAGCCTTCGCCCTGGTGCCGATGGGCTGGGGTGTCGACGGGCTGAACGCCATCGCCTTCTACGTGGCGTCCTGGCCCGAGGCGGCGACCCTGGTGCCGTCGCTGCCCGGCGCCAGCCTGTGGCTGCTGACGCTGGGTGGCCTGTGGCTCTGCCTGTGGCGCCGCCGCTGGCGGCTGGCCGGCCTCCCTGTGGTGGCGATCGGCCTGCTGCTGGGCCCGCCGCCGGCGCCCGACCTGCTGATGAGCGAGGACGGCCGCGTGCTGGGCCTCCGTGACGAGCGCGGCATGGTCCATGTCGCCTCCGCCCGCACCGACCGCTTCGTGAGCGACGCCTGGGCGCGGCGCCAGGGCCAGGACGGCGCCAAACGCTGGACCGTCAGCGCCGACGAGCAGGCGGCAGGCCTCGGCTGCGCCACCGGCCTCTGCCGCTGGCGCAAGGGGCCGTGGCGCATCGCCCTGGTGAGCGACGACCGGCGCCTGGCCGAAGCCTGTGGCTCGGCCGACATCGTGCTCTCGACCGTCGACGCCCAAGGCGGCCGCTGCCGCGGCCCGCGCCTGGTCATCGACCGCCGCGATGCCTGGCGCGAGGGGGCGCAGGCCCTGTGGCTCGACGAGCTGGGCGTGCGCCGCGAGACTGCCAACGCGCGGCGCGGCGACCGGCCGTGGGTCCCCAACAGTTCGATGCGCCAGACCGCGCCGGTGAAGGCGCCGGGCGCCTGAAGTGGACCATTCCGTGCCACGCCTGAAGCGGTGTTGTTTGTTCGCGATCGGTGTCCCAATTCACGATCCAACGGCCTGATCCAGCGGAGAAATCGCCCCGGGGTTTGGCACGGATTCCCCGAAGGTTGCTTCCCGAATGCGTGTGCCGTTCCGAAACGCCCGTCTCGACCGGCGTGGACCACGAAAAACGCCCGGCGGATCTCTCCGCCGGGCGTCCTCACAGACTGATCGTCAATCTATCAGAAAAACTAGCAAAAACCTGCTGAACCTGCAAATCGGTCTGCCGGCCTAGTGATAGCGGCGATAGAGCCCCGCCAGCTTGCCCTGGATCTTGACCCGGTCGGGTCCGAAGATCCGCGTCTCGTAGGCGGGATTGGCGGGCTCGAGCGCGATCGAGGCGCCCTTCTTGCGCAGGCGCTTCAGCGTGGCCTCGGTGTCGTCGATCAGCGCCACCACGATCTCGCCCGTCTCGGCGGTGTCGGTGCTCTTGATGATGGCGATGTCGCCGTTCTGGATGCCGGCGTCGACCATCGAGTCGCCCTGGATTTCGAGGCAGTAGTGGGCGCCGGAGCCGAGCAGGGCCACGGGCACATCGACCGTCGTAGAATTGTCGCGCAGCGCCTCGATCGGCGTGCCGGCGGCGATCCGGCCGTAGAGCGGCAGGCTGAGCGCCTGCGCCTCGATGGCCACCTGGATGGCGCCGGACAGCGGCAGGCGCTCGCCGCCGCGGACCACCTGGGGCACGAAGCCTTCGCGCGGCTCGGCCATGCCGGAGCGAGCGAGCATGGGCATGACGTTGGGGGCCGGCATGGCCGCCGTGTCGGGCAGTTTCAGAACCTGCAGGGCGCGCGCACGATGGGCCAGGCGGCGCAGGAAGCCGCGCTCCTCCAGGCCCGTGATCAGGCGATGGATGCCCGATTTGGATTTCAGCCGCAGCGCGTCCTTCATCTCGTCGAAGGAGGGCGAAACGCCATCGTCGTTGAGGCGCTTGTTGATGAACATCAGCAGTTCGTTTTGCTTGCGGGTTAGCACCGTCTTCTCCCCAGAACGCCTACCGGATTTAGGAACAAATCCTGAAACCCGACACATGTTCTAGTTTAGTTCTCTTCCAGGGTCAAGTTTTCCCGGGGAAACCGGGGATCAGTGGGGGCTGGGGCGGGTCGCGAGATCAACGACTAGCACGGTCTTGTCCGCTTTTCGGCGGACACGACCTGGCCAGCCCGCGCGGAATGCTTCCGATCGCGATACCACCCAGGATCATTGTCATGGCGACGATCAGGGAGGCACCGACAGGCTCCCCGAGGAAAATCGCCGAGAAGGCCACGCCGGCCACGGGCGTCGCCAGGAGACCGAGCGACGTCGTCACCGCTGGCAGGCTGCGGTTGACCGTCACCATCGCCCAATGGGCCAGCGCCGTGCCGCCGATGCCCGCGTAGAGGAACCAGCCCGCCAAATCGAGGGTCCAGACGACGTTCGGCACGCCCTCGATCGACAGGGCCAGCGTCGACAGGAGGGCGGTCGCCAGAAGGGCCTGCCAGAAGATGAGCTGGAGCGGCGTCGAGACCCAGTTGTGTGCCCGAACGTAGAGAATGTTGGCCGCCCAGCAGAGCGCCGCCAGCAGGAGCAAGCCGTTGCCGATCAAGGCGCTCCGGTCGCCCCAGTCGAAGGCCAGAGGATTGAACATCGTGGCAAGGCCGGTGAGGCCCAGTCCGATTCCCGCCAGCCGTCGTCTCGTCATGGGCTCGCCGAGGAACAGCCAGGCGGCGGGAGCGACCCAGAGCGCCGTCGTATAGCCCAGCACGATCGATCGCCCGACCGGGACGAATTGCAGGCCAAAGGCGGTCAACGTCGAGAACGCGCCCATATGCAGGATGGCGACGGCGAGAATGACCGGGACGTCGCCGCGCCGCGGCCAGATGAGTTGCCCGCGCACCAGCAGGAGGACAAGCAGCGCCACCGTGGCGATCGTGGAGCGGATCGCCACCGTCCACAGCGGCGAGACGCTCTCGACGAGCGTCTTTGTCACGACCCAGTTCGAGCCCCACATCGCGACGACGACGGCGAACAGCAGCAGCGCCGTGCGATGGGAAAGAACGTGCTCTGTCCTCGACACGCCGCGGACCCTACGGTCTACTGGCTCGAATAAAAGTTCCAGTTATTGAAATATGGTAGAGCCAGTATGGATACGCTTCTCTCCGGCCAGATCGACTTCAAGTTGCGTCCGGGCAGCGATGAGACACTGACGCGCCAACTCTACGACCAGCTGCGTGCAACTATTCTGACCGGTGCACTACCGTCAGGGTATCGCCTGCCATCCAGTCGCGATCTAGCCCGCCGCCTGGGAGTGTCGCGCAACACCGTTTCGTTCGTCGTCGACCAGCTGGCGATGGAAGGCTATCTCGACGCCAGCCAGGGACGACGCCCGACCGTCGCAGCGGCAGCAGAGACAAAGCTGGTGTCCGGTCGCGCGTCGCCGCGCCGATCGCCTATCCCTTTGGGCGTGTCGCGCTGGGGCGCGCTGCTGCGCAAGGCCGATTGGCCCTTCGCGAACGAAGGCAAGCCGCGGCCTTTCTCTCCGGGACTAGCCGATGCGCGCGCGTTCCCGCACGATCTGTGGGCGCGCTATCTGCGCCGGGCCGCTCGCAACGCCCTGGCGTCTGGAGCCACCATGGCCTTGAACCAGCCCGTGCTACAGGCCGCACTTCTCCAGCATCTGATCGAGCATCGTGGCGTCAGGGCCGAAACTCGGCAGATCATCGTCACGCCGACGGCGCAGGCGGCGATCGAGCTCATCGCCCGAGTCCTGCTCGACGTGGGCGACGTCGCCTGGCTCGAAAGCCCCGGCTACGGTGGCGCGCGCGCAGCACTCGAGGCTGCCGGTGCCGTTGTTCGTGGCATCGGACTCGATCGCAGCGGCCTCTCGTTCAAGGGCCGGCGCGATCGGCCGCGATTGATCTTCGTCACCCCGTCGCATCAATACCCGACTGGTCGGCTGATGCCGATCAATCGACGACGCGAACTTCTGGCGTTCGCCGATACGGTCGGGGCAGCGATCGTCGAGGACGACTACGACAGCGAGTTCCACTACGACGGCCGGCCGGTTGCCGCCCTGCAGGGGCTCGACGACAGCGGTCGCGTCTTCTACGTCGGCACTTTCTCGAAATCGACCTTCGCCGACGTCCGCACCGGCTATGCCATCGTGCCCGCCGGTCTGGTCGAGGTCTTCGAGAAGGCTCAGCGTCACAGCGGGCAGATCGTGCCAGCTCAGATGCAGAGTGTTTTGGCCGACTTCATCGCAGACGGCCACTTCGCCGCCCATATCCGCAGGATGACCCGTGTCTATCGGGCACGGCGCGACCGGCTGGTGCAGGCGCTGGACGCAGCCGTCGGCCGCGCCCTGAAGATCGTTCCGCCGGCGGGTGGCATGCAGCTTCTCGCCCACCTCGATCCGCGGCGGGACGACGTCGGTCTTGCAAACCGTCTGGCCAGGGCCGGCGTTGTGGCGCGACCGCTCTCGCGTCATATGACCGGGGAGAGAACCGAGCGAGGTCTGTTCCTCGGCTTCGCTGCCTGGAACGAGCAGGAAATCGATGCGGCGGCCGTCCTCATCGGCAGGGTGATGCGGCGCTGAGGTCACGGGCCGAGGCGAACGCGTGAAGCTCTTAGCGGGTGCTCTCGACTTTGACCTTGATCGTTCCCGGGACAACTGTGGCCGCCCCGCCGGATGGCGTGCTTGGCGCACCGACCTCCGTCAAAATCCATTTGCCGTCCGGCCCGAGGGCGTAAGCCTTGCTGCCGTACTGGCCCTCTGCAATCGGCTCGGAGACGCGCGGTGCGGCAGCCGTTCCACTGATGGTGACGCGCGTCGGAACCTTGAGCTTCGATTTGTCGGTGAGCACGACCCGATACCGGCCGGGTTTCAGGTTGCTGAAGGTGACGTTGCCGTCGCCGTCCGTCTTGCCCTTGGCGACCATCTCGTTGCTGGGGTCGTGTTCGATGCCCACTTCCGTATCGGCGATCGGCTTTGCCGTCGTTTGGGCGTGGGCCGCGGTCCAGATCAGACCGGCGGCACAGGCGGCGATCAGACCAGCAAACATCTTCATTGGACGCTCTCCCGGCGTTGGCTCCCTGCCAGTATTACGCGCTCTATGCCGCGCAGCCGCAAGGCTGTGCTGTCGACTCGAGAGGGGCGGCTGGGATCAACCGCTGCCGGCAGCGCACGGACGGTGAGGAGGCGCACCGTCTCGCCGGGCGTCAGCGCCTGGATGAAGACCTCGTGAAGGTCATGATGACGGAGCTGAAAGCACCTGTTTGCCAAAGGCGAAGTCTTTCACTTCCTTCCAGGAACAGGGTCTCCTTGAGGCTGTTCCGGAGAAGAGCGGGTAAGCTGCGCACGAAAGCCGAACTCTTGCTTCCTTCCAGAAGCGAACGTCGAACGCCGCCGGTGGCGTCACGGCAGTGGACGAAGTCAAATCCGGCAGCCTCGCCAATCCGGCGAAAGTGAGCCTGGGCTTCCTCGGGAGGACCCTGAAACGTCTCGCCCAGGAGAAGGTAGCCGCCGGGTCTCACGACACGGAAGGCTTCTTTCAGTGCTGCGGCCACGGGGAAATAGCCCAGGGCGTCGACACAAAAGACGCAATCGAAGCACGCGTCTGCGAAGGAGAGCCGCGCCACGTCGCCGGGACGGACGTCGACTCCAAGGCGCCGCCCTCGCCATGCCGCGACATAGGATTGCTCGACTCCAACCGACGTCCGCGGCGCATGACGGGTGTTCAGGTATAGCAAGCCGGCGCCGCAGCCGGCGGCCAGTTCCAGACAGTCGCTGGAGCGCCAGTGGTCTGCCTCCCACGGAAGCTGATTGAACATCTCGGCGTAGAGCTGAATCTGGTTGGGCCGGTCCGCGAATGCCGGATTGGCGCGAATGTCCGGCTGGGCTGGTGCAAAGCCGACATTGAATACCGCTGTCCGATTGAAGCCGAGCGACAGGTAGATCAGTTCATAGATGAGACGCCGTGACCACGTCGTATTCGGGATGAGCGATCGCGCCATCAGAAGGGATGAATCGCCCCGAGATCCACCACACGAACGACATCGCCGGCCTTGCGGGCAGGATCGTGGGCCGGCCGCACGAGGAACGCATCCGACGCCGCCAGCACCGAAAGCATCGAACTGTCCTGCACCGGATGCGGCGTCACGGTGAGGCTGCCGTCGGGGTGCCGCCTGAGCGTGGAGCGGACATAGTCCTCGCGCTGGTCGTTGGCCTTGGCGTCGACCGCGAGGCGCGCAGGCTTTGTGGCGGGCAGGTCGCCCGCCTGGCCCAGCATGCGGTCCATCGCCGGCTTCAGGAACAGGAGCGCGCAGACCATGGTCGAGACCGGATTGCCCGGCAGGCCGAGCACGCGGGCGCGATCCTTGGCGGCGAACATCAGCGGCTTGCCCGGGCGCATGGCGATCCGCCAGAAATCCATGGCGAAGCCTTGAGCCTTCAGTGCGCCCTGAACGAGATCATGGTCGCCGACGGAGGCGCCGCCCAGCGTGATCAGGAGATCGTGCTGGGCGCCGGCGGCGATTCGATCCTCGATCAGCTTGGCGTCGTCGCGCGCGATGTCGAACAGGGTGGGCTCGCCGCCCCAGCCGCGCACCAGCGCGGCGACGGCGATGCCGGAGGAGGAGACGATCTGGTTGCGGCCGACGGGCTCGCCCGGCAGCACGAGTTCGTCGCCGGTCGAGAGGCTCGCGACGCGCGGCTTCCGGTGCACGGAAAGCCACGGCAGGTTCATGGCGGCGGCCAGCGCCACATCGCGCGTGGTGAGCATGCGGCCCACGGCCAGCGGCTGGTCGCCGGCCGCGAAGTCGAGGCCGGCCTTGCGGATATGCCGGCCGGGGCGCGGCGCTTCGAGGATGGTGATGTCGTTGCCGTTTGCCTTGGTGTCTTCCTGAATGACGATGGCATCGGCGCCCATCGGCAGCGGGCCGCCGGTGAAGATGCGCACGGTCTCGCCGGGCTTTAGCGCATGATCATAGGCGCCGCCGGCCGGCGCCTGGCCGACCAGCGTGAGCGTGGCGGGAACGGCGGGGACGTCCTCGGCGCGCACGGCATAGCCGTCCATCGCCGAGAGATCCGACGGCGGCTGCGTCAGCCGGGCGGCAGGGGCGGTGGCCAGCACGCGGCCGGTCGCGTCGGCAACGGAGATCGACTCGGACGGCAGCGCCTCGAACGCCGCGATGACGCGGGCATGGGCATCACGGACGGTCAGCATGCATAGGTTTCCCGTTTCAAACTCATGGGGACCGCGGGCCTCCAGGCCCGCTCATGCAAGGGCGGGCCTGGAGGCCCGCGGTCCGCTTGAGGGATCGCCATCATCGCGCCTCGTAAGTCCCCGACTTGCCGCCGGACTTGTGCACGAGCTTTACGCCCGAGATCACCATGCCGCGGTCGACGGATTTGCACATGTCGTAGACGGTGAGGGCCGCCACCGACGCGGCGGTCAGCGCTTCCATTTCGACGCCGGTGCGGCCCTTCAGCTTGCAGGTCGCCTCGATGTCGACGGCCTTTCGCTTGGGGTCGAGCGTCAGTTTCACGTCGACCGAATTCAGCGCCAGCGGATGGCAGAGCGGGATCAGGTCGGGTGTGCGCTTGGCGGCCATGATACCGGCGAGCTGGGCCACGGCCAGCACGTCGCCCTTCTTGGCTTTCTTGGTCGCGATCAGCTTCAGGGTCGCGGCCTGCATGATGACGCTGGCGCGCGCCACGGCGACGCGCTCGGTGATCTCCTTGTCGCCGACATCGACCATGCGGGCGTTGCCGGTGCCGTCGAAGTGGCTCAGGACCTTGGAGGAGGGCTTCTTCTTCACGCCGCCTCGCGCACGAGCATGTCGCGCACCGCCGCCTCGACGTCGGGCTGGCGCATGAAACTTTCGCCGATCAGGAAAGCCTGTGCTCCCACCTTGGCCATGCGCGCGAGGTCGGCCGGTGAGCCGAGGCCGCTCTCGGCCACCAGCACGCGGTCCTTCGGCACCATCGGCGCGAGCTTCTCGGTCGTGGCGAGGTCGACCGCCAGCGTCTTGAGGTTGCGGTTGTTGACGCCGATCAGGTCCGCATCGATTTTCAGGGCGCGCTCGAGCTCGGGTGCATCGTGGACTTCGACCAGAACGTCCATGCCCCACTTGCGCGCCAGGCTGGCGAGGTTGGCGGCCAGCGCATCGTCGAGGCAGGCCATGATCAGCAGGATGCAGTCGGCGCCCAGCGCGCGCGCTTCCGGCACCTGGTAGGGATCGATCATGAAATCCTTGCGCAGCACCGGCAGTTTCACCGCGGCGCGGGCTTGCGTCAGGAACTCGTCCTTGCCCTGGAAGTAGGGGCCATCGGTCAGGATCGACAGGCACGTGGCGCCGCCGCGCTCGTAGGCCTTGGCCAGCGCCGGCGGATCGAAATCCTCGCGGATCAGGCCCTTGCTGGGCGAGGCCTTCTTGATCTCGGCGATCAGGCCGTAGCGGCCCGCGGCGATGGTGGCCTTCAGCGCCTTGGCGAAGCCGCGCGGCGAGTCGGTGTCGCGCGCCAGGTTCTCGATCGCGCGCAGCGGCCGCTGCGACATGCGGCCGGCAACGTGACGGCGCTTGTCGGCGACGATCTTTTCGAGTGTGTCGCTCATGCGCAGATCCTTTTCAGTGTGGCGAGTGCCGTGGCCGCCTTGCCGGTGTCGATCGAGGCTGCCGCGAGCGCGGCGCCCTGCTTCAAGTCCGTTGCCTTGCCCGCAACCATGAGAGCTGCGGCGCTGTTCAGCACCACGATGTCGCGGAAGGCATTCTTCTCGCCCGCCAGTACCGTGTGGATGGCCGCGGCGTTGTGCGCCGGCGTGCCGCCCTTGAGCTCGGCCATCGTGGCGCGTTTGACGCCGATCTCCTCGGGCGCGATTTCGATCTCGCTGACCTTGCCGTTTTCTAGCGAAGCGGCCCAGGTCGCGGTCGTGGTGGTGATCTCGTCCATGCCGTCCTGGCCGTGCACGACCAGCGCACGGTCGAGGCCGAGCTGGCCCAGCGCCTCGGCGACGGGTTTTAGCCAGCGGCGGTCGAAGACGCCCACGAGCTGGCGCTTGACCAGCGCCGGGTTCGACATCGGCCCCAGCAGGTTGAAGATGGTGCGGTTGGGCGCGAGCTCGACGCGGGGGCCGGCCACGTTGCGCATGGCGCTGTGATGGCGCGGCGCCATCAGGAAGCACACGTTGGCTTCGAGGAGGGCCTTCTCCAGCACCTCGATCGGCAGCTCCAGGTTGATGCCCAGCTCCGACAGAACGTCGGCCGCGCCCGACTTGGAGGTGAAGGCGCGGTTGCCGTGCTTGGCGACAGGGACGCCGGCGCCCGCCACGACGAAGGCCGAGCAGGAGGAGACGTTGTAGGTGCCGTGGTGATCGCCGCCGGTGCCGACGATGTCGATGGCGCCCTCGGGCGCGCGGACGCGCAGCACCTTGGTCCGGAGCGCCCGGGCGCCACCGGCCAGCTCCTGGGCGGTCTCGCCGCGCACTTTCAGCCCCATCAGGAAGGCGCCCATCTGGGCCGGGGTGGCGTCGCCGCTGGTCATGATGTCGAAGGCGCGCTCCGCCTCGTCGATGCCCAGCGTCTCGCCGTTGCCGACCTTGGCCAGAAGGCCGCGAAAATCGTCGATATCGCCGCTCACCACTACTCCCAGGTCAGTTCCCAGACCAGATTTTGCCTCTTGCCGGCCGGGCCGGCGGCCGGCTAGCTATATCACATGGCTCAAGAACTCATCCTCAAGGTCACCGGCATGGATTGCGACGGCTGCGTAAAGGCCGTCACCCGTGCTGCCACCGGCGCCGGCACCGCGCCGATCTCCGTCGATCTCAAGAGCGGGGAGATGCGCCTCCCGCCCGACGCCGACGTCGCCGCCATTAGCAAGGCGATCACCCGGGCGGGGTTCGGGGTGGCAAACTAACTTCAATAATGTCTTATAATATATTGATTTATATCAATATATTTTTCATCTTCCGGACCGCGAGCGTCCCGCTCGCTCATGATCATGAGCGCGCGAGACGCGCACGGTCCAGAAGATCATGACCCACAAGGGCTGGCATTCGCGGGGATATCTGCCGCACTTCGATTCGGCCGAGACCATCCAGTTCGTCACCTTCCGGCTTGCCGACAGCTTGCCTCGAGCGGTCGTGGAAGCCCTGGCGAAGCTGCCTGACAACCTCGCCGAGACCGACAGTAGACTGGATACTGGTTACGGGGCGTGCTGGCTCAAGGAGCCGGCCGTCGCCGGACTCGTCCAAGAGGCCCTCGTGCATTTCGACGGCCAAAGGTATCGGCTTCTCGCCTGGTGCATCATGCCCAATCACGTGCACGTGGTCATAGAACCGATGGCCGGACACAGCCTCGGCGGCATCGTGCATTCGTGGAAATCGTTCACCGCCAAAGAGGCGAACGGGCTGCTGGGCCGCGACGGGCCGTTTTGGCACAAGGACTATTTCGACAGGTACATCAGGGATGAGGGTCATCTGGCCCGAACGATCGAGTACATCGAGGACAATCCCTTGAAGGCGGGGCTCGTCTCCAGCAGTGCGAGTTGGCGCTGGAGTTCACGCCGCTTCCGGATCTGAGTCTCCTGGACCGCGCGCGTTTCGCGTGCTTATGAGCGAGCGGGACGCTCGCGGTCCGGGAGATCTGATCACTCGATCTTGACGCCGGCGTCCTGGACGACCTTCTGCCATTTGGTGTTCTCGATGGCGATGTAGGCCTCGAACTCCCGGCGCGATTCCTTGGCGGGCACGAAGGCCAGGCCCTTCATTTTCTCCAGCACCTCGGGTTCGTTGAGGATGCGCATGATCTCGGCGCTCAACTTGTCGAGGATGGGCTCGGGAGTCTTGGCCGGTGCCGAGAGGCCGATCCAACCCACGGCGACGACGGTCGGGTAGCCCTGCTCGGCCACGGTCGGCAGATCGGGCAGGAAGGGCGAGCGCCGCTGGTCGGCGATGCCGATGGCGATCGCCTTGCCGGTCTTCACCGGTCCGATGGCGCCGGGGATGGCGTCCGACATGAGTTGGATGTCGCCGCTCTGCAGCGCCATCATGGCGTCGGCATTGCCCTTGAACGGAATGTGCGTGAGCTTGATGCCGGCCGCGCTCTTCAGCATCTCGACCGCGAGGTGGCTGGCCGAGGCGTTGCCCGAGGAGCCGTAGTTGAGGTCGCCCGTCTTGGCCTTGGCGACCAGATCTTTTACCGACGTGATGCCGCTCTTGGGGCTGGCCAGCAGCACCTGCGGCGTGAGGCCGATGTTGGCGATCGGCGCGAAGTCCTTCTGCACATCGTAAGGCAGCTTTGGGTAGATCGCGGGCGCAATGCCGTGGGTCGAGATCGTGACCATCAGCAGCGTATAGCCGTCGGGCGCTGCCTTGGCGGCGACGTCGGCGCCGATGCTGCCGCCGGCGCGGGGACGGTTCTCGGCGATGACCTGCTGGCCCAGCGCCCTGGTGAGCTGGTCGGCCATGACGCGCGCCAGGATGTCGGTCGCCTGGCCGGCCGGGAAGGGCACGATGATGCGGATGGGCTTGCTGGGCCATGCCTGCGCGAAGGCGGAGGGCGCCGCGGCCACCGCCGCTGTCGCGCCAAGCAACAGGCGGCGTGTGAAAATCATGGTCAGGCGGCCTTCTTCTTCTGCTGGCCAGGATGCTCGCCGGCGATCTTCAGGAAATTTTCAAGGATCTTGTGGCCGTGCTCCGAGGCGATGCTCTCGGGATGGAATTGGACGCCGTGGATCGGCAGCGTCTTGTGGCGCAGACCCATGATGATGTCGCCGGTCTCGGCGGTGACGTCGAGTTCCTTGGGAAAGTCCTTCCGGTCGACGATCAGCGAATGATAGCGCGTCGCCCGGAAGGGCGAGGGCACATCCTCGAACACGCTCTGGTTCTTGTGGTCGACGCCCGACAGCTTGCCGTGCATCGGTTGCGGCGCGCGCACGACATGGCCGCCGAACACCTGGCCGATCGCCTGATGGCCGAGGCAGACGCCGAGCAGCGGTACCTGCTCTTTCGCGGCGGCGCGGATCAGATCCATGCAGATGCCGGCCTCGTTGGGCGTGCACGGGCCGGGCGAGAGCACGATGCCGGCGGGTTTCAGCGCCATCGCTTCCTCGACCGTGATCTGGTCGTTGCGATGCACGACGCACGTCGCGCCGAGATCGCCCAGGAAATGGACGAGGTTGTAGGTGAAGCTGTCGTAGTTATCGATCAGGAGGAGCATGCGGTATTCTAACCTGTTTGCGATTTCTGTCATCCTGAGCGCAGCGAAGGATCCTTCGCTGCGCTCAGGATGACAGTTTCGTCGATTTAGCCCTTCGTTAGCTCGGGGAAATCCTCTTCCCGGAATTCGCCCGGACCGCGCTGGTTCGCGGCGGCGCGCTGTTCCTCGCTGCGCCTGAGCTCGACGCGGCGGATCTTGCCGGAGATGGTCTTGGGCAATTCGGCGAACTCCAGCCGGCGCACGCGCTTGAACGGGGCGAGGCGGCCCTTCAGGTGCTGGAAGATCGAGAGCGCCGTGGCGCGGTCGGGTTTGCCGCTGGCCGTCAGGGTTATGTAGGCCTTGGGGACCGCGAGACGCATCGCATCGGGCGCCGGCACGACGGCTGCCTCGGCGACGGCCGGATGCTCGATCAGGACGCTTTCGAGCTCAAACGGGCTGATGCGGTAGTCGGAGGCCTTGAACACGTCGTCGGCGCGGCCGACGTAGGTCAGGTAGCCGTCGGCATCGCGTGAGGCGACGTCGCCGGTGCGATAGACCTTGCCCTCGAGCGGTGCGATCGAGCCGTCGTCCTGCTGGTAGCCCTGCATGAGGGCGGCCGGGCGCTGGTCGAGGTCGATGCAGATCTCGCCTTCCTCGGCGTCCTTCTCGTCGGCGTCGAGCAGGCGGATGCGATAGCCGGGCAGCGGCCGACCCATCGAACCCGGCTTGATCGGCTGGCCTGGCGGGTTGCCGACCTGCGTCGTGGTCTCGGTCTGCCCGTAGAAATCGCGGATGGTGAGGCCCCAGGCCTTCTCGACCTGCTCGATCACTTCCGGATTGAGCGGCTCGCCCGCGGCCAGCACCTCGCGCAGCTTCGTCCTGCAGTTCTTCAGGTCTTCCTGGATCAGCATGCGCCACACCGTGGGCGGCGCGCAGAGCGTGGTGACGCCGTTGGCGACGATGGCGTCGAGCAGGATGCGCGCGTTGAAGCGCGGTTGGTTGGCGATGAAGATCGTGGCGCCGGCGATCCACGGCGCGAAGAAGCAGCTCCAGGCATGCTTGGCCCAGCCGGGCGAGGAGATGTTGAGGTGGACGTCGCCCTGTTTCAGGCCGAGCACGTAGATGGTCGTGAGATGGCCGACGGGGTAGCTGCGGTGCGAGTGGAGCACCAGCTTGGGCTTGGCCGTGGTGCCCGAGGTGAAATAGAGCAGCATCGGCTCGTCGGCGTCGGTCGGGCCGTCGGGCGTGAAGGCCGCCGGCGCGTCCAGGAGCTTGGCGTAGGAGTGCCAGCCGGCCGGCGCCTCACCGATGGCGATGCGCGTCAGCGACGGGTCGAAGCCTGCGAACTTGGCGGCTTCGCCAGCGGCGGCCACGACATGGCGGGCGCGGCCGCGCTCGAAGCGGTCGGCGAGGTCGGTCGGCGTGAGCAGGGTGGTGGCCGGGATGACGACGGCGCCGAGCTTCATGGCCGCCAGCATCGTCTCCCAGAGCGGGGCCACGTTGCCCAGCATCAGCAGGATGCGGTCGCCGCGCCTGACGCCCAGCGCGCGCAGGCCGTTGGCGACGCGGTTCGAACGCTCCGACAACTCGGCGAAGGTGAGGCTGGCTGCGCCATCACCAACGATGGTGAGCGCCGGCTTGTTGGCCAGCGGGCCGCGCGCGAGTTCGCCATCGAACCAGTCGAGGGCCCAGTTGAAATGCTTGATCTCGGGCCAGCGGAAATCGCGATAGGCCGTGTCGTAGTCAGTGCGGTTGGCGAGCAGGAACTCGCGTGCCGCCTTGTAGGCTCCTACTGTCATCGCATGCCTCGTATTGCCAAGCTGCCGGTTCTCACGGCGCGGGGTTGGGCGTAATGTAACGGTAACAAGAAAAGAAAGCGCCCCCTGGTCGTCGAACCCCTCATCGTCGCGTTGCTGCTGGCGGCAGCCCTTATGCACGCCACGTGGAACGCCATCCTGAAGTCCGACAGCTCGGACCGGCTGGCGACGTTCGGCGTGATCATGACCACCGGCACGGTCATGGGCCTCTGCGTCGTGCCGTTCGTGCCGATGATCGAGCCGGAGGCGTGGAAGTTCCTGATCTCATCGGTGCTGATCCACGTCCTCTATTACACATTCCTCCTGAAAGCCTACTCGTACGGCGATCTCAGCCACACCTATCCGATCGCCCGCGGCCTCGGGCCGTTGCTGGTCGCGCTGGTGTCGGGCCGCTTTATCGGCGAGGAGCTGCGCAGCCAGGACATCGTCGGCGTCTTTTTGCTGAGCTTCGGGCTGGTGGCGCTGGCCATGCCGCTGCGCAACGTCGTGCCGCGGCCGGGCGCCCGGCATGGGCTGGCGACGCTGTTTGCCGTGCTCACGGGCATCACGATCGCGGCCTACATCATCGCCGACGGCATGGGCGTCCGTTCCGCCGGGCCTTCCTTCGAGCACCGCATCTCCTACATCGCCTGGCTCTGCGTGCTGGAAGGACCGTGGCTGCTGGTGCTGGCTTTCATCCTGCGGCCCGACACGGTGTGGGGGCACCTCAAGCGCACCTGGTATCGCGGCGTGATCGGCGGCGTGATCGCCAATGTCGGCTACGGCATCGCCATCTATGCGCTGGTGCTGGGCCCGATGGCCCATGTCGCGGCGCTGCGAGAGACCTCGGTGCTGTTCGGCGCCCTGATCGGCACGCTGTTGCTGGGCGAGCCCTTCGGTGGCCGTCGGGTGGCGGCGGCGGTCGTGATCGTCGCAGGGCTCGTGCTGATGAACGGTCCGCGCGTCCTCTAGTCAGGGCTCGGTCGAGCGGAAGGGCGGCTCCTCGAGCAACCTCTTCGTGAGCGCGCGAAGCCGCGGTGTTTGCGCGTCGGTGTCGAGACCGATGCCGCGCGCGAGGCGTTCGGCGACGAAGGCGCAAATGTCGGCCTGGGTGAGGCGGCCCAGCACCAGATAGGGCGCGTTCGGGTCGATCATCGCTTCGACCGCGGTCAGCGCGTTCATGACCTGCGCATTGCAGTCGTCGATCCACGGCTGGTGAATCTTTTCCGCCGGCGTGTGGTTGCGCGTGTAGGCGGCCTGCAGGCCCTTGTCGCAGGCGCCCATCATGAGGGCGGCAACTTTCATGACGGCACGCCGGTCCGCGCCCTTCGCCGGTGTCAGCGGCCGGTCGCCGCCGTAGGTCTCGTCGAGATGGTCGACAATGGCGCCGCTGTCGATCAGCGTCTCGCCGCTGTCGAGGACGAGCGCGGGGATACGGCCCAGCGGATTGCTGGCGTGCACTTCTGCACGGTTCGCGAATCCCGAGAGGTCGCGCTGCTCGAAGGGCACGCCGTAGGCTTTCAGCGTGATCGCGACGCGGCGGGTGTAGGGCGAACGATTGACGCCGATCAGCAGCATCCCGGGTCCGATCTTCCGAGGCGTGGTTTCATTGGAGCGGGCGAAGTTCGACGTCGAGCTTGGCGAGATCGGCGAACAGGCGGCGCCGGCCGGCGATCGGCCACCAGCCGTAGAGGAAGACGTCGAGTGGCCCCCACATCGCGACCCAGCCGACGATCAGCAGGCCTTCGTCGAGGATGCGCGTGGTCGTCGTCTCGGATGTCGTCACTATCTCGCGGACGAGCAGGCAGGCGGCGAGGAAGGCGAGACCTATCAACAGGCTGATGCGGCCACGATGCAGCATCGCGCGCAGCCGGCGCAGCTCGGTGAGCTCGCGCAGGACGAAGTGGTGGCGGATCGCCTCGGGAATATGCGCCGCCTCCGGCCGCGCCAGTTCGGCCTGCGGCAGTATGATCACCAGGCGTATCGGCCGGCCCGAAAGATCCTCAGCCGAGCCCACGATGTACTCGTCGGCGGCGGCCTCCAGCTCCTTCTCGTTGAAGGGCGCGGGGTCGAGCGAGTTGTAGAGACGCGAGATGCGGTCGAGTCGCAATTCGACTGCGACTGCTTCGACCTTGTTCGCATTCGGCTTCACTGTCATGGCTGCACCACAATTGTCGGCGACAGGACCAGGCGATGTCCACCCGCAACCTTGACAAGTTTATGGCGCCCAAGTCCGTCGTGGCGATCGGCGCCAGCGTGCGCCCCGGTTCGGTGGGCGCGGCGGTAACCCGCAATCTGCTGGCGGGCGGCTTCCAGGGCGAGATTTATCTCGTCAACCTCAAGGGCGGCGAGATCGGCGACCGTCGGGTCTACCGCAGCCTCGCCGAGTTGCCGGAGGTGCCCGACCTCGCCGTGGTGATGACTCCGGCGGAGACCATCCCGCACCTGATCCTCGAGTTGGGCGAGCGCGGCACGAAGGTCGCAGTGGTAATCAGCGCCGGCCCGGGCAACGGCGCCGACGGGGCCGTGGCGAACGCCCGCTGGCGCGGTCGGATCCTGCGCGCCGCCCGGCCGCACCTGCTCCGCGTGGTCGGGCCCAACACCATCGGCTTTGCCCTGCCGAAGATCGGACTGAACGCAAGCTTCGGACCGGGCAACCTCAAGGGTGGCCGGATCGCCGCGGTCGCGCAATCGGGCGCGGTGTTGGCCGGACTCGCCGACTGGGGCACGGCGCAGGGCATCGGCTTCTCGCATCTGGTCTCGATGGGCGACATGAGCGACGTCGATTTCGGCGACGTCCTCGACATGCTGGCACGCGATGCCGAGACGCGCGCCATCCTGATGTACATTGAGGGCATCACTCACGCGCGCAAGTTCATGTCGGCGGCACGCGGCGTAGCGCGCATAAAGCCGGTGATCGTGCTGAAGGCCGGCCGTCACGCGGCCGCCGCCAAGGCCGCGGCCTCGCACACCGGATCGATGGCAGGCTCGGCGGCCGTCTACGACGCGGCCTTCGCCCGCGCCGGCCTCGTGCGCGTGACGGGCCTCGGCGAATTGTTCGATGCCGCCGAGACGCTGGGCTACGGCATCTCGCCGCGCACCGAGCGGCTGGCGATCCTGACCAACGGCGGCGGCGTGGGAATCGTCGCGACTGACCTCCTGCTCGATGAAGGCGGAGAATTGGCGACGCTCCTGCCCAAGACGCTCAACCAGCTCGACAAGCAGATGCCGCGGGCGTGGTCGCGCGGCAATCCGGTCGACATCGTGGGCGATGCCGATGGTCCACGCTACGCCGCGGCGCTCGATGCGCTGGCCGACGATCGCGGCGTGGGCGCAGTGCTGGCGATGAACGTGCCGACGGCGCTCACCTCGTCTGAGGACGCCGCGCGGGCGCTCGCGGGCGCCGCCGGCGTCAAGGTGGTGCCGGTGATCGGCTGCTGGATCGGCGGCCCGCAGGCGGCGGCAGGCCGCAACGTCCTGCACGCCGCCGGCATGCCGGCCTACGACACGCCGCTCCGCGCCGTGCGCGGCTTCATGCACATCGTGCAATACCGTCGCGGTCAGCGCGCGCTCCAGCGCACGCCGCCGTCGGTGCCCGACGCGCGCGCCGACACGAAGCTGGTCAGGGCGATCGTCCATGGAGCGCTCGCGGACAAGCGCTCGATCCTGACTGAACCAGAGGCCAAGCGGGTGCTGGCGGCCTACGGCATTCCCGTCGTGCCGACCGAGGTCGTGCTGGACGCAGCCGAAGCCGCCGCCGCCGCGGTGCGAATCGGCTTTCCGGTCGCGGTAAAGATTCTGTCGCGCCAGATCACGCACAAGAGCGACGTCGGCGGCGTGGCGCTCGACCTCGCCTCCGATCAGGCGGTCGTCAATGCCGTGCGGACCATGACTGGCAATGCGCTGGTGAAGGCGCCCAAGGCCCGGATCGACGGCTTCGTCGTGCAGCCCATGATCAAGCGGCCGCACGCGGTCGAACTGATCCTGGGTGCCGCCGAGGATCCGGTATTCGGGCCGATCCTGCTGGTCGGTCATGGTGGCGTCGCCGCCGAAGTGGTGGACGACAAGGCGCTCGCCCTGCCGCCGCTCGATCTCGTGCTGGCCGAGGATGCGCTGAACCGCACCCGCGTCGACCGGCTGCTGCGCGGCTATCGCGACCGGGCGCCTGCCGCGCGCGGGGCAGTTGCCGAGGCCATGGTGCGGCTGTCGCAGCTCATTGCCGATGTCGACGAGATCGCTGAACTCGACGTCAACCCGCTGCTCGCCGATGCCGACGGCGTGCTGGCGCTCGATGCCCGCATCGTTATTGCTGCGCCCAAGGCGGGGCAGGAGCGGGCGGCACGCTTTGCCATTCGGCCCTATCCGGTCGAACTCGAAACGGAAGTCCGTCACGGCGAAGAGCGGCTTCGCATCCGCCCGATCCGTCCGGACGACGAGCCCCTGATCCAGGCTTTCACGCGCCACCTGACCCCGGAGGACGTGCGCATGCGCTTCTTCGGGCCGCTGCGCGAACTCACGCACGAGATGGCGGCGCGCCTGACGCAGATCGACTACGACCGCGAGATGGCGTTCCTGCTGCTCGATGGCGAGACGCTCGTGGGCGTGGGACGGCTCGCCGCCGATCCCGGCTTCGAGCAGGCAGAGTTCGCACTGGTCGTTGCCTCCGATCGGCAGGGTCGCGGCTACGGCACGCTGCTGCTCACCCATGTGCTGCACTACGGCAAGTCGCGCGGCATCAAACGCGTGATCGGCCATGTGCTGCGCGAGAACGACAAGATGCTGACCCTCGTCAAACGGCTGGGCTTCCGTCGCGAAGGCATGCGCTCGGGCGAACCTGATCTGCGGGTGGTGAAGTCGCTCGGCGGTCTGTAACGTCTGTATCCGTGGCCATTCAGGATTGAGGCCGAATAGGGGCGACAGGCCAAGGCGTTAGGGCGAATCGTTGATATGGCATCGAAGAAGAACAGAAGCGGGAAGTCGAACAGAAGGAGTCCGAAACCGCCGCCAACCCGCCTCGGGCGCCTGCGCGCGCGCTTCGGAGCCATCGGCGCGTGGATCGATGCCCATCGCTGGCATGCGATCGTGGTCGGTCTTCTGCTGCTGTTCTTCGGCAGTCTTGTCGGTGGCTATTTCGGGGCTGGTTGGCTTGAGAAGGTCGACCGCGATCGGCTGGCGCGCGAGACGATCGAGGACATGAAGCGCGGCTCCTCAGCAAACTCTGCTGCTGAACCCGACGCGAAATACGCCCGCATCGAGGACATCCCGGGCCTGCCCAAATACACCGAAGTCGAACCGGGCAAGCCGCGGCCCACACTCGAGGAGAAGCCACGCCCGGCGGACAAGCCCACGCAACTTGCGGCGGCGGCATCGAGCGACCAGGCGTGGCGGCGTAACGCCGTGCCGTTCCGCGACCTCAACACGCGACCGCTGGTCGCCATCGTGATCGATGACGTGGGGCTCGACCGGCCGCGCTCGAAGCGCGCCTGGGAGCTGCCGGGTCCGTTGACGATGTCGTTCCTGCCCTATGCCAGGGATCTGCGCGATCAGGCGCGGGCCGCGCGGGGGCGTGGTCACGAGTTGATGCTGCATCTGCCGATGGAGCCCACCGGACGCAACGATCCCGGTCCCGGTGCGCTGCTGGTCTCGATGACCGACGCCGAGATCCGACAGCGCACCGCCACCGCGCTCGACAGCTTCGAGGGCTTCGCCGGGGTCAACAACCACATGGGCAGCCGCTTCACGGCCTTCCGGCCGGGCATGGAGACAGTGCTGCGCCAGCTGAAGCCGCGCGGCCTGATGTTTCTCGACTCGCGCACGACGAAGGACTCGGTGGGCGACCAGACGGCGCAGGAGCTGGGCGTGCCTGGCATCGTGCGCCACGTCTTCCTCGACGACGATGAATCGCTCGACGCGGTGCGCCGCAAGCTCGCCGACGCCGAGGCCGTGGCGCGCCGGCAGGGCTTCGTCGTCGCCATTGGCCATCCGCACGAAGCGACGCTGCAGGCGCTGGCGGAATGGCTGCCCACCGTCCAGGGCAAGGGCCTCGCGCTGGCGCCGGCAACCGCCGTGTTGCGCAAGCGCAACGGTTGGGATTGAGTGCCGCCAACGAAGAGTTGGAGGAAGCAGCGTGCGTTACAAGAAGCAGGCGATGATCGTGGCCCCGCAGCCCGAGCCCACGGAGGCGGGGGCCGACGTGCTGCGCGAGGGCGGCAACGCCGTCGATGCGGGCATCGCCTGCGCGCTGGTGCAAGGTGTGGTCGATCCGCTGATGTGCGGCATTGCGGGCTTCGGCAGTTGCGGCATCTACATGCCGGGCAAGAAATTCCATGGCTACATCGACGCCCACGCACCGGCGCCGCTCGCCTCGCGGCCCGACATGTGGGCCAACCTGATCGAGAGCGAGGCGCGCGACGGCTACGGCTTCATCCTGAAGGGCCGGGTGAACGACATCGGCTACAAGTCGATCTGCGCGCCGGCCAACCTCAAAATGTACTACGAGGCGCACAAGGCGCACGGCAGCCTGCCGTGGTCGCGCATCGTCGAGCCCGCGATCGCCTGGGCCGAGAACGGCTGGACGGTGCGGCCGCACGTTCACTACTGGTGGTCGGACGACGGCGCCTTCGGCCGCGCCCCCAATTTCGAACGCACCGGCTTCACTCCGGCGGCGCGCGCGCTTTACTGCCGGCCAGATGGCGCACCCAAGCGGGTCGGCGATGCGGTCGTGAACCGCGACTACGGCCAGACGCTCCGCGCCATCTCCAGGGGCGGCGCCGATGCGTTCTATTCCGGCGAGATCGCCCAGGCGATCGCCGAGGACATGAAGAAGAACGAGGCACTTCTGTCCCTGGACGACCTCAAGGCGTGGAAGCCCACGCACAACGCGCCGCTGTGGGGCGACTATCGCGGCTACAAGGTCTCGTCCAACCAACCGCCGGGCGGCGGCGTGATGCTGATCGAGATGCTGAACATCCTGGAGAACTTCGATCTCGGCGGCATGGAGCATAATTCGACGGAATATCTGCGCGTCGTGTCCGAGGCGATGAAGCGCGCCACGATCGACAAGGACGCCCATGTCGGCGATCCGAAGTTCGTGGCCGTGCCGGTCGAGCAGCTGACCTCGAAGGCCTATGCCAGGGACATGGCCGACGAGATCAAGCGCGGCGTGAAGGCCGAGGTGCTCCGTTTCAATTCAGGTGCCGTCTCCAAGGACACCACGCACATCTCCGTCCTCGATCGGGATGGCAATTGCTTCACCATGACCCATTCGCTGGGCATGCCGTCGGGCGTCGTCACGCCAGGCCTGGGCTTCATGTACAACGGCTGCATGGGTGTTTTCGACCCGCGCCCCGGCCGCGCCGGCTCGATCGCGCCGGGCAAGGCACGGTTCAGCTCGGTCGTGCCGTCGATCATCTTCAAGGACGGCAAGCCCCACCTCATCATCGGTGCGCCCGGCGCCACGCAGATCGCCATGGGCGTGCTGCACGTGATCCTGAACGCGCTCGACTTCGACATGACCATGGTCGAGGCCGTGAGCGCGCCGCGCTTCTCCGCGACCTCCGACACGATCGACATCTCCAACCGCATCCAGGGGCGCGTCGAGCGTGAGCTGAAGGGGCAGGGCTATCCCGTGGTGCGCAGCCCCTACGGCTTCGGCTTCGCCGCCGTCCACGCCATCCGCATCCATGAAGATGGTCTCGACGGTGGCGCCGACCCTGGCCACGACGGCGTGGTAATTGCCGTCTAGGCGCCGTGCCCGCTACAGCGTCGGCAGGCCGGGCGGCGGACGCCTCGCGTTCGACGCCTGCTCGTAGGCGTAGGCCAGGCGCAGCAGCTTGGCTTCACTCCAGGCGCGGCCGGCGAAGGTGATGCCGAGCGGATAGTCCGGCGTTTCCTTGGTGCCCACGCCGGAGATGAAGCCGCCCGGCACCTGCACGCTGGGATAACCCGACTTGGCGGCGAGCGCCGAGCCGATCGCGCCGGGAAGCATCACGGCATCGAGCTTGTGCCCGCTCATGTAGGCATCGAGCCCACGCTCCTTGGCGGCCATCAGGTCCATCGCGCGCGCGGACTTGTATTCCAGCTCGGAAAGATCGCCCCTGGTCGCCTGTGCCGCGAGGAACAGGTCCTGACCGTAGCGCAGCGCCTTGTCGGCATTGGCCTTGTTGAAGGCGATGACGTCGGCCAACGTCTTGATCTTCGTGCCAGTGGCCCAGTGGCGCAGATAGAGATTGAGGTCGCGCTTGAGCTCATAGAGGAACACGAGCGACGCCTTGCCTGCCGTCCCTTTGTTGATGCCGAGCGGATTGCGATTGAGCACGGCCATCATCGTGCCGGGTCCGCCGATCCAGCTGATCTCCGGGAGGGCCGCGCGTACGATCGTGGCGCCGAGGTCTTGCAGCACCTTGGTCGCTTGCGCCATCACATCCTTCGAGCGTGGCGACAGGGGACCGTAGAAGGGATCGTTCAGGGGATCGCCCGGATCGCTCGGCAGCCCGATTCGCGCGCCCTTCAAGCCGTCCTTGTCGAGCCCCGCGGTAAAATCCTGCGGCCGCTGCAGGTGCTGCGTCGCCGGATCCTGCGGATCGCGTGCGGCGAGCACGTTCAACAGGATCGCGGCATCGCGCACGGTGCGGGTGAGTGGCCCCGCGGTGTCCTGGCTGTGCGATATCGGGAGGATGCCGCTGCGGCTGATCAACCCAACCGTCGGCTTGACGGTGACCACGCCGTTCTGGGTGGCGGGGCTGAGCAGCGAGCCCGAGGTCTCGGTACCGATCGCCGCCGCGCACAGGCCGGCTGCGACCGCGACCGCTGAACCTGCACTCGAGCCGCCGGGCGGCACCAGCGGGGCGACCTGATCGACCATCAGGTCTGGCGCGTAGGGGTTCTTCACATAGCCGCCGAGCGAGCTGTAGCCCGACGGCATGCCGACCGCGAGGATGTTGGCGAATTCGGTCAGGTTGGCCTTGCCGAGGACCACCGCGCCCGCGGCACGCAGCCGTTTGACGACGATCGCGTCGTCCTTCGCGCGCGCCGTCTCCAGTGCCAGCGAGCCCGCGGTCGTGTGCTGCTTGTCGCCCGTCGCGATATTATCCTTGATCAGGATCGGCACGCCGGCCAGCGGTTGCTTGGCTGAGGGTTTGATGGTGTCGAGACGCCCGGCGATCGCCAGCGCCTCGGGATTGAGCTCGCGCACGGAGTTGAGGGCCGGTCCGCCGCGATCGTAGGCTTCGATGCGCGCGAGATACGCCTTGGTGAGCGCCGTCGCCGTCGTCCTGCCCTGGGCCAAGGCCTGGATCACGTCGCCCATCGAGGCGTTGTCGACCGCGAACGCCGTCTGCGCTTGGGCGCCTGCTGCCGCAACGGCGCCGATGGCGACCGACGCCAAGGTGACGTCGCGGCGGGTTGGTTTCTTCATCGTGAATTTCCTAAACCGGCATCGTGCGTTTCTGGTGGGCGCGGCCGACTTTGGCCGATTCGGGATTGTGGCCTGAGATCACGCGCACGCCTTCGTCGAGGCTGGCGGCGATCTTGTCCGGCGTGGCGCCTTCCAGGAACGCCAGCTTGTTCTTCCTGCAGGCGGCGAAGACCTTGGCGCGGGCGGCTTCCATCTCGGGCGGATAGGGCCGGCGCTGCAGGGTCGTGTAGCCCAGCGACAGGCCGAGATCGCCCGGTCCCAGCTCGGCAAACCCCAATCCAGGCATTGCCAAGATTTCCTCGCAATGAGCAACGCCGGGCGGACTCTCGATCTTTACACCGAGCAGGAGTTCGCCTTTCGGACTGAGCGGCCACGGCTCGCAACGGTCGAAATAGGCTTGCTGATCAATGCCCCAGACCGGAGCGGCAGTCGGCTCCGACCCGCGTCCACGGGTGCCCGATCCGATCTTGTCGGTGCCTGCCTTGTGATGCGGGAAGCGACAGGCGCGCACGAACTCAGCGACTGCCTCGGCCGACTCGGCCTGGCAGAGCAGGATGCCGTGGGCGCCGCGCGCCAGGATCTGGCGGAACTGCCAGGCGTTGAAAGTGACGTTCGGCCCGTCGATGCCGTTGACCGGCGCCTCGACGATCACCGTGGGCGTGCGATGTCCCGAGTTGGTCGGCCCGCCATCGACCAGCCCGCGCATGTAGGCTTCGAGCCCGGTCATGTCGAAGGCGCCATGCTCCATGCCGACGTTGATGTAGTCGGCCCAGGTCTTGGCGTCCTTGCGGCCCTGCTCGTAGGTCAGCACATGGCCGGTGTGCGGGCCGTCGTAGTAGATCGCCTGGTCGGCCTCCAGGAGTTCGATGGCCCGGTTGATGCGGTTTGCCACGCGGTTCCCTCCGTTTGCGTGAGGTCAGCATAGCCCTAGACTGCGATCAAAAGGGAGGAAAGCATGACAGTCCTTGGACGCCGGCAGGCGCTGGCGGCGGCATTGGGCGTGGCAGTGTCGTCTCGGGCGCTGGCGCAGAGCGGCTACCCCGATCGCCCGATCCGTCTCATGGTGCCCGCCGGCGCCGGCGGGCCCACCGACGTGGTCGCCCGCATCCTGCAGCCTCAGCTCAGTGCGATCCTGGGCCAACCGGTCGTGATCGAGAACAAGGCAGGGGCGAGCGGCAACATCGGCACCGCCGCCGTCGCCGATTCAAAGCCCGACGGCTACACGATCCTGCTGGCGCCTTCGACCAATGCCTTGACGCCGGCCCTCTATGGCAAGGCGCTGGGCTACGACCCGCTCACTGCCTTCACCGGCATCTCCTACGTGGCGAGCGTGCCGCTGATCGTCGTCGTGCCGATGGACGGCGCCAAGACATTGGCCGATCTGATCGCGGCGCTCCGCAAGGAGCCCGAGAAGTATTCCTACGCCTCGTCGGGCAACGGCGGGATGATCCATCTCGCGGGCTACCTGTTGCTCGAGCGCGCCGGCGTGAAAGCGCTGCACGTGCCCTATCGCGGCTCCGCGCCCGGCATGATCGACACCATCGCCGGCCGACATGCCTTCCAGATCGACACGCTGGGGTCGAGCAAGGGTTTCATCGACGGCGGCAAGCTGCGCGTGCTGGCGGTGGCGGCCGACAAGCGCCTGCCGCAGTTGCCCGACGTGCCGACGGTCGGGCAGGCAGCGGGTTTCAAATTCTCGCTCAACACCTGGTACGTGGCGCAGGCGCCGGCCGCGACGCCCCGTCCGATCGTCGACAAGCTCAATGCCGCCTTCAACCAGGCGCTGAGCGATCCCGCCGTGGTCAAGCGGATGGGCGAGCTCGCCATCGAGCCGATGCAGTCGACGCCGGCGTCCGCGAAGAAATACTTCGACGACCAGATGGCGTTCTGGGATCCGATCGTGAAGGCCTCGGGCGCCAAGCCGGAGTGAATTGTCATCCTGAGTCGTGCGGGACAACCCCCGCGCTGAAGCCTTTTGTCATCCTGAGCGAAGCGAAGGATCCTTCGCTTAAGCGCGGGGGTAACCCCGCGCGACTCAGGATGACAAAATAGGAGTGGTCATCATGATCCACTCCGACGTCTCACGCGTTCCAGACGCTCCCAAACGTCACTGACCTAAGCCGCCTTCGCCCGGATCGTCGGGATGCCGCTAACGTCCTCTTCTTGCTCGGCATGCCA
>CAMDOT010000068.1 GCA_945903635.1 Rhizobium sp. Q54 | reverse complement strand
CTTCGATCAGGCCGGCCGCGCGTGCCGCGTCGAGCGTGAGATCGGGAAGGGTGAGCGTGCCGACGCTGCGCGGCCGGGCCGCCTGCGGCAGCGCCATTTGCGCCGCCTCGGCGCTGATGCGGAACGCATCGGGCCACGGCCGGTCGCAGACGATGCGGCGCCGCACGGTGGCAGCGATGCCCGCTTCCGCCGGATTGCGAATCTCGTGATAGACGAGGAGGTGACGGTCGCCGATCTCGACCGGCGCCGAGCGGACTTCTACCGCATCGACGACGCGGAACTCGCGGAGGTAGCGGATGTGATCCTCCGCCGCCGTCACGCTGAGGCTCGCGGCGCGTTGCGCGCGCGGTCCGAGTCCGAGTTGAGCGAGCAGGTGCGCCGACGCCTCGTGGCCGAACTGGGTGTAGAACTGGACGTTCAAATGGTCGTTTTCATCGCACTGCCAGGTGTTCACGGCGGTGCTGAAAGTCGGCGTCAATTCGGAGATTGGCACGCGGGGCACTCTCTGCTGTCTGTGGATGGCCGCCCAAATGGCTGAAAAAGCCACAGAAATCGACATTTTTCGCATGTTCCGGGCTTGCGGGATGACGATTCGTGGATAACCTTGGGCTCGCCAGCGCTGTCCTGGGGCGTCAGGAAGACGCTGGTGTAACGAAAAAACGTAAGGGACCCCTCCACTATGGCTACCAAAACCACTGTTCCGACTGTCCCGCTGTCCAAGGTCGCGGCCGAGCTGGCCGAGAAGACGGGCATGACCAAAAAGGACGCCACCGGCGCCCTCGATGAGTTCATCGGCTTGGTCGTGAAGCACCTCAAGAAGGGCAACAAGGTCCGCGTTACGGGCCTCGGCATCTTCCAGGTTCGTGCTCGTCCGGCCCGTATGGGCCGCAACCCGGCCACTGGCGAGGCGATCAAGATCAAGGCTTCGAAGAAGGTCGCCTTCCGCGTTGCCAAGGATCTCAAGGAAGCGATCTAAGCCGTTTCCGAACGAAGATCGGGCGGGCGTCGGCGCAAGCCGGGCCCGCCCTTCTTTTTGCCTGCTTCGTTTTTATCGGGCCTCGGTTTCGTTTCTCTCATGCAGGGTCATGGCAGCAGACGCAGATCTTGTTGCCGTCGGGATCGCGGAAATATGCGCCGTAGTAGTTGGGATGATAGTGCGGCCTGAGGCCCGGCGGTCCGTCGTCATGCCCGCCCGCTGCCAGAGCCCGACGATGACAGGCGTCGACCGCGGCGCGATCGGGCGCCAGCAACGCCACCATCTGGCCGTTTCCGGCCGTGGCGGGCGCTGTATCGAACGGGTGGCCGATCAGAAACAGCGGTCGCGCGGCGTCCGTCGGCATCCAGCCTGCCCACGATCCTTTGCTTTGGCCTCCGCTTTGGCTTCCGCGCTCGCAGAACTTCAGGGGAAGGCCCAACGCGTCCATCACCTCTGAGTAGAAAGCGAAGGCGCGTTCGAAGTCGGTCACGCCGACATGCACATGCGAGATCATCACGCGGTTCCTTGCTTTGGAATTCTTTGCCGGCGGCGTCGTAGGCTAGTATTAGTTAAGATAGTCTCGCGCGTATCGGCATGAACACGGTTTATCTCCTGAAGATTCTGGTCCAGATGGCCCTGCCGCCGGCATCTCTGGCGATCGGGCTGCTGGTTGCCGGCGCGTTCATGCTGGTAGGGTTGCGCCGTCTCGCCCGCGTCGTGGTGGCGCTGGCGATCGCCGAACTCCTCGTGTTGGCGCTGCCGCCGGTGTCCGACGTCCTGATGGCCTCGCTGCAAAATCAGACGCGTGCCCACGCCAAGGCGGCGCCGGCCTGCTGCTACGACGCGATCGTGGTGCTGGGCGGTGGCATCGCGCCGGCCATGCCGCCGCTTATCCCCGATCCCCATCTGACCGATTCCGCCGACCGGCTCTGGCATACCGCCCGTCTTTACCATCGCGGGCTGGCGCCGCGAATCATCGTAAGCGGCGGTGGCACCGCGGAGATGTCCGAAGCCGTGGCGATGCGCATGTTCCTGACCGATCTCGGCGTGCCGGCCGAGGCGATCACCCTCGAGGGAACGTCGCTCAATACCATCGAGAACATCCGCCAGGTGCGGGCGATGGTGAAGGACGCGCGCATCGCCCTGGTGACGTCGGCCTCGCACATGCCGCGGGCGTTGCGATTGGCGCGAACCGCCGGCCTCAACGTCGCCGCGTTCCCGACCGACTGGTCCATTCCCGAAGAGGAGCGCTTCTGGTGGCAGAACTGGATCCCTACGCTGGATTCCCTGTCGATCTCGTCGGCCGCGTTGATCGAGATCATCGCCAACACCTTCGATCGCCGCGGCGACAGCCTGGCGCCATTACGAGCGCCATGACTGGCACCATGACTGGCACCATGACTGGCGCGGCTCTGCGCCTTGACCGCCGCGGAGCGGCTTGGCGTCTCAACCGTCGCACGGTCCTTCGCGCCGCCGCGGGCCTGGCGTTGGCAGGCCCTCTGCTGGTGCCGCTCGCCCGCGCGCCGCGCGCCCAGACCCTCGATCGCGTGAGTTTCCAGACCGACTGGCGCGCCCAGGCCGAGCATGGCGGCTACTACCAGGCGATCGCATCAGGCCTCTACCGCAAGGCCGGCATCGAGTGCGACCTGCGCCAGGGCGGTCCCAGCCTCAATATCGGCCAGCTCCTGCTCAACGGCCGCGTCGACATGACCATGTCGAACAGCTTCGAGGCCTTCACCTATGTGCGCGAGGGCGCGCCGTTCCTGACCATCGCGGCGATCTTCCAGAAGGATCCGCAGGTCCTGATCGGCCATCCCGGCTCGGGCTTCGACGGCTTCGACAAGCTCAAGGGCCGCACGCTCCTGATCGGCAACGGCGGGCGCGTGACCTACTGGCCTTTCCTCAAGAAGAAGTATGGGCTCCGCGACGAGCAGCTCCGGCCCTACACCTTCAACATGGCGCCGTTCCTCGCCGACAAGAACGTCGTGCAGCAGGGCTTCCTGTCGTCCGAGCCCTATTCGATCGCCCAGGCGCTCGGCCAGCCGCCGGAAGTGCTGCTGATCGCCGACGCGGGTTTCAGCGCCTACCAGACCACGATCGCGATCTCGCGCAGGATGGCGGCGGACAAGAAGGACCTGGTGCAGCGCTTCGTCGACGCCACGCTCGAAGGCTGGGCGCAGTATCTCGGGGGCGGGCCGGAAACGCTTGCCGCCAATGCCCTCATCAAGCAGCAGAACCCCGATCAGACCGACGATCGCATCGCCTATGCCATAAAGGTGCTGAACGAGCGTGGCATCGTGATGTCGGGCGACGCGCAGAAGGACGGCATCGGCGCCATGAGTGCCGGCCGCTGGACGGAATTCTATGAGCAGATGGCCGACGTCGACGTGCTGCCGCGCGGGATGGACGTCACAAAAGCCTATACGCTGGAATTCGTGAACAAGGGTATCGGGAAGGCATAGGAGCGGGACATGCACCAGGTCAGTGAAGAACATGGGATGCTGCGCGAGCTGGTGAAGAAGTTTGTGCGCAACGAACTGATGCCGCTCGAGAAGAACGTCCTCGACCGCTTCGCCTCGGGGCAGCCGGCGGCGCTCAACGACGAGGAGAACGCCCGGCTCTTCAAGCAGTGCAAGGAACTGGGCCTGTGGGCGCTCGACGTGCCGGAGGAGGTGGGTGGCGCCAACCTGCCCGCCGTGGCGCTGGTCGGGGTCAACGAGGAGATCGGCTATACCTGCGTGCCTTTCACCTTCCCGCCTGATTCGCCCAACCTGCACATGCTGCTGGCCACGGCCAATCCCGAGCAACGCAAGAAATACCTCGAACCCTATGCGGCCGGCCTCACCAGTTCGGCCATCGCCATCTCCGAGCCCGGCGCCGGCGGCGATCCGGCCGGCATGAAGACGCGCGCGGTGAAGGACGGCAACGACTGGGTGATCAACGGCCGCAAGATCTGGATCAGCCGCATCGCCAAGGCCGACTTCACCATCGCCATGGCAGTGACCGACACGGCGCTGGGCTCGCGCGGCGGCATCACCGCCTTCCTGATCGACAAGGGCACGCCGGGCCTGATCGTGGCGCGCGCGATTCCGATGCTGGCCGGCCAGCGCACCTACGAGGTCGTGTTCGAGGATTGCCGTGTGCCCGAGGGCCAGGTGCTGGGCAAGGTCGGCGCCGGCTTCGCGCCGATGCAGCTTCGCCTCACCGTGCGCCGCCTGCAGATGGGCGCCTGGTGCACCGGCATGGCCCAGCGCGCGCTCGACATGCTGGTCGAGCACGCCAACCAGCGCGTCACCTTCGGCCAGAAGCTGGCCGACCGTCAGGCCATCCAGTGGTGGGTGGCCGACGCCGCCATGAAGCTGCATGCCTGCCGCCTCATGGTGATGGACGCCGCGGTCAAACAGGACGACGGCCGCGACGTGCGCATGGAGGCCTCGATGATCAAGGTCTTCGCCACCGAGATGGCGACCGAGATCATCGACCACGCCCAGCAGGCGTTCGGTGCCATGGGCGTGACCCAGGAACTGCCGCTGTCGATGATGGCGCAGAAAGTCCGCACCATGCGCGTCTACGAGGGCCCGTCGGAGGTCCACCGCATGGTGATCGCGCGACGCATTTTGGGCGGGCGGTAAACGCCGCAATGCGCACCTTGTCATCCCGAGCGGAGCGAGGGATCTTTCAGGGCAAGGTAAGGATCCCTCGCTCCGCTCGGGATGACACCTGGTTCTCGTCAGGCACCATTGACTCCTCTTCAGGCACTCCCGATGATTCCCGACCTTCCCAAAGGAGCCGCCGCCATGACCTACACGCTCGATGCCTTCATCAAGGACGCGCAGGCGGCCCTCAAGGCCCACGCCGGTCCGGCCGGCCGCGAGCAAGTGCGCGTGTTGCTGGAGAAGCTGCTGACCAACGAGGGCTTCGTCGACGAGGCCGTCGGGCCCGCCGTGCCGATGGGCACGCGCAAGCTCTATGAGGACAAGGACCTGGGCTTCGTCGTGCTGGCCCACTGCAACGCCAAGCCACACAAGAGCCCGCCGCACGACCACGGCCCGTCGTGGGCGGTGTACGGCCAGGCGGTCAAGCATACCGACATGAGCGAGTTCAAGCGCCTCGACGGCGGCGCCGATGCGGGCGAGGCCAAGCTCGAGCAGGTGAAGCACTACCGTCTCGAGCCCGGCCATGCCGGCGTCTACGACGTCGGCGCCATTCACGCCATCGATTATCCCGAGGGCAGCCGCTTCGTGCGCGTGACAGGTCGCGACCTCGACTATGTGCGGCGCCTGAAGTTCGACATGGCCGCCGGCAAGGCCATCACCATCGAAAGCGCGACGGCGGGTCCGGCCTGACGACCGGCCAGTCTACCGACTCCGCGGCCGGTTCTTGTTGCCCCAGACTTCCATCGCATCGAGGATGGGGCCGAGCGTAAGACCTTTCTTCGTGAAGGCATATTCGACGTGTGGCGGCACGGTGTTGTGCACCGTGCGGGTGACGATTCCGTCCTGCTCGAGGGCGCGCAGCTGAAGCGTCAGCATGCGCTGCGTGATGCCGGGCACCAGCCGGCGCAGCTCGTTGAAGCGTCGCGGCTGGCCTTTCAGCTGGAACAGGATGGTGGGCTTCCACCGCCCGCCGATCACGCCGACCGTCGCCGTCACCGAACACCAGGGCGCCTTCGTCTCGGCCATCGTCTCTGCCTCCTTGCATGCTCATGAGTGATACTAGGTATAAATATTGTGCGTACTTACGATAATCGTACCGGGATGATAGCAGCGATCCTAACGGCGATGGAGGTCGGCGATGTTCGTCATCATGGGCGCGACGGGACAGGTTGGCGGGGCGGTGCTGGAGCAGGTGAAGGCTCGGGGCGTTCCCGTCCGGGCGATCGCGCGCGATCCGGTGCGCGCGGCGCGTCTCGGCGTCGAGGTCGTGCGCGGCGATGCGTCCGATGCGGCGAGTCTCGCCGCTGCCTTCAGGGGCGCGGAGGCCGCCTTCGTGATGCTGGTGCCGCCGCCTGAGGCCGCCGACGTGCTGGCCCGGTCTCGCGCCATTGCCCATGCGATCGCCGAGGCGGTGCGCACGGCGAAGGTGCCGCATCTCGTGGCGCTGTCTTCCGTGGGCGCGCAACTCGCGTCGGGCAACGGCATCGTGCAGGCGTTGCACGATTTTGAGGAAGCACTTGCCGGCAGTGCGCCCTCGATCGTCTTCGTGCGGCCCAGCTACTTCATGGAAAACTGGGGACCGGTGCTGCCGGCGGCGCAGGCGGGCGTGCTGCCCTCGGCCCAGAGGCCGCTCGAGAGAAGGGCCGAGATCGTATCGACCCTGGATGTCGGCCGCACCGCGGCGGAGCTGCTGTTCGAGCCGCGCCCAACGCAGGATGGTGGCACGCGAATCGTCAACCTCGCGGGCCCGGCGGAATATTCGCCGGTCGATGCGGCGGCAATCCTGTCGAGGCTGCTCGGCAAGACGGTGTCGGCCATACCCATGTCGCGCGAGGAGACGATCGCGGGGTTGGTGGCGGCAGGCTTTGGCGCCGACTGCGCGGCGAAGGTCGCGGACCTCGACGACGCCGCCAACGAGGGCCGCATCGGCTTCCCGACCAGCGGCCCGACCAGTGGCGAAATCCGCCGCGGGACCGTGACGCTCGAGCAGGCGCTGCAACGCCTCGTGGGAGGTGCGTCGTGATCCACCACGCGATCGTCGTCGTCACCTTCGCCGCCGCCATTGGCTGCGGCCTGGTGGCGGGCATCTTCTATGCCTTCTCGTCCTTCGTGATGGGCGCGCTGGGCCGCCTGCCGTCGGACCATGGCATCGCGGCCATGCAGTCGATCAACGTCGTCGTGATCAACCGCAGCTTCTTCCTGGCGTTCTTCGGCACCGCGGCGCTATGCGCGGCGTTGCTGGTCGGTGCCTGGTTCTGGTGGAGCATGCCCGCCGGCAAGCTCCTCCTGCTCGCGAGCGTGATCTACCTCGTGGGAACGATCGGCGTCACGATATTCTGCAACGTGCCGCTGAACAATGCGCTGGCCGCCGTCCAGCCCGCCACGGCCGAGGCCGCGACGTTGTGGTCGCTCTATCTCGACAGGTGGACGATGTGGAACACGGTCCGCACCGTGGCGCCGACCGTCTCCATGGCCCTGTTCATCGCAGCTCTGCTCTCGAAGGGATGATCCCCGGTGCCCCGTCTTACGGGGCACAGGGGGTCATCGTGCCTGCGGCGGGAGTGCCCCGAGAGTGGCCGCGAAGCGGGCATGGGCGGCTGGATCGACTGGCCGATGCTTCACCTTCGTCGACGGCGGATCCTTGCCGAGGAAGTTGTCGCCTTTCCAGTTGGTCATGGGCCGGATCGGCCGCTCCGTGAAGCCGCCGCCGCAGTTCGGGCAAACATTGCCCAACACTGTCTCGACGCAGTCGGCGCAGAAGGTGCACTCGTAGCTGCAGATGCGGGCTTCGAGGGCGGCGGGCGGCAGCGCCTTGTTGCACTGCTCGCAGGTCGGGCGGAGTTCCAGCATCGTCAGGCGAGCCTTGCCGCCGCCTCATCGTTGGCCTTCTGGCGGGTCTGCAGCATTCCCGACAACCGCTCGCGGATGCGTTTTACGCGCTCGACGCCGGCCTTCTCGGGGCTGCCCGAATCGAACGGCGGCTGCGGATCGTATTCCAGGACGAGCTGGATCGACTTGGCCACTTCATCGCCCGCCAGTTCGGCCGCGACCGTGAGGCCGAAATCAATGCCGGCGGTGACGCCGCCGCCCGAGATGCGATTGCGGTCGCGCACCACGCGCTCGGCCACGGGAATGGCGCCGAACGCCGGCAGCATGTCGCGCCACGCCCAGTGGCAGGCCGACTTGTAGCCCTTCAGCAGTCCCGCCGCGCCCAGCACCAGCGAGCCGGTGCAGACCGAGGTGACATAGCGCGCGGTCGCGGCCTGGCGGCGCAAGAAGTCGAGCGTCTCCTCGTCGGTCATCAGCGCCACCTGGCCGCCACCGCCCGGCACGCAGATCACGTCGAGCTTGGGGCAGTCGGCGAAGGTGGTGGTGGGCACGATCGAGAAGCCGGCGTCGGTCGGCACCGGATCCAGCGTCTTCCAGATCATGTGCATCTTGGCGCCCGGCACGCGGCTCAGGACTTGCGCCGGCCCCGTCGCGTCGAGCTGGGTGACGTTGGGGTAGAGCAGGATGCCGATCTGGACGGGTTCAGCCAGTTGTCACCTCATTGGAGCGCGCAACTCAAGGGCGAAGGTTACTTCGCCCGAAGTTGCGCATCATGAGCGCAACTGGAGTTGCGCGCTCCAATGAATAGGTGAAGCCATCTCTGGCAGAAATGACAAATAACGTCTATTTTCTGCCAATGACCCGTTTGCATCGCCCCGTCCTCCACCGCATCGCCATCGTCGCCTACGAGGGCTGCCAGCTCCTCGACGTCACCGGCCCCGCCGCCGTGTTCGGCGCGGCCAACGAAGCCATCGCGCAGCCGTTCTACGACCTGGCGATCGTCTCGCCGGACGGCGGCGCCGTGATCTCCAATTGCGGCGTGGCGCTACACTCCCGAAAGATCGGCGGCCAACCCGACACGCTGCTGGTGGCCGGCGGCTCGCGCGGACTCAAGGCCGCGATGGAGCGCCCGGACCTGCGGCGCTGGCTCTGCAAGGCGGCGCCCAAGACCCGGCGCTACGGCTCGGTCTGCACCGGCGCCTTCGTGCTGGCGGCGGCGGGTCTCCTCGATGGCAAGCGGGTGGCGACGCACTGGTCGAGCTGCCAGCGCCTCGCCGAGCGCTTCGCCGCGATCGAGGTCGATGCCGACTCGCTCTACGTCGTCGACGGCAAGGTCTGGACCTCGGCCGGCGTCACCACCGGCATCGACATGGCTCTGGCCCTGGTCGAGGCCGATCTCGGCCCCGCCACCGCCAACCTGATCGCGCGCCACTTCGTGCTCTATGCGCGAAGGCCAGGCTACCAGTCGCAGTTCAGCCCGGTGCTGCAGGCGCAGACCGCGGCCGAGACGCCGTTCGCCGGGCTGATCGACTGGATGCAGGCCCATCTCGACCAGCCGCTCGACGTGCCGGCGCTGGCGGCGCGGGCCGGCCTGTCGGAGCGCAGCTTCTATCGAAAGTTCACCGACGCCACGGCCAAGACGCCGGCGCATTTCGTCGAAAGCCTGCGCCTCGATGCGGCGCGCACGTTGCTGGCCGAGGGCCTGCCGCTGAAGGCGATCGCCGGCAAGGTCGGCCTGCGCTCCTCGGCGCGGCTGGGCCGTGCCTTCGAGCGCCGCTTCGGCATGGCGCCGACGCTGTTCCGCGAGATGCACGGGGCGGCGTAATTTTCGCTAGCCCTCGTCGACTATTGTCCATTGGTTTGACGTTAGGCTAGGCAGCAGACACTCTTTCGAGGTCCGTATCAGCCTAGCGATAGGTGGAAGAAAACCAACGTGAAATTCGATGCGCGATCTTAAAGCGGGATCTATTCGATACCGTCTCGCCGGCTCTGACTGCGAAATTGCGCTATCGCATGCCATAGGGTGTGCCTTCGTAGAGCTGCAGCAACTTGAGTTCACAATTATTTCTTATCTGAGCTCTCTTGCTGGAGGCTCAGTATCGGAGGGGGAACAGTTCGACGTATTCTCTTCAAAGACGTTCGGGAATTTGCTGCACGAGATGAACCGGCATGCCTTTTTGATGCCTTTAGTAAAAGACTTGCTGTCTGTGAAGAAGCGCCGGGACTTCTTCATTCATAAATTCTTGTTTCATAGATTTGGCGGCAGAGAATTTACTTTGGACGAAGAATTTGAGGTGCTGATACGCGATGCAGCAGAGATCTGTGGTGTGTTCTCCGCCGCGCGTACGCACTTTCATGATTTCATGCTTCAAGAAGCCCCACTGAAGATGTTTGCAATAAAGCTCGATCCCGATACTGGAGAATTCGTGGTGAAGGAGTCGGAGTTTTCGAAGGGATCGGATAAGCCTGAGGCCATCGCTGACAATAGCCAATGAATAATTAACGGGTCGGCTTGCTACCGCCAGAAGCGTCCAAGGATAGCGCACGTTTAGCGGAGCGCCGGTACGCTGAGGTCCGGTCGGCGTCAGCCGGCGCGTCGACGCCCGCGGGCCGCCTGGTCGACATAGGAACGCAGCACCGCATTGATGCGTGTCTGATAGCCACGACCCTGGGCGCGGAAGAAGTCGAGCACGTCGCGATCGACGCGCATGTTCAGCACGCCCTTGGGTTGGGGCAGGTCCACGGTCGCGCTGGCCCAGTCGACGACCAGGCCGGCTTCGTCGGGATCGGCCTCGATCGCGGCCTCGACCTGGGCCTTGGTCATGGCATTCGACTTTGTCCAGTTGCTGCGCACGCGGCCGAGCCGGCGCATCTCACCGATCCGCCCGGCCGTGGCGCTTGCGATACGCGTCTTCTTCTTCATCACGAGACCTCCTGAACGAAATCAATCGAATGCGGTCGTCACGCCAGGTCCAGACGACCGTTCGGCAGCGGCCACGAACGACGGCGATGGAAAGGTACCTTTCCTCCGCCCCGAGACGTGCGGTCACGGTCAGCTTCGGTCGCCCGTCGAAGACCAGAGCGGCATCGGCGAGGTCGATGCCATGCTTTGCGAGATTCGCGCGGCGTTTGGCTTCATCCCATTCGAACACAATATTTTCTACACGAAATGTATATACATTGTCGACCTTGACAATTCCTCCTATATATCCTATCTAAGCCTATCCGGATGAGCGGTTGGCAGATTTATGGCCCGATTTTATGCGAGAACCATCCGAGATTAGATAGGAAACAAAAACAAGGCGAGGTGAAGTGAGTTTTCGAAATGTCCCACTTCTGGAGACATCGACCGGGCGGGACGATGGAAAATGATCGTGAAAGATCAACGGATTGGGCGACTTACGACCCATCGGCGAAGTGTCCAAGTCGTTTTTTGTTTTGTCGCGTTTCAGGCGACTCCGCGACATCAGTGCCGCAGCCTGAGGCTCCCGATCACCAGGGCCGCGGCGGCGAAGCCCGCACCTAGCCAGATCGCGGCGCGGGCGGCATCGGCGGCACCGCCGCTGGAGAAGTCGAACAGGCCGAACACCAGGGCCACCAACGCGGCGCCCATCGTTTGGCCCAGCGTGCGGGCCGAGGCGATGATGCCGCCGGCGCTGCCGCTCCGCTCGCGCGGTACGGCGTTCATCATCAGCCGGTTGTTGGGCGCGGCGAAAATGCCGAAGCCCGCGCCGCACAGCACCAGCCGCCACATGATGTTGGCGGCGGAGGGGTCGGGCGGCAGTAGCGCCGTCAGCACGAGGCCCGCGGTCATGCTGGTGAGACCGATGGCGCCCAGCAGGCCGGCATTATGGCGGTCGGCCAGGCGTCCCGCGATCGGCGCCATGCCCGCCAGGGCGAGCGGCCAGGCGGTGAGCAGGATGCCGGTGTCGGTGGCGCTCCGGCCCAGCACGGTGTGGAAGAAGAAGGGCAGGCTGACGAAGGCCAGGCCCTGGGCGGTGAAGGTGCAGGCGGCGGCCGAGATTGAGAGGGAGAAGATCGGCCGGCGGAAGATCTCGACCGGCATCATGGGATCGGCGAGCCGGGTCTGGCGCCACACGAACAGCGTGCCCAGCACGACCGCGCCCACCAGTTCGGAGACGACCAGCCAGCGTTCGTGGCCATGGCCGATGCCGTCGATGCCGAAGATCAGCAGGCCGAAGGTGAGGCCCGACATGATCGCCGACAGGAAGTCGAACGGCCGGTGGGTGTGCGAGGTATGCGGCAGGTAGCGCTCGGCAAGGAAGAAGGAGACGACCCCCAGCGGCACATAGACCGCGAACAGGATCGGCCACGAGGTGATGCTGAGCAGCGCGGCGCCGAGCGAGGGGCCGGCGGCCAGCGAGGTGGCGACGACGGTGGTGTTGAAGCCGAGGCCGCGGCCGAGCTGGGCGCGCGGGTAGATCGAGCGCACCAGGGCCGGCTGGATGGCCATGATCGCCGAGCCGCCCAGCCCCTGGAAGGCGCGGGCGGCGATCAGCCAGGGCAGCGACGGCGCCAGCGCGCAGCCGAGCGAGGCCACGCAGAACAGCGCGAGGCCGATGCGGTAGACATGGCGGTAGCCCACGATGTCGGCCAGCGCCGCCACCGGCAGCAGGAAGACCATGAGGGCGATCTGGCTCGCATTGACGATCCAGATCGAGCTTTCGGCGGTGATGTCGAGGTCATGCGCGATGTAGGGCAGCGCAAGGTTGGTCATCGAGTTGCTGAGCACCGACATGGTGAGGCCGATGGTGATCGTCGCCACCGCCAGGAGGCGCGGCAGGCCCGCCGGCATTCCGTCCTGAACGGGTTCGGCCATCGTCTACTGCGGAACCGTGAGCTCGTCGCCGCCGATGGTGGTGCGCTGCATGAACCGCTTGTGCTTGACCGCGTCGTAATGGGTCGCGCGATGCAGCACGGCGCGGTTGTCCCAGACGATCACGTCGCCCTCGCGCCAGGCATGCGACAGCATGAACTCGGGCTGCTCGGCGCGTTGCGCCAGTTCCCACAGGATCGCCTTGCCGATGGGCTCGGGCCAATCGACGATGTGGCCGGCATGGGCGCCGATGTAGAGCGCGCGACGGCCGTTGATCGGATTGTCGCGGAACAGGCGCTGCTTGACCGGTGGCAGTTCCGACAGGGCCTTGGCGCTCAGGATGCCTTTCTGCACGCGGTCGCGCGAATGGGCGAGCGCATGTTCGGCGACCAGCGGATGGATCGTCGCCTGCAACGCCGGCGGCAGCGCGTCCCACGCCGCGCGCATGCACAGGAACTCGGTGTTGCCGCCCTCGGGCGGGCAGATGCGCGCCGTCAGGATCGAGCACAGCGAGGGGACGCGCTTGAACGAGGAGTCGGAATGGAAGAAGTAGTTGGCCTTCTGGTAGATCATGCGCATGTCGTCGGGTGGGATCGGCTCGCCGGTCATGATGTCGAGGTTGGACTGGCGCTGGAACTTGGTGCCGGCCGCCGGATTGGACGCGCCCGTGGTCTCGAGCGGGCCGAAGTTCTCGCTGAACTGGATCTGCTTGTCGTCGTCCATCGGCTGGTCGCGGAACAGCAGCACCGAGTGCTCCTCGAAGGCGGCCCGGATCGGCCCGAACTCGCGCGCCGAGAGCGGTGTGGTGATGTCGATACCCGAGACTTCCGCGCCGAACAGCGGGTGCAGCTTGCGGACGGTGATGGGGCCGGTGTTGCGCATGACGCCTTGCTCCTGCTGGCCTCAGTCCACGATCGCCTGGTAGGTGAGCACCCGCAGTTCGCGGCGGATCGGGTAGGTGGACGACGGCATGAGCTGGGTCAGCAGCACCACGGCCATGTCCTCCTTGGGGTCGATCCAGAAGGCGGTCGAGGCGGCGCCGCCCCAGGCGAACTCGCCCGGCGTTCCGGCAATGAGGGCCTTGGCCGGGTCGATCATGACCGAGAAGCCGAGGCCAAAGCCGACGCCGGTGTAGGTCGATTCCGAGAAGCGCGGCGTGCCCATGTCGGCCATGTCGCCGTTCAGGTGGTTCATGGTCATGAGCTCGACCGTCTTGCGGCCGAGCAGGCGCACGCCGTCGAGCTCACCCTTGTTCAGCATGAAGCGGCAGAACCGCAGATAGTCCGACGCCGTCGAGACCAGGCCGCCACCGCCCGAGTTGACCCGGCGCGGTGCCAGGTAACGGCTCTTGGCCGGATCGTCGATCAGGTCGAGCTTGCCACCGGGCCCGGCCGCGTAGTTGGCGGCGAAGCGGTCGTGCTTGTCGACCGGTACATGGAAGTCGGTGTCGACCATGCGGAGCGGATCGATGACCTTCTCCTTCAGGTACTTCTCGAAGGGCTGGCCGGAGATCACCTCGACGAGGTAGCCCAGCACGTCGGTCGCCACCGAGTAGTTCCAGGCCTTGCCAGGTTGGGCGATCAGCGGCAGTTGCGCCAGCCGCTCGACCAGCTCCTTGAGGCTGGTGGTGGCGGTCTGGAAATCGACGCCACCTTCCTTGGCTCGGTAGGCGGCATCGACCGGATTGCTCTCCATGAAGCCGTAGGTGAGGCCCGACGTATGGGTCATCAGGTCGCGGAAATTGATCTCGCGCTCGGCCGGTACGGTCTCGATCTTGCCGCGGCTGCCGCCCGTCATGACGCGCGGGTTGGCGAAGGCGGGGATGAATTTGGAGATCGGGTCGTCGAGCTGAAAGCGGCCTTCCTCGTAGAGCATCATGATCGCCGTCGAGGTCAGCGGCTTGGTCATGGAATAGATGCGGAAGATGGTGTCGGGCCGCATCGGCTTGTTGCGCGCCACGTCGGCCTTGCCATAGACCTCGGCGAAGGCGAGCTCGCCCCGGCGCATGACGCAGGCCACCATGCCGGCCAGCTTTCCGCTGTCGACCCAGCCGTGCATCCACGTGCGCACGCGGTCGAGCCGCGCTGCGGAAAGGCCGACCTGTTCGGGGGCGACGAGTGGCAGCGTGTCCATGGCGATCCTCCTCAGTAGACCGCTACACTAGCGCAGGAAACCATAGGCAGACACGCCAGAAACGGGAGGGAGCAATGGCTAGATTGTGCGAGGGACGGGTGGCGATCGTGACCGGTGGCGCCCGCGGCGTCGGCCGCGAGCATTGCCTGATGCTGGCCGAGCACGGCGCCAAGGTCGTGGTCAACGACCTGGGCGGCGACCGTGCCGGCGCCGGCCAGGACATCTCGGCCGCCCAGCAGGTGGTGAACGAGATCAAGGCCAAGGGCGGTGAGGCGGTGGCCAACGGCGAGGACGTAAGCGACTGGGACGGCGCCAAGCGCATGATCGACCAGGCGGTCTCGACGTTCGGCAAGCTCGACGCCCTGGTACTGAACGCCGGCATCCTGCGCGACCGCATGCTGGTCAACATGAGCGAGCAGGAATGGGACGCCGTCATCAAGGTGCATCTAAAAGGCACCTTTGCGCCGGCCCGCCATGCCGCCGCCTATTGGCGCGACCAGGCCAAGGCCAAGGGCGGTCCGGTCGACGCACGCATCATCACCACCACCTCGGTGTCGGGCATCTACGGCAACATCGGCCAGACCAACTACGGCGCGGCCAAGGCCGGCATCGCCTCGTTCACGGTCATCGCCGCGCGCGAACTCGGCCGCTACGGCATCACGGTGAACTCGATCTCGCCGTCGGCCTTCACACGCATGACCGAGGATCTCCGCAACTACACCGAGGAGGACAAGGAGACGCGCAGCCCGAAGTGGATCGCGCCGGTTGCCACCTGGCTGGTGAGCGAGGAGAGCCGCGAGATCACCGGCCGTGTCTTCCAGGCCGGCAACGGCCAGTTCGCGGTGGCCGAAGGCTGGCACAAGGGACCGGAATCGAAGCCGGTCCTCGATCCGCATCAGGCCGGCAAGATCCTGACCGAGCTCGCCAAGAAGGCGCGCAAGAACGCCGGCATGAACGGCCTCGATCTCGACTGAAGACAGACGACTAAAACAGGGAAGGAAAAACAATCATGGCCAAGATCAATCGCCGCGCCGTTATGGCGGCGAGCGCTGCGGCGGCCTTCGCGCCGCAGGCGCTCCGGGCACAGGCATGGCCTGCCAAGCCGATGCGTTGGGTGGTGCCCTACACGGCGGGCGGCCTCACCGACTCGGTGACGCGGCTCACGCTGGAGAAGATGAACGTCGGCCAGCCCTTCGTGGTCGACAACAAGCCCGGCGCCAATTCGCTGATCGGGGCGGAGATCGTGGCCAACGCCCCGCCCGACGGCTACACCTTCCTGACGGTGATCGCGGCCCACGCCGCCAACAAGACGCTCTATGCCGGCAAGCTGAAGTTCGATCCGGTGACGAGCTTCGCGCCGGTGTCTCTGGTCGCCATTGCCCCGATCATGATCCTGGTGAGCAACGACCTGCCGGTGAAGAACGTCGGCGAGCTGATCGCCTATGCCAAGGCCAACCCGGGCAAGATCTCGTTCGGCTCGTCCGGCGTGGGCGCCGCCGCCCACCTCACCAGCGAGCTGATCATGCAGGTGACCGGCACCCAGATGGTGCACGTGCCCTACAAGGGCACGGCGCCGGCGCTGGCCGACCTGATGTCCGGCAACATCCAGATGCTGCTCGACGTGCCGATCGGCACCATGAGCCAGGTGAAGGCCGGCAAGGTGCGGGCGCTGGCCATGATGTCGAAGGAGCGCGTGATCGGCGCCGAGGACATCCCGACCATCGTCGAATCGGGCGGCCCGCTGATCGAATCCTCGAGCTGGGTGATGTTCATGGCGCCGGCCGGCACGCCGAAGGAGATCGTCGATCGGCTGGGCGGCGAGGTTGGCAAGGCGATGAAGGACGAAACCCTGCGCAAGCGGCTGGCCGACCAGGCCGTGATCCCCGTCGGCGCCACGCCGGCCGACACGGTGAAGTTCCTCCAGGCCGAGGTCGAGAAGTGGGAGAAGGTGATCACCAAGGCCGGCGTCAAGATCGACTCCTAAGCCTGCCTTGATCGGGGGCCCCATGGTTGAGTTCGACGCCGCGATCCTGCGCAAGGTGGGGCAACCGCTCGAACTGGCGCGCGCGCGGATCGAGCGCCTCGAGGCGGGTGACGTGCTGGTGCGCATCATGGCATCGGGTCTTTGTCACACCGACCTCGAGGTGATCGAAGGCTCGCTGCCCTATCCGATGCCGATCGTCCTCGGCCACGAGGGCGCCGGCGTCGTCGAGGCGCTCGGATCAGGCGTCGAGGGTCTGAAGATCGGCGACCATGTCGTCTGCTCGTGGAACCCGCATTGCGGTCACTGCTTCTACTGCGAGCGCGACCAGCCGATCCTGTGCGAACCCTTCACCCGCCACCAGCCGCGCGGCCATCTGCTCGACGGCCGCTCGCGGCTGAGCTGTGCCGCGGCCCCGTTGCATCATTTCTCCGTCGTGTCCTCGCACGCCCAGTACGCCGTCGTGCCGCACTCCGGCGCCATCCGCGTGCCGCGCGAGATCCCCTTCGACCGCGCCTGCCTGATCGGCTGCGGGGTGATGACGGGCGTCGGTGCTGCGACCCGCGTCGCAGCCGTGCAGCCCGGCGCCTCGGTCGCGGTGATCGGCTGTGGCGCCGTCGGGCTGAACGTGGTCCAGGGCGCGCGCCTCGCCGGCGCGGGCACGATCATCGCCATCGACCGTGCCAAGGGACGGCAGGAGCTGGCGCGGACCTTCGGTGCCGACCTCACGACGGGCGCGCCCGGGGACGACGTCGCGGCAGCGGTCAAGGAAGCGACGGACGGTCGCGGCGCCGACTATGTCTTCGAGGCGGCCGGCAATGCCGAGGGCTTTCGCCTCGGCAGCGAGATCGTGCGGCCCGGCGGCCATCTGGTGTTTCTCGGCAAGGTCAATGTCGCCCAGGACGTGTCGTTCCGCTGGGGCGCCTTGATGGGCGAGAAGAAGATCACGCGGTCGAGTTACGGCGGCGCCCGGCCGCAGCGCGACTTCCCCTGGCTGGCGCGCTGCTACCTCGAAGGCAGACTGAAGCTCGACGAGCTGATCACGGCGCGCCTGCCGCTCGCGCGCATCAACGATGGCTTCGAGGCGATGCGGCGCGGCGAGGGCATCCGCACCGTGGTGCTGCCGTGGGGTGCAGCGAGCGGATAGGTACGACCCGGGCCAGGGCCGTTACCGCGCCTGGGATGGCCGGCAATGGCTGGTCGTGCCGAAGAACAAGATGCTCTCGATGCCGCCCCCCGACCGTGGGCCGCATCTCTGCGAAACCTACGGTCTGGTCTTCTGTTTTATTACCGGCGATCCCTCGAGTTAGTTTGCCGCGAAGCAGTAGAGCAGGCCGGCGCCGCCGGTCGCGATCAGCGAGTTGGGATCGCACGCCCGCGACGGATGCGAGGCGTTCCACGACTTGGAAGCATCGTCGTCGCGCAGGCCCATGCGGTCGGCGTGGCCGACCATGGCGGCGCCCGCGCCGCTCCGGGTCCAGTTGCCGCAGGTCATGTCCTTGTCCGGCGGGAAGGCGGTACCGTCGGCTTGGCTGCCCGTCAGCACGTCGTGCTGGTTGACGGTGTAGAGCCGGCTCGGGATCAGGCGGCCGTTCTCCGAGACGATGGTTTCAGCCGTGATCTTGTTGTTGGGCGAGTGCAGGTCCTCGACGCTCGCCGCGACCTGGACACCGCGGGCGTTGACCCACGGACCCTTGCCGATGCGATTCTTGGCGTTGACCGCCGTCGCGCCGCCCACGGCCTGGGTACTGAGATAGGCGCGCCAGGTCTTGCCGCCGGCGCCGGCGTTGTTCGCGAGGAACTGGCAGTGCCGGTCGGCGCCCTCGAGGCCACCGAAATTGGCGCCGTCGGGACCGCTCTTGCTGCCGACGAAGAAGGTCATGTTGGGAAATTGCGGTGGCCCTGCCGGCGGCGCCGCGGGTGTCGCGGGCGGGGTCTGCGCCTGCAGGTTGCCGGCGAGCGCGCACAACGCGACCGCGGCCAAGGTGATGCCGGTCGTCCGGAAGTTTCTTTGCATGTCATTCTCTCCCTGTAACTTTGACAGGGAGCCTAGCGGTTCGCCGAACCGGAGGCGCTTCACTTTGGAGTGAGGTTCAAAGCTTGCTCAGCGTCTCCAGGACCCTGGCCTGCGGCCAGGCCCAACCCGATGCGCTCTCGAAGGCGCGCATGGCGCGCAGGACGAGATGGTCAGCCCGCGGCGCACCGATGATTTGTAGCCCGACCGGCAGGCCGGACGCGGTGAGGCCGGCCGGCATCGAGGCGGCAGGCTGGCCGGTGAGGTTGCAGGGCAGCGTGTAGGGCGCGCCCTTGGTCCAGCGCGGAAACGCTTCCGAGTTGTAGAGCGTCTCCACCGGCGGGGCGGCTGTCGGCGCCACCGGCGCCAGCAGCAGATCGAACTTCTCGTGCCAGAGCGCCAGATCGCGCGCGAGCTTGGACTTGGCCTCGTAGGCTCTGGCGTAGTCGGCAAGCGTGATGGCAAGGCCCTTCTCGGCGGCGGCGCGGAAGCCGGGATCGAGCTTGCCGTGCAACTGCGTCGGGATCTGGCGCAAGCGCGTGGCGAAGCTGCCGATCCACAGCGGCTCGAAGGAATTCTGCAACGGCTCGATCAGCGGGCCGACGTCCTCGACGTGGGCGCCGAGTTCCTCGAAGCGCTTCGCGGCGGCGGCGACCAGCGCGCGGACCTCGGCGTCGGCTTTCACGTGGCCGAAATCGAGACTGAGGCCGATCCTGAGTCCACGCGCGCCACCGTCGAGGCCGATCGTGTAGTCGCGAGACTCATCGGGTAGCGAGCGCCAGTCGCGTGGGTCGGGGCCGGCCATGACATTCAGCGCCATCGCCGTGTCGAGCACGGTGCGCGCCAGCACGCCCTGGCTGATGACGTCGGCGAAGGGTGAATCGGCGGGATACTGCGGGATGCGCCCGTAGCTCGGTTTTAGCCCGACCAGGCCGGTGTGAGACGCGGGAATGCGGATTGAGCCGCCGCCGTCGTTGCCGTGGTTGAAGGGATTGATGCCGGCGGCCGTAAGCGCCGAGGCGCCGCCGGAGGAGCCGCCGGGCGAATGCGCGAGGTTCCAGGGGTTGCGCGTCGTGCCCTGCAGCGGCGAATCGGTGAGCGCCTTCCAGCCGAACTCCGGCGTGGTGCTCTTGCCGAGGAAGACAAGCCCGGCAACGCGCAGGCGTTCGGTGACGGCCGCGTCCTCCGCGGCGGGTGTTTCGTCTGACGCGTGCGAGCCGTAGCGCGTCGGCCAGTCCTTGACCGCCGTCGTGTCCTTGATCGTGGTCGGCACACCATCGAGCGGCGACAGTGGCGTGCCGTTCTTCCAGCGCGCCTCCGATGCCTTTGCCGCGGCGCGCGCACCGTCGGCATCGATCAGCACGAAAGCATTCAGATGTAGTTTCAACGTCTCTGCACGTATCAGCATCGCCTCGGTGACTTCGACCGGCGACAGCGTGCCGCGACGATAGTGTGATGTGAGTGCCGATGCGGAAATCCAGGGAAGAGGGAGTTCAGACATGCGTTTTTCGTTAGTTCCCGGAGCGACGGATTGTTTCAGACTGGTCTCTATTGATCAGACTGGTCTCTATTAAACAGTGTCGACTTTGATTTCTCACAAGTCGAGAGCGTATTGAAGGAGTCGATTTTGGAAAGTCTTACTGCCCTCGTAGCCTGCGGCGCCGCCTTTGCCCTCAGCTACTATTTCGGAAAGGGCCGCGCCCCATCCTTGTTGATGGCGCTGTTGCTGGGTGCGGCGAGTGGTGTCGGCTTCGCCGTCATCTTCTTCATCATGACGGTTGCCGTCACCGTCGTGCTGCCAGGCACCTTCAATGCGCGGTCGCTCGGCGTGCACCTCATCGTTCTTCTGGCCGTGGCGCCGCTCGGTGCCGCGGCGGTCGCCGTGTTCGCCCGCTACTACGCCATGGGAAGGTTGCGGTTCTAGGAGCGGAACGCTGCCCTTCCCGAGGGCCGCCCGGCAACGCTAAGCTGGCGGCGATCGGGGGAGGTTGGCATGACCGAAGTGAAGCTCGGCGCCGCGACGGTGCGGCGCATAGAGGAATCCTACGAGCCCAACTTCGACGCCAGGATGTTCTTTCCCGATTGGGATCCGACGGTGGTCGACCGGCATGCAGGCTGGCTGATGCCGGCCCACTACGACAAGGACTCGGGCTTCCTCAAGCTCAGCGTCCATAGCTGGCTGCTCACGATCGGCGGCAAGCGCATCCTGATCGACACCTGCGTCGGCAATCACAAGCCCAGGCCGCACCGGCCCAAGTGGCATCTCATGGAGACCAGATATCTCGAGCGGCTGGCGGCGGCCGGCGTGAAGCCCGACGAGGTCGACATGGTGATGTGCACCCACCTGCATGTCGATCATGTGGGATGGAACACGCAACTGGAGAACGGCAAGTGGGTGCCGACCTTCAAGAACGCCAAGTACGTGTGGAGCCGCGCCGACTACGAACACTACCTGAAGATCGACAGCGATCCCAAGACCGGCCCGGCCAACGCCGGCTCGTTTCGCGATTCGGTGCTGCCGGTGGCCGAAGCCGGACTGATGCAGATGGTCGATGGTGCGGCCCAACTCGACGAGAACATGAGCGTGACGCCGGCGCCCGGCCATACGCCCGGTACCATCGCCATCAACTTCGAATCGAAGGGCGAGAAGGCGCTGTTCTGCGGCGACATCCTGCACCACGCGCTACAAGTCTTTCATCCGGAATGGAACAGCTTCGCCTGCGCCGAACCTGTCGGCGCGCGCAAGAGCCGCCGCGAGGCGCTCGAACATTGCGCCGGCACCGGCGCGCGGCTGATGCCCTGCCACTTCGGCGCACCGTTCACCTGTCACATCGACCACAAGGGAAGCGGCTTCGTGCCGCGTTTTGACGGCAACTTCTAGGGAGAAAGAGATGATCTATGAAATGCGAGTCTACCGTTGCCTGCCGGGCCGTCTGCCGGCGCTGCTCAATCGCTTTGCCACCATCACGCTGAAAATCTGGGAAAGGCACGGCATCAAGCAGGCCGGCTTCTTCACGACGCTGGTGGGCGAGTCCAACCAGGAACTCACCTATTTCCTCGCCTGGGAATCGCTTGCCGATCGCGAGACGAAGTGGAACGCCTTCGCGGCCGATCCGGAATGGCATGCCAAGCGCGCGGAGACCGAAAAGGACGGCCAGATCGTGGCCAACGTCTCCGTCCAGATGCTGACGCCGACCGCCTTCTCATCGGTCAAATAGCGGCACTTACTCCGCCTTGAGGCCCGCTTCCTTGGCGAGGCGGGCCCACTTGGCGAGATCGTCGGCAACGTAGGCCGCGAACTCGGCCGGTGTGCCGAACTGCGGATCGGCGCCGAGTTCGGTGAAGCGGCGCGCGATGTCGGGCGAGCGGATCGTGGCGTCGACCGCGTTGTGCAGGCGGTCGACCAGAACGGCGGGCGCACCGGCCGGCAGGAAGATGCCGTAGGAGATCGCGGCCTCGTAGCCCGGCAGACCCGCCTCGGCGATGGTGGGAATGTCCGGCGCGGCCGGCGAGCGTACGTCCAGGGTTTGGCCCAGCGCGCGCAACTTGCCGGCCTTCACGTGCGGCAGCGCCGTCGACAGGCCGCCGAAATAAAGATCGACCTGGCCCGCCATGAGATCGGCCATCGCCGGCCCGCCGCCCTTGTAGGGCACATGCACGATGTCGACGCGCCCCATCGATTTGAAGAGTTCGAGGGCGAGATGGGTGGCGCCGCCGGCTCCGGCTGATGCGCCGTTGAGCTTGCCTGGCTTCGCGCGGGCCAGCGCCAGCAACTCAGCCACATTGGCGGCGGGCAGGTCGTTGCGCACCACCAGCAGCATCGGGTTGATGCCGACCGGCGCCACCGCCACGAAGTCGGTGCGGATGTCGTAGGGCACGTTGCGGCTGAGGGCGGGCGCTATCGTGGTCGAGCCGTTCGATCCCAGCATGATGACGCCGCCGTCGGCGGGTGCCTTGGCGACCGAGGCGGCCGCGATCTCGCCGTTGGCGCCGGCGCGATTCTCGACCACGACGGTGCGCTTCAGCCGTTCGCCAATGCCCGGCGCGATCAGGCGCGCCAGGAGGTCGTTCGGTCCGCCAGGTGGAAAGCCGACGACAAGACGCAGCGGACGATCCGGGAAATCGACAGTCTGCGCACGGGCCGCCGCCAGCGGTGCGATCGTTAGTCCGGCAAGAGCGGTGCGGCGAGAGAGCTTGACCATTGGGATTTCATGATAGGCTTGTGGCAATCAGGGAGGAAATAAAATGCAACGTAGAATATTTGTAAAATCTGGAACTGCCGCCGCACTTGGCACTTTGGTCGGATTGCCGGCCTGGGCGCAGAAGATCACCGGCGACGTGCGTATCCTTTGCGGCTTTCCGCCGGGCGGTACCGCCGACTTTCTGTGCCGCATCCTCGCCGAGGCCGTGGCGCCCGAGATCGGCCAGAAGGTGATCGTCGATACCAAGACCGGCGCGAGTGGCTTCATCGCCAACGAAATCGTGGCGAATTCGCCGCCGGATGGCCGCACCGTCGGGCTGGCCGCCATGGCCGCGATGTGCGTCGCGCCGGTGATGCCCGGCCAGAAGTTGCCGATCAACGTCGACACTGACCTGACGCCGATCGCCAACATCGCCGGCGTCTACAACATGCTGGTGTTCGGCAAGCACGTGTCGTTCCGTACCGTGCCGGAGCTGATCGCCTACGCCAAGGCGAACCCCGGCAAGCTCACCTATGCGTCGGCTGGCAACGGCACTTCGCAGCACCTGGCGGGCGAACTCTTCAAGAAGTTGGCAGGGGTCAATATCCTGCATGTGCCTTATCGCGGCGGCGCGCCGGCCATCCAGGACATTGTCGCGGGCAATTGCGACATCATGTTCGGCAACATGCCGGAGTTCCTGGGCCAGATCGGCGGCGGCGGGCTGATCCCGATCGCCTTCGGGTCGCCCCGGCCCTCACCGCTCTTTCCCAACCTTCCGCTGATCTCGCAGTTCCTGCCGGGCTACGAGGTGGTCAACTGGTTCGGCGTCTTCGGATCGAAGGGCCTGCCCACCGACATCGTGATGCAGTGGAACAAGGCGCTGCGGGTGGCCGTCGCTAAGCCCGATATGCAGAAGCGTTTTCTGGATAACGGCATGGACACGATTATCGGGTCGCCCGAGGAACTCAAGGCCACGATCATGGCCGACCGCAAGAAATGGGCGGCGGTCATCCAGGAAGCCGGCATGCGCGCCGATTGATCGCGGCGCGGCCATGCCTCTCGCCCGCGCGGCGCAGGGTGCGCTGTACTACGACGTCGTCGATCAGGTCGCACCCTGGCAGACGGCGGGCGAGCCTATCCTGTTTCATCATGGCATCGGCGCCAGTGCCGAACTGTGGGCGGGTTGGCAGCCGGCGCTGGCCGACCGCTATCGGCTCGTGGCCTTCGACATGCGCGGCTACGGCCGCTCCCACGTTCCGCCGGAGGATTTCAGATGGTCGCTCGACCTGCTGGTCGACGATCTCTTCGCCGTGGCCGATGCGGCCGGTCTAAAACGCTTCCATCTCGTGGGCGAGTCGATCGGCGGCACCGTTGCGTTGGCTGCGGCGCTGGCGCGGCCGGCGCGGATCGCCACCCTCACCGTGAGCAACGGCGCCCATCTCGGCGCCTCGATCCAGCGCGTCGAGGCGTGGCGGCGCCAGCTCGACGAGGGGGGCGTCAAGCGATGGTCCGACGCCTTCATGGCCGATCGCTTTCACGACGATGCGCTGTCGCCGGAACGCCGCGCCTGGTTCGCCGCGCAGCAGGAAAAATGGCCACGCGAGTCGATCCTCAATGCACTCGGTGTGCTGGTCGGCACCGACCTTACGGCGCGGCTGGGCGAAATCCGCTGCCCGGCCTTGTTGCTGCATCCCGACGGCAGCCCGTTTATCCCCGTTCCGGTCATGGCTGAATTGCATCGGCATCTGCCTAATGCCGAACTCAACGTCATTGGACGTTCGCGGCATGGTCTGCCTTATTCTCACGCCGATCGGTGTGCGATGCTGTTGCGGGCCTTTCTCGACTCCCGCGAGACCGGCTGATCGAGACCGGCTGATATCGATTCGTTGCTCGGTTCCGGTGTGTGAACGGCGGCAACTCGAGAGGAAATCATGAGACCCGTGCTGGCTGCAGCGACTGCCTTGGTGATCGCCCTTTCCTCGACGGCTGGCTTCGCCCAGGAAAAGCTCTCGGTCTGGTGGGAGAAAGGCTTCTACAAGACGGAGGACGAAGCTCTTCTCGTTACGATCAAGAAGTACGAGGCCAAGACCGGCATCAAGGTCGACTTGTCGCAATACGGCGCCCAGGAGATGGCGGCAAAGCTCGCCGCGGCTGTAGCCTCCGGCGCACCTCCCGACGTCGCCTATGCCGATGCCCTCGACATGCAGTTCATCGGCAAGTGGGCGTTCGAGGGCAAGCTCGAGGACATTTCCGACCTCATCGAGTCCGTGAAGGGCCGCATCTCGCCCAACACGATCGAGACGGTCTTCCTCGTCAACGGCAAGACCGGGAAGAGGGCTTACTATGCCTTCCCGATCAAGCAACAGACCCTGCAGATCCAGTATTGGAAGGACATGCTGGGAGTTGCCGGCTTCAAGGAAAGCGATATCCCCGGCACCTGGAAGGATTACTGGTCGTTCTGGTGCGACCAGGTCCAGCCCGGCTATCGAAAGGCCACCAACAGCGGCGTCTTCGCGGTCGGCAGTCCGATGGGGGTGGAGTCGAGTGACTCCTTCTGGTCGTTCCTGAGCTGGGCTGACGCCTACGGCGTGAAGCTGGTCGACGATACAGGCAAGTTGCTGGTCGACGATCCCAAGGTGAAGGCGGGCCTTGTCTCGGCACTGCGTGACTATACCGCGCTCCATGTGAAGGGCTGTACGCCGCCGGCTTCGACGGCGTGGAAGGATTCCGACAACGATGAGGCGTTCGACGGTCGCTCCGTCGTGCTGACGCATGCCCGCGCCATGTCTATCGTCGCCAAGTGGCTCGACATTGCAAACAACGCGGCGCTCAGCGCTGAGCAGCGCGCTGCTGGCCGCAGGGCTTACGATCAACTGATTGCAACCGCGGGATTTCCCGCCAGGCCGGACGGCTCGCCGATGGTCTACCGTGCCTCGGTGAAGGCGGGCGTCGTCTTCCTGGAGTCGCAGAACAAGAAGCGTGCGCGCGAGTTCGTGAAGTTCGTGCTCGAAGAGGAGAACCTGAAGCTCTACGTCGAGAGTGCGCTCGGCCGCTGGTTCCCGGTGACGAAGGCCAGCCAGGAAAGTCCGTTCTGGAAGGCCGACAAGCACCGCAAGTCGGTCTACGACCGCTTCAAGGCGGGCACGGTGCCGTTCGAGTTCACGAAGAACTACAAGTTCGCCACAGTCAACAGCGAGAACGTCTGGGCGAAGGCGATGGCCCGCGTTGTCACCGACAAGGTCGCCGTCGAGCAGGCGGTCGACGAGATGATCGCCGGCATCAAGAAGATCGTGAACTGAGCGGAGAGGCTAGGCGCGGGCCGGCTGAAGTGGCGGCACGGCGATGGCGTATGCCGCCAGCCGCTTGCGGTCGGCTTCGGGCCGGATGAAGAGCAGGCCGATCAGGCCGCCGGCCAGCAGCAGGAGGCCGTTCACGGTGAAGCCCTGCTCGTAGCCGATCAGCCGGGTCGCGGCATTCTGGATCATGGCGCCCATGACGAACGGGGCGAGGACGCCGGCCAGGGTCACCACCGACGTCACGATGGCGAGCATCGCCGCGCGCTGCGGCTGCGGCGTCAGTTCGCTCACGATCATCGGAATCACGACGAAGATCGTGCTGCCGATCGCGGCACCCGCCACCAGGCAGGCGAGCTTCAGTTCGGGCGAGGGCAGGAGGGAGATGAAGGGCAGGATGCAGCCGCCGAGAGTGACGGTCGCGGCCGCGAAGGCGCCGCGGCAGACGCGGCTCGAGACTCCAGACTTCTTCAGGCGTTGCGAGATCCAGCCGCCGCTCAGCACCACGATCATGCCGAAGACCCAGGGCAGCAAGGTGAGATTGCCGCCGACGTTCTGGCTGTAGCCGAGCCCGTCGACGAGATACGAGGTGAACCAGGTGAGGCCGAGCGCCAGCCCCCAATAGCTGGCGAAGCCCGTGCAGCAGAGGGCCACGATGCTGGGGCAAGTCAGGAGATAGCGGTAGGGCACGCGCTCGCCGCCGGCTGCGCCGCCGTCGGTGACCGGTGGGTCGACCAGCGTGCCTTCGCGGCCAAGGAAGACCCACAGCACGGCCCACAGCAGGCCGACGATGCCCAGCGCACCGAACGCCCAGTGCCAGGAATAGTTGACGATGATGAAGTTGAGCGCCGGCACGGCGATGATGACGCCCAACGCCGATCCTTGGGCGATGATGGCCGTCGGCATGCCGCGCAACGAATCGGGAAACCATTTGTAGATGGCGTGGGTGGCCACGGGGCCGGCCGGCCCTTCGCCGGCGCCGAGCACGATGCGGCAGGCGATCAGCATTTCGAGGCTGACGGTGCCCAGCATCGGAAACTGCACCAGCGACCAGACGATGGCCATGACCAGGAGCGTGTGGCGGGTCTGGACGCGGTTGGTGACGAAGCCGACCAGGATCGCGGAAATGGCGAACAGGAAGAAGAACGACGAGCCGATCAGTCCGAATTGCTCGGGCGTAAGCTTCAATTCCTCCATGATCGGCTTGGCGGCGAGGCCGACCACGACCTTGTCGGCGAAGTTGATCAGCATGAAGAGAAAGATGAGGGCGGTCATGCCCCAGGCCCCTTTGAGGGGACGGTCCTGCTGTGTCACGCGGCGTTTCTCCCCGGCGCCCTGTGGGTCGGGCGCTCGCGGACATCAGACAGGAAGCCGGCCTGCCGCGTCAAGGAACCAGGGACGCCAGGCGCTTGCGGTCGGCTTCAGGGCGAATGAAGAGCAGGCCGATCAGGCCGCCCACCAGCAGCAGACCGCCCAGGATGGTGAAGCCGCGGTCGTAACCGGCCAGGCGCGTGGCGCCATCCTGCACGATCACGCCCATCGCGAACGGGGCGATGACGCCACCCAGGGTGACGATCGACGTCACGATGGCGAGCATGGCGGCACGCTGCGGCTGCGGTGTCAGTTCACTCACGACCATGGGTATGACGACGTAGATCGTGCTGCCGATCGCCGTGCCCGCGATCAGGATCGCGAGCTTCACGGCGGGTTCGGTGGTGAAGC
>CAMDOT010000067.1 GCA_945903635.1 Rhizobium sp. Q54 | reverse complement strand
ATCCTGAAGCACGGCGAGGCCGGGCATGTCGTCAACACCGCCTCGGTCGCCGCCACGCAGAACCGCCGCGGCACCAATCAGGGTCCGTATTCGATGAGCAAGTACGCCGTGCTGTCGCTGTCGGAGGCGCTGGAGCACGAACTCGAGGGGACCAATGTCGGCGTGACCGCGCTGTGCCCGGGTCCGATCGCCACCAACCTGGCGCAAGGCGCGCGCCATCGGCCGGATCACCTGGGCGGCCCGCAGCTGCAGCCGACCGCCGAGGCGGTCATGGCGGAGCGCCTGGCGCGGACCGGCATCGATCCCAGGCTGGTCGGCGAGCGGGTGATCGATGCGATCCGGAACAAGACCTTTTACGCTTTCGTGAGCGCGGTGCCGGCCGATGTGATCAGGGCGCGCCACCGCCGCATCGAGGCAGGGCTCGAGACCCGCTGGGCGACGCCGTACTAGAGCAGCTCATTCCCTTCCCCATTCAAATGGGGAAGTACCCTCGTCTTACGAGGGCGATGGGGTCAAGACCCCTCCGGCGCTACGCGCCACCTCCCCATTTGAATGGGGAGGAGAGCGACTTGGTCTAGTGCGTCGCCAGCTTGATGTCGGCCCGGCGGATGACCTCGCTCCAGCGTGCCACTTCCGCCTTGATCATGGCATCGACGATGTCGGGCGAGCCGCCGGCCGGACGGATCGCGAGCTCGTCGTAGCGTTTCATCAGGTCGGGCTCGGCCAGCGCCTTGACCACTTCGGCGTTGAGCCTGCGCACGATGTCGCGCGGCGTGGCCTTGGGCGCGGTGAGCGCGAACCAGGTCTCGACCTCGACGTCCGGCACGCCAGCTTCGGCCATCGTCGGCACATCGGGCAGCAGTTCCAGCCGCTTCGGCGAGGTCACGGCGAGAGCGCGCAAGGCGCCCGACTTCACGTGACCGGCCACGACCGCGATGTTGTTGAACGACAGGGCGATCTGCTGCGACAGCACGTCCGCCACCGCCGGCGCCTCGCCGCGATAGGGCACATGCACGAGCTTGATGCCAGCATTGAGCTGCAGCAGCTCGACGACCATGTGCGGCGCGCTGCCGACGCCGCCTGAGCCGTAGTGGAGCGTCGCCGGCCTGGCGCGGGCGACGTCGACCAGCTCCTTCAGTGTCCTCGCCTCAAACGAAGGATGGACGACCAGGGCAAACGGGTTGAAGCCCAGCATGGCGACGCCCACCGCGTCGCGCTGGGCGTCGAAGGGCGCGTTCTTGTGGAGAAGCGGCGCCACGGCGTAGGCGGTCTGCGTCGCCGACATCAACGTCGTTCCATCGGCCGGTGCCTTGGCCATCAGGTCGGCGGCGATCAGGCCGCTGGCGCCGGGCTTGTTGTCGACGAAGACGGTGCCGATTGGACCGCCGTTCAGCTTCTCCGCGATCAGGCGGGCGACCATGTCCTGGCCGCCGCCGGGCGAGGAGCCGACAAGAATGCGGGTCTGGCCCGCGTGGGCACGTGCTGAGAGTGGCAGAGCGGCAAGCGCGACAGCGCCGCCGAGAAAAACTCGACGCTTGGCAACATTCATCCAGCGACTCTACCGGACGAATCTTCGCGCGACGAATGACTTCGCTCCATCGCGAGTCGGGAATGTCGCGGTGATGCTGCCTTACGTGCAGCGCGGCGAGATGCGCGGCCTGGCGGTGACCGGGCCCAAGCGCAGCGCGCTGGTCCCCGAGCTGCCGACCCTGCGCGAACTCGGCCTCGAAGCGGCCGAGATCGAAGGCTGGTTCATCCTGCTGGGCCCGGCCGGCGTTCCCGATGCCGTGGCGCAGAAGCTCAACGCGGCGGTGAACAACGTCCTGGCCACGCCGGCCATGGCCGAACGGCTGGCCACCATGGGCGCCGAGCCGCTGATCGGCCCGCCGCAGGACGTCGTCACGCTGGTGAACGGCGACCGCGACCGCTGGGGCAAGGTGATCCGCGACGGCAACATCAAGCCGGAATAGAGACCCAACGCCGGTGGCGGCACGGTTGCCGGACTTGCCCGGCAACGAAGCTTTGCGCATAGCGTTATGCCGCCATGGCCGCAGCGCGCTCCCGTCGAACCCGTCTCTTCGCCGCCTTGCTCGTCGCTGCCGCGCTGCCCGCCTGCGTGACCGACACACCTCTGAACAACCCGATGGCCCAGGCGGGCGGGCCGACGCTGGGCGGCTACAACTACGCGCCGCAATACGACTTCAGCGAGTTCTGGGCGGCGACCGACGGCAAGAGCTTCCGCGTGGTCGTCGCGGGCAATCCGTTTCCCGCGATGCCGATCGAGGAGGTGAAGGCCCGTCTGCTGCCGGTGATGCAGGCCAACAAGCCGCGCCCGGCCCTCGTCTTCACCTATGAAAAGCCCATCGAAGAGCCCCGTCCCGACTATCGGCTGGTGCTGATCTTCGACCCGGCCAACGATCTCGGCTCCGCATCGGTGTGCAACGGCGTAACGCGCCTGAAGGCCGGCACGCCAGGCCGCGTCTATGTCTACGGCGTCTATTGCCGCAACGATCTGGCCTTGTCGGAAACCACGGGCTGGACGCAAGCGACCGGTCCGGATGATCCGCGCATGGGCCCACTCTTCGCCCAGCTCTTCCTGGTGCTGTTCACCGATCAGCCGATGCGCCGCGACCGCTTCGTGCCGTTCGGGCGCTGGTAGGATTATTTCTGCAAATAAGGCTCGACCTTGCCCTTGAGCTTGATGGTGAGCGGGTTGCCCTTGCGGTCGACCGTCTTGCCGACGGCGAGGCGGACCCAGCCCTCGCTCACGCAATATTCCTCGACGTTGGTCTTCTCCTCACCGTCGAACTTGATGCCGACGCCGCGCGTCAACAGCGCCTCGTCGTAGTGCGGGCTCTTGGGGTTGGTCGACAGGCGGTCCGGCAATGCCGAAGGCGCCGAGGGGGCGGCAGGAGTTGGGGTGTCGGTCATGCCCCCAACTAGCATGACGGGATTGGCCCGTCAGGCGGATAAGAACAGTGCGTAGACGACGCCGGCCATCGAACTGGCAAGCAGCACCGGGATCATGCCGAACTTGAAGCGGAAGATCGCCACCGCCGCGGCAATCGACAGGGCGAGCGTCGGCAGGTTGATCGAGTTCAGCACCGGCAGCTCGACGGAAATCCCCAGCCAGCGCACCGCCACCAGGTCGGCGAACAGGACATGCAGCGCGAACCATACCGCGAGATTGAGGATCACACCGACCACGGCGGCCGTGATGGCGCCCAGCGCCGCCCCCAGCGCCTTGTTGGCACGCAGCGTCTCGACGAACGGCGCGCCGAAGAAGAGCCAGAGGAAGCAGGGCACGAAGGTGACCCAGGTGGTGAGCAATCCACCCAAGGTGGCGGCAAGCAGCGGCGACATCGCACCGGGCTCGCGCCAGGCCGCAAGGAAGCCCACGAACTGCGTCACCATGATCAGCGGCCCTGGCGTGGTCTCGGCCATGCCGAGTCCGTCCAGCATCTCGCCCGCCGTGACCCAGTGATAATTGTCGACCGCCTGCTGCGCCACATAGGCCAGCACCGCGTAGGCGCCGCCGAAGGTGACGATGGCCATCTGGCTGAAGAAGATCGAGATCTTGGTGAAGACGTTGTCGCCACCCAGGCCGACATAGAGTGCCGCCACGGGCACCAGCCAGAGCAGGAGGAACACCGCGGTGATCGAGAGCGACCAGCGGACATTTGGCCGGGCATGCGCCGGTGTTTCCTCGCCCAGGAGCGAATCGGCATCGGCCAGCTGCTTGTCGCCCACCTTGCCGTGGCCGCCGCCGGCCAGGAATGCTGGCATTCCGGCGCGGCCACCGAAGTAGCCGACGAGGCCGGCGACCAGGATGACGATCGGAAATGGTACGTCGTACAGGAACAGCGCCAGGAAGGCCGCCGCCGCCAGCCCGCGCATGGTGTTGTTTTTTAGCGCGCGCTTGCCGACCCGCAGAACGGCCTCGACCACGATCACCAGCACGGCGGCCTTCAGACCAAAGAACAGGCCCTGCACGATCGTGACCTTGCCGAGCAGCACGTAAATCCAGGACAGCGCCATGATCGCGAGCAGGCCCGGCAGGACGAACAGCGTGCCGGCGAACAGCCCGCCGCGGGTCTTGTGCATCAGCCAGCCGATGTAAATGGCGAGCTGCTGCGCCTCGGGGCCGGGCAACAGCGTGCAGTAATTCAGCGCCTGCAGGAAACGCTGCTCGCCGATCCACTTCTTCTCCTCGACGATGATGCGATGCATCACCGCGATCTGACCGGCCGGTCCGCCGAACGAGAGGGCGGCGACGCGGGCCCACACTTTCATCGCTTCGCCGAAGGGAACGCCGTGGTCTTTCATTTCTTGCTGCCCTGGTTGCTCGCGAACGAGCTGTAGAGATTGTCGAGGAGGACGGCGCCGCGCTCGAGGCGCTGAGTGTCGTCATCGTGCGAGGACGCGATGCCCGCAATCAGGCTGCGGACGCCGGCCGTTTCCTCGCGTCCGTACTTGCCATCCTTGAGATCGATGTCGTGGATGATCTCGCCGATCGCGGCCAATGCCGGATCGTCGAGCTTCGCGTCGGCCAGCAGCACCTCGAAGGTGCAGCGATCACCACGGTGGGTGAACTCGCCCTCGAACATGTCGAAGCGCAGTTCGCCCGGCTCCGCTGCATAGCCCGTGCCCGGCACGAACTTGAAGCGGGCGGCCTGGTCGATGAAACGTCGGATCAGCCACGCCGAGGCGATGCGATCGACCTGCACACCCTGGCGCGTCACCCAGATGCGATTCTTCAAGGGATCCGACGCGGCGTTGATTTCAGTCGCAGTCATGACGTCGCTCTCCTCATGCGGACCGGCTTCCAGGCCGGAGACCAGCCCCTCGGCCGGCTCGCGGCCGTCGGCGCCGAAGAAATCGATGGCCACGATCTCGTCGAGCTGGCGGCGCAGCCGAGCCACCTGGGTCGCCAGGTCGGATCGCGTCGTGTCGGCGCGCGTCGCGTCGGTGCCGGCAAGCTCGCGCGCCGCCGTGGAAATCTCGGCATAGTCCTCGTCGCGCGCCGCATCGAACAGCGCCTGGACCTCACCGTCGCCGATGCCGTCGACCAGCACGGCCTCGCAGACGAAGGCCTCGCCGCCCAGCTCGGCGATCTCCTTGATCAGCCAGGCGAAGTCCTCGCGCGTCTCGGCATTGGCCGGCAGCGCATAGACGGAGTTCTTCACCGTCACCGCGCCCAGCCCTTTCAGCCGCCGCCAGATCTTTACCCGCGCATACGCGGGCTTGGCCGGCAGTTGATGGATCAGCAGCAGCCACCGCGCGCCCTCCGGAACTTCACTATTCGTCGACATTGTGCACTTGTATCACACCAAAAATAGAAAAAGCAACACTCGTATCATTTTTCTCTTGCATCCCCGTAAAACAAGCCTATGTTGCCCGTGAAACAAGTGTATCATCAGGAAAAACAGATGCTTCTTCACGCCCATCCTAGCAGCCTTCTCGCCCTCCCGGCGCGGCCCCGGCAGCGGCGTATCTGGCCCACCCTCGTCGCCACTCTCGCCCTTTGGCGCGAGTGCCGTCGCACACGTCAGCACCTCAGCACCTTGAACGATCGCGAGCTTGCCGATGTTGGCCTCACCCGGACGCAGCAGCGAGACGAATGCGCCAAGCCGTTCTGGCAGCTCTAAACCTCCCATCCTCATTTTTCGGAGTCCCGACATGAAATACCAGCTTGCGCCCCTCTTCTGCCGTCCCTGGGCCCTCAACGGCATCTCGCCCCGTCTCATCGAGAGCCACTACGAAAACAACTACGGCGGCGCGCTCAACCGCCTGAATGCTCTCACGGAAGAGCTCGAGTTGCTCGATCCCGCAACGACGCCGGCTCACGTGCTGGGCCGGCTGAAGCGCGAGGAAAGTGCGGCGCTCAATTCCACCCTCCTGCACGAACTCTACTTCGCCAGCTTAGGGGGCGACGGCCGCGTGGTGCCGGACGCGATGGCCGAAGCGCTGATGCGCGATTTCGGCTCGGTCGATCGCTGGCGGCAGGAATTCATCGCGCTCGCGAGCGGACTCGCGAACGACACCGGCTGGGCCCTGCTGACCTACGTGCCACGCGATGGCCGGCTGATCAACCAGACCGCCATGGACCATCGCCAGAGCATCGCCGGCGGCATTCCGATCCTGGCAATCGACATGTACGAGCACGCCTATCACCTCGACTTCGGCGCCAATGCGACGGCCTACATCGCCACCTTCATGCGCAACATCGAATGGAACGCGGTGCAGGGGCGCTATGAGGATGCGGTCAAGGTCGCGCCGCCCCGGCGGCTCGAGCAGAAGGAATTTGGCGACGTGCCGGCGATGTCCGTCGAGGAAGTGGCGGCGATGCTGGCCGCCGGAACGCCCGTCCAGATCATCGATGCGCGGCCAAGGCATTACACCACCAAGGCGCAGGACATCATGGAAGGCGCGGTGTGGCGCGATCCCGAGCGTGTCGACGACTGGATCGGCGAACTCTCCAAGACCGAGCCGGTCATCACCTACTGCGTCTACGGTTTCCACATCGGCTGCCAGACCGCCATCACGCTGCGCAAGGCAGGCTTCGACGCCCGCTACATGGCGGGCGGGCACTACGCCTGGAAGGCGATCAAGGGCCCCGTGAAGCTCCTGCAATAACAACGACCACCTCAAAGGAAGATCGATCCATGCCATTCAATGCCCGTCCCATCTCCTTCAAGCCGCCGCGACTAAAAGGCCTCTCGGCCCGGCTGATCGCCAGCCACTACGAGAACAACTACGGCGGCGCGGTGCGCCGGCTGAACGCGATCCGCGGCGACCTCGGCGCGCTCGATCCGGCCACCGCCCCGGGCTTTCGCCTGAACGGGCTGAAGCGCGAGGAGCTGATCGCCACCAACTCGATGCTGCTGCACGAGATCTATTTCGAGTGCCTGGGAGAAGGCGGCGGCGGCGATCCGGATGGACCGCTCGCCGAGGCGATCGTGCGCGACTTCGGATCGCTCGCCAGATGGCGCGCCGAATTCGTCGCCATGGGCAAGGCGCTGGGCGGCGGCTCGGGCTGGGTGCTGCTGACGCGCTCCCCGCGCGACGGCACGCTTTCCAACGTCTGGGCGGCCGACCATACGCATGGCCTGGCGGGCGGCACGCCGGTGCTGGCGCTCGACATGTACGAGCACTCCTATCATCTCGATTTCGGCGCCAATGTCGGCGCCTATGTCGATGCCTTCATGGCCAACATCGCCTGGCAGCGCGTGGCCGCCCGCTTCGAGGGCACTACGCCCGCGAAGAAGCCGCACACGGTCACGACGCCAGATGCGCGGGCGATGCTGGAGGCCGATCCGAACCTCATCGTGATCGACGCCCGCCTCGAAGCCGACGCCACGACGGTGCCGGTCCGGCTGCGCGGCGCGCACCGCCCGACAAGATCGACGAGATCGCGGCGTCGCTGCCCCCCGGCGCCAAGGCACTGGTCTACTGCGCCTGGGGCTTCGAAATCGGCGGCGATGCCGCCGCCAAACTGCGCGAGCGCGGCATCGACGCCGTGGCCGTCGCGGGCGGCATCGGCGCCTGGCGTGCCGATGGCCTGCCGACTGAACCGCTCAAGGAAGGAGAGACGAAATGAAATGGGTTACACGCGAACGTCCCAAGATCGACCGCATCGCCTGCCCGTGGCTGATCAAGCGCTTCATCGAGAAGGAGCCGGAGTTCCTCTACGTGCCGGCCGACAAGGTGCTGGCCACCGCCAAGGAAACCGGCGCGGTACCCTATGATATCCCCGGCGTAAAATTCACCCACGTCGGCGAGAAGTGCAGCTTCGACGCCTTCATCGCCGAATACAAACTGAGTGCGCCCGGCCTCGACAAGCTGGCCGACATCGTGCGCGGCGCCGACACATCGAGGCTCGACCTCACGCCGCAATCGGCCGGGCTGTTCGCGATCTCGCTCGGCCTCAGCCACATGCATCAGGACGACCACGAGATGCTGAAGCACGGCATGGTGATGTACGACGCGCTCTACGCGTGGTGCCGCAGCCTCACGGGCGAGACGCACAACTGGCCGCCCAAGATGGGCTGAGGCACGCCATGACCGACGCCACCGCAAAGCCTGTATCGCCCGCCGCCGCGCGCACGCGGCTGATGCTGGAAGGCCCGATCGTCTCCACCCTGCTGCGGCTCGCCGTGCCCAACCTGGTGGTGAACGTCGTGCTGATCGCGGTGACGCCCAGCGTCGACGCGCATTTCGTCGGCCGGCTCGGCCTCGATGCGCTCGCCGGCCTGGCGCTGGTGTTTCCGCTGATGATGCTGATGCAGCAGATGGCCAACATGGCCATGGGCGGCGCGATCGCCGCCGCCATCGCGCGGGCGATCGGCGCCGGACGTCGCGAGGACGCGGCGTCGCTCGTGGTCCATGCGCTGGCGGTAGCCGTGGGTGCCGCGGCGCTGTTCAGTGCGGTGTTCCTGTTGGCCGGACCCGGCATCTACCGCCTGATGGGCGGCCGGGGACCGATCCTGGCGGCGGCGCTCGAATATTCCAATGTGATCTTCGCCGGCGCGTTTGCCTTCTGGCTGCTGGGCGCGCTCACGAGCGTCGTGCGCGCGACCGGACAGGTTGCCATCCTGGCCTATGTCTATATCGGCGCCGAACTCCTGCATCTGGCACTGGTGCCCGCCCTCGTGTTCGGCCTGGGCCCGGTTCCCGCGCTCGGGATCACCGGCGCCGGTCTTGCCACCGTGATCTCCTTCGTCCTCTCGAGCGCGACGCTCGCCTGGTATCTCGCCTCGGGCCGGACGTCGGTCGCCCTGTCGCTCGGCGGCTTCCGGTTCGAGCGCCGCCTGTTCGGCGAGATCCTGCGCGTGGGCGCACCGATGTCGCTGGCGCCGGTGCTGAACAACGTGGCCCTGGCGACGCTCACCTTCTACGCCGGCTTGCTCGGCGCCACGTCGCTCGCCGCTTTCGGCGCGGCGGTGCGGCTGGAATATCTGCTCTACCCACTCAATTTCGGCCTGGGCGCGGCGGTGCTGGCGATGGTGGGCAGCAACATCGGCGCGCGCCAGTTCGCGCGCGCCCAACGCATCGCCTGGACCGCGGTGGGACTTTCGACCTGTGTCATGGCCTTGGTCAGCGTGCTCGCAATCGGCGCCCCCAACCTCTGGATGGGCCTGTTCAGCCACGATCCGGCGATCCTCGCCGCAGCGGCCCCCTATCTCGCCATCGTCGGCCTCGCCTATCCGTTCGTCGCCGCCAACACCTTGATGTCGGCCTTCCAGTCGACGCGCCAGCCGGAGTGGCCACTGGCCGCCATGACCTGCCGCTTGCTGGTCGTCGTGGTCGGCGGCTGGATCGCCATCGAAGTTCTGCAGGCGGGCCTCGTCGGATTGGGCGTGGTCACCGCCCTTGGCCTCGCGACCTGGGGCATCGTGCTGCTCGCCGCTTTCCGCTTCTACGCCCGTCTGAGGTAACGCCATGACCCTTAAACTCACCGGACATGTCACCCTTCCCGAGCACAAGGGCAAAGGCGGCTTCGATCATGCTGCCGTACACGCGACAAGCGGCCACGTCTATGTGGCGCATACCGCCAACGACGCCGTCGATGTTTTCGATGGCGAGAAACACCTGTTCTCCATCCCGAACCTCACCGGCGTTGCCGGTGCGCTGGTAAGCGACGAAGCGCAACTGATCTTCTCGTCGAACCGCGGCGAGAACACGGTGGGCATCTTCACCCCCGGGCCGTCCCCCGAGCTGACCAAGGTTGCCGTTGGCATGCGGCCCAACGGGCTTGCCTACGATCACGGCCGCAAGCTGCTGTTGGCCGCCAACGTCGGCGATCCGGCGATCGCGCATTCCTACACGCTCACCATGGTCGATGTCGGCGCGCGCGCCGTGAAGGCCTCGATCGAGCTGCCCGGCCGCACGCGCTGGGCGGTGTTCGATCCGGATGCCGAGGTCTTCTATGTGAACATCTCCGACCCGGCGGTGATCGTGGTTATCGATGCGAAGAAGCCGGCCGGGATCGCCCGCACGATCCCCATTCCGGCGGCCGGTCCACACGGTCTCGATTTCGACGGCGCCACGGGGCGGCTGTTCTGTGCCTGCGATGCCGGCGTGCTCGTCACGCTCGACGCGCGATCCGGCAAGGCTCTGGACGAAAAGCCGCTCAGCGGCGTGCCCGACGTCGTGTTCTTCAATCGCCAGCGCCAGCAGCTCTATGTCGCCATCGGCGATCCCGGCGTGGTCGACGTCTTTTCCACCTCGCCCCAGGGAAAGATGGCGGAGAAGCTCGCGACGATCGAGACCGAGGCGGGTGCCCACACCACGGCCCTCTCTCCCACCGGCGACCGGCTTTACGTCTTTTTGCCGCGCACGCATCGGGCCGCGATCTACGAAACGTGAGGATGCCACCATGACCAGCGTTACCGTCTATGGCTTTCCCATCAGCACCTATGTCAACGTCGTACGCCTCGTGCTGACGCACAAGGGCGTACCCTTCGACTTCCATGACCTCGAGCCGGAGATGGGCGGGCCGAGCCATCTCGAACTGCATCCCTTCAACCGCGTGCCGATCCTCGATCACGCCGGCTTCCGGCTCTACGAGACGGCAGCGATCGCAGCCTATGTCGACGAAGCCTTCGCGGGGCCTGCGCTGCAGCCTACGAGTGTGCGCGAGCGCGCGCGGATGAACCAGTGGATCAGCTCGCTGAACAGCTACTACTACCCCTACATCGCCTTCCATCTCAGCCATGAGCGACTGATCTACCCCGCGCTCGGGATCGAGCCGGACGAGAGGGTCGTGGCCGTGGCGCTGCCGAAAATCGCCGTCGGCCTGGACGTCATGGAGCGCGAACTGGCGCGTGCCGGCGACTATCTGATCATCGACCGGCCGACGCTGGCCGACTTCTTCATGCTGCCGACCATGACCTCGCTCAGCCTCACGCCGGAAGGTCAGGCCATGCTGGCCGGCAAGCCGCGCATTGCGTCGTGGCGCGCGCGCATGGAAGCGTTGCCGAGCGTCATCCAGGTCAGATCGATGGTGATGCCGCATCTGGGAAAGCCGGTCGAGCACGCCCGACGCTGGGCCACGGAACATCGCCCGGCAGTGCGCGCTTCATGACGCCCGCCGGCCTGCTGATCCTCTCGCGCACCGACATCGCGCGTCTGATGGACTACGGCGACTATGTCGATGCGGTCGAAGCAGCCTTCCGCGCCGCCGTCGAGGGCCGAGCGGTAGCGCCGCCCGCGTCGGCGCTTCACGTGCCTGCCGGTTCGTTCCATGCCAAGGGCGCAGCTCTGCTCGGCGACGAGCCCAAAGTCGCGATAAAAATCAACGGCAACTTTCCGGGCAATCCGGCCACCAACGGCCTGCCGACGGTGCAAGGCGTCATCTACCTGGCCGACGGCGCCAATGGACGGCCACTGGCGGTGATGGATTCGATCGAGGTCACCATCAACCGCACGGGGGCTGCGACCACGCTGGCTGCTCGCCATCTCGCGCGCGCCGAGTCACGCGTGGCGACGATCTGCGGTGCCGGTGTCCAGGGCCGCATCCAGTTGAAGGCGATCACCGCGGCCGCCAAACTCGACCGCGTCCATGTCTGGGACGCCGACGCCGCGCGAGCCATCGCCTTCGCCCAGGAGATGTCGGCAGGGCTCGGCCTCGACATAGAGGCGACGGCCGATCTCAGCCCGGTCCGCCACAGCGACATCGTCGTCACCTGCAGCTCGGCCCGCCGCGCCTTCCTCACACCCGATCTCGTGCGGCCCGGCACTTTCATCGCCGCCGTCGGCGCCGACAATTCCGACAAGTCGGAGATCGATCCGGCCCTATACGCAAAGAGCCTGGTCGTTGTCGATTCGCTGGAACAGTGTGCCGAGATCGGCGACCTGCATCATGCGCTGGTGGCCGGCGCGGTCACGCCCGGCCACGTACATGCGACGCTGGGAGAAGTCATCGCCGGCACCAGACCCGGCCGTACCGACGACCGCACGATCACTCTCTTCGACAGCACCGGCATGGGGCTGCAGGACGTTGCGGCCGCCGTCGTGATCTACCGCCGCGCCCTCGCCGCAGGTATCGGCACACGTCTGACCGTCAACTGACCGCGCATTGGCGCCGGCGCCGGCTTCGACTCTATCGACGGGGCACGGCGCGGCTGTTCGTCACCGGATGGCCGTCTCGACAAAACGGGCTTTCGCCGGATCGTGCTGATTTTGTCGCTGGTCCTGGGCCCAGCCTTGGTGGCGCCGGGTGCGTTCCCACGATAGAACAGCCATCTGTTTGCATTGCCGCCGCACAAATCGAACGGTAGGTTCTGCCTGGATCGGGTGCTCTTGGGGGATTCAACGTGTTCGGACGTCTCTTTCTCTTGGCGGCATTTGCCGTCGCCACGGCAGTGGCCTGCAACTCGGCTCCCAAGGTGCCGGTCTCGACGGCGATGCTGAAGAAGGCCTATTGGGGCCAGGCCAAGGACGGCCCCTCGGCCGACGTCACCAGCCAAGTGACCTGTCCCAACGGCTATCCGTGCGACGTCTTCGCCAACGCCGCCAACTACGGCCAGTCGAAGTCCGACCTCAGCAACAGGCTGGCCGTCATCTGGACCTGCCAGCCGCAGAATTTCGTGCTGTCCGAAGTCGTGGCCTCGGGCCTCAAGGTGCGCATGAGCTGCGTCGGCGGACTGCCGCTGGTGCCGCGCACGATCAGCATCACCGAAGCCACCTGGGGGGCACCCGACGGCCAGACGGTCGATGCCACCCAGGCGGTACGCGACATCTGCGGCGACGGCTCGCGGCGCTGCCAGGTGCCGGCGATGGGCTACATTTTCGGCGGCACACCCGACCGCCAGCCCACGACGAAGGTTCTCAGGATCCGCTTCACCTGCAACGGCCAGTCGACGCCGGGCCAGCAGGCCGTCGAGAACAGCGTCGCCGACCTGCGCTGCGAACGACCCGGCGACGTCTACTCGAACTACCCCCCGTATCAGTAGGAAGTAGTCCCCGGACGCATTAGCGGGAATGTTCAGCCGGCAGGCGCGCCCGGCGGCGGCGCGATGCGCCGGCACTCGCCACGCAGGATGCCGCCGTAGGTGGCTTCGAGCGGCGATACCGCGAGCGCCCCATCGTTGCGATTGTAGGTGATGGCGAAGGTCGGGAAGCGGCTGCGGATCGACTGGAAGTTGATGCTCGTGCCGCTGCCCTCGATCAGCGCGCCCGCCTCGAACAGCGACGCGGTGCTGCGGATATCGTCGAACACCATGACGAAGTTGCGCACCGCGCTCTGCTGATCGGTGAACTTGCAGGCGAGCCAGCGCGGCTCCGCCAGTGCCGGCGAGGCGGTGGCGGCAGCAAGCGCCACAATCGCCGCAAAGATCACACCCTGACGCATCCCGCACCCTACCGCGGCGCCATGCGGATGGCACCGTCGAGGCGGATGGTCTCGCCGTTCAGCATGTGGTTCTCCACGATGCTCATGGCGAGCTGGGCATATTCCTTGGGATCGCCCAGCCGCGACGGGAATGGCACCTGCGCGCCCAGGCTCTTCTGCGCCTCGGCCGACAGCCCCATCATCATCGGGGTCAGGAACAGGCCGGGCGCGATGGTGCAGACGCGGATGCCCAGGCCGGAAAGGTCGCGGGCGATCGGCAGCGTCATGCCGACGACGCCCCCTTTCGACGCCGAGTAGGCCGCCTGGCCGATCTGGCCGTCGAACGCCGCCACCGAGGCGGTGTTGATGATGACGCCGCGCTCGCCGTCGTCCATCGGCTCGGCCTGGCTCATGGCGAAGCTGGCGAGGCGGATGACGTTGAAGGTGCCGATCAGGTTGACCTGGATCACCTGGGCGAACATGCCGAGATCGTGCGGGCCGTTCTTGGAGATGGTGCGGGCGGCGCGGCCGATGCCGGCGCAATTCACCGCGACGCGCGGGGCGCCCAGCTTCTCCACCACCGTCTTGACCGAAGCCTCGGTGTTGGCCGCGTCGGAGACGTTGGTCTTGATATAGAGGCCGCCGATTTCCTTGGCCTTCTTTTCGCCCAGCTCGTCCTGCAGGTCGAAGATCGCGACCTTGGCGCCCGCCGCCGCCAGCGCCGACGCCGTGGCGCCTCCCAGACCCGATGCGCCGCCGGTGACGATGACAGCCTGACCCTTGACGTTCATTTGTGTCCTCCTTGAACGGGCGTTTTTAGCACGGCCCCCAAGGTTTCCAAGACGGCCCTCTTGCCAAGCCGGCCTGCCCTCCCAACCTTTTAGGCCATGAGCAGTTCCGGTCAGCTTGTGCGGGACGAGACCAAGGTACGTGCCGGCTTCTGGCAGAAGGCGCGCAAGACCCTGGGTCGCGTACCCTTCACCGAGGACGCCGTGGCGGCGTTCTACTGCGCCACCGACAGCGCCACGCCGCTGCCGATCCGCGCCACCCTGTTCGGCGCGCTCGCCTCCTTCGTGATGCCGTTCGACATCATCCCGGACATTTTCGTGGGCCTTGGCTTCACCGACGACGCCGCGATCCTGGTCACCGCCTTCACGGCTGCCCGTACGTACATCACCGAGGCGCACCGCGAACAGGCGCGCGCCTGGCTCCTCAAGGAGCAGGCGGCGCGGTAGGCCTAGCCACCTCGGCGCGGCGACGCTCGCGCGCGAGCTGGTGCTCGCGATGGGCGATGTAGAGCGCCGAGGCGATGACGATGGCGGCGCCGACATAGGTCCAGACCACCGGCATCTCACCCCACACCAGCCAACCCACGAACACCGCGAACGGCAGGCGGAGATATTCGAACGGCGCCACCGCCGACATTTCGCCGGCCTTGAAGGCCTGGACCCAGAAATATTGCCCGACGGTGGCGGCGAGCGCGATGCCGACCGCCAGGGTCCAGCCCCACAGGTCGGGCCAGCGCCACACCCAGATCGCCGGCAGCGCCAGCAACAGGGTCGAGAAGATGGCGAACTGGGTGAGGATCATCAGCGGCGTCTCGGAGTCGGAAAGCCGCTTCACCAGCAGGATCGAGATCGCCACCGTGGCGGCGTTGGCGAGTGCGATCAGCGCACCCAGCTGCAGGCTGCCCGCCCCCGGACGGACCATCACCAGCACGCCCGCGAAACCCACGATGGTCGCGGTCCAGCGCCGCCAGCGCACCTTCTCCTTGGCGAGCACGACGGCGACCAGCACCGAGAACAGCGGTTGCGAGAAGGCGATGGCTGTGGCGTCGGCCAGCGGCAGCATCGAGACGGCATAAAATCCCAGCACCATCGAGGCGGTACCCATGAAGGTGCGCCAGAAATGGCCGACAAGACGCTTGGAGTGCCACGGGATCACGCGGCCGGTCAGGATCATGGGCAGCAGCAGCACGAGGCCGATGACGGCGCGGAAGAAGGCCGTCTGCACGCTGTCGATCTGCTCCGACAGCAGCCGGATCATGACGCCGGTCGAGGTGAAGATGAAGCCGCCGCTGACCAGCCACAGCGCGCCCTGCACGTTCGGCGGCAGGCGTCGCAGCCATGCCAGCACTAGCCGGCCCGTCTTTCAGCCGTTGCAGGGCCTTCAGATCTTGCGATCATGGCCGGCCCAGTATGGCGCGCGCAGGTCCTTCTTCAGCACCTTGCCGACGGGGCTGCGCGGCAGGGCCGCGATGAAGTCGACCGACTTGGGAGCCTTCACGCCGCCAAGCTTTTCCTTGGCGAGCCCGATCAGCTCCTCGGCCGCCACGGTGGCGCCGGGCTTCAGTTCGACCACGGCCTTGACCGCCTCGCCCCATTTTTCGTCGGGCACGCCGATGACGGCGCAGTCCTGCACCGCGGGATGGCTCCACAGCACCTGCTCGACCTCGCTCGGGAAGACGTTGAAGCCACCGGAGATGATCATGTCCTTCTTGCGATCGACGATGTAGACGAAGCCGTCCGTGTCGATAACGCCGATGTCGCCGGTATGGTGCCAGCCGAACATCGAGGCTTCCTGCGTCGCTGTCGGATTGTTGTAGTAGCCCGCCATGACGAGGCCGCCGCGTACCACGATCTCGCCGCGCTCGCCGCGCGGCAGGACCCGGCCCTCTTCGTCCATCACCTCGAGCCGCACCAGCGGCGAGATGCGGCCGCAGCTTGCGAGCCGATGGCGGTTGTTGCTCTTCAGCGCTTCGACATGATCCTCGGGCGAAAAGAACGTGCAGATCATGCAGGCCTCGGCCTGGCCGTAGGTCTGGGTCAGCACGGGCCCGAACACCTCGATTGCCTCCACCAGCTTGTCTACCGACATCGGCGCCGAGGCATAGACCAGGTTTTTCAGCGAGCTGTAGTCGTACTTGGCGACATCGGGATGGGCGAGAAGCATGTAGATCAGCGTCGGTGGCATGTAGATGTGCGTCACCTTGTGCTTCTCGATCGCGGCCAGGATGCCGCCGGGATCGGCCGTGCCCATGAAGATGTTGGTGCCGCCGAACGGCAGCATGGGAAAGGAGCAGACGCCGGCCGCGTGCGTCATCGGCGCCACCATGAGATGGACCGGCGGCGTATCAAGCGGCATGCAGGCCCAGAAGATCGAGTTCATGGTCTCGATGTTACGGTTGGTGATCTGCACGCCCTTGGGTCGGCCGGTGGTGCCGCCCGAACTCGCAAGAAAGGCCACGCCGTCGGGATCGTCGGGCAGGTCGGGCGCTGCGGCCTTCTGCGCGCCGAGCCAGGTTTCGAACGATGGCCGATCGATGCAGATGACCTCTTTGATCTTCGGGCAGGCCTCTCGGATGCGGGCCAGGTAGCCATCGAAGCTCGAATGGTAGAACAGGACCTCAACGTCGGTGTTGTTCAGGATGTAGAGATTCTCTTCGAGGGCATTGCGCGCATTTACCGGCGCCCAGGTGACACCGGCGCGCACGATGCCCAGCAGGCAGGCGTAGGCCGCAGCATGGTTGGGACTGTAGACGGCGGCCTTCGAGCCACGCCCCAGGCCCGCCGCCAGCAACCCGTTGGCCACGCGATGCGTTTGCCCTCGCACCTCGGCGTAGGTCCAGCCGCGGCTGCCGTCATGCAGGCAATGGCGCTCGGGAAAGAGATCGGCGCCGCGGTCGAAATAGTCGATCAGGCGCATCAGGCTGCCTCGCGCTTGCGCGGCCGACCGCCCAGCTTGCCGTTGGCCCTGGCGGCGGCTGCCTTGACGGCGCTTCGCGCGGCGCCACCCCGCTGGCCGAGCTGCGCCGCCATCCAGCGCCGCGAGCCCAAGTCGCCGGACAAGAGTCCAGGCAGGTAAATGTCGGCATCGATCTTTGGAAAATGAAGACCGAACCCCGACGGACTGATCTCGATCTCTCCAAGATCACGCGGTCGCGCGTCCTGCAGCCCTTCGACCATGCCGGGCGCGAAGACGACGAGCAGCCCGGTATTCAACTGCACGACGATCCGCCGCTGACGGCGGTCGTAGCGTGCATCGACGGCATAGGGCTCAGTCTCCTTGCGATGTACCGCTCGGACCCGGGCCCGTTCAAATTCGTCACGCTTGGCCATGCATCGACTCCCAGGACGAACAAAAAAGGTGCAACTGATCAGCGATCGTCGCGCGGATGCGTGCGACATCGGCCCTTGTGAGGCCATAGGCCTCCCGTAGTACCGGTGGCCCCTTGGGACACTGAAGATTGAACACCGCTTCGCCCCCTCGCCCGATGACGTGAACGTGCGCCGGCCGATGATCGCCGGGATAGATCACAAATCGCAGCCCGGCGAATCTCAGGACAGTCGGCATCGAGTCATTACCATAAACCCAAACGATTGGGTTTCCAAGAAAGAGCGATCGGCGACGGCGCCCTACTTCAACCGTCCGGCCTTAGGCACGAGCTTGATGCCGGCACTCGCGAGCCGGCCGGGAACCATTCTTGAGCGGTTTATCCCATTCAGATGACGGGTTTCGGCCGGCGTCAAAAGCACGAGTTGATAATGACGCCGCACGAACCTCTCAAGCTGGCCATCGGTCATTCCCTCCTCGATTTTCTCAATGACCTTGCATGTGAAGTCTCGAAGGGGCGCAACGTGCTCGATCAGCACTTTGTTCCCGCGCCGGTGCGTCGCCCGAGCAGCACGCGAGAATTGGGCCTTCTCATAATTTCGGAGATTGTTCCGATGGCCCAGACCAGGATATTTCAGACGTTGACCTAGAAGATCCAGAATGCGTTCCGCGCTGTGTATGGCTCCGCCATTGTCGGTAAAGCCTGCCTTTCTCATCTTCCTACGAAATGCCGCTGCCTCGCGGAACATCGGAATCAGATTGGCCGATTGATATTTACTCTGACGTGAAGCTCTCACCACCGCCGGCTTGCGCCCTTCGTTCATCTCAGGCTTTCCTCGCCATATCCCTATCGCTCGTTCAGCGCCGTCTGGAAGGGATTTAATGTCGGAACGGCGAAGGATTGAAAGTCGCGGACGTTGCGCGTCACGACCACAAGGCCATGCACGATCGCCGTCGCGGCGATGCGGGCATCGTCGGCGAGCGTGTCCGACTTGCGATGCATCAGCTTCGCCCAGGTCCGGTAGACCATCGGATCCATCGACAGAACTTCATAGGCCCGCGCAACCTCGTCGGCCCAACGCTCGATCTCGGCTGCCCGCCCAGGATCCTGATCCCGGGTCAACTCAATGCCGGCCTGAATCTCACCCAGGGAAACCACCGACAACCGCAATAGCCGATGATCGACCGAGCGAAGCCACGCAAGCACACCGCTGTGCGGCCTGGCGCGCCGCAACTCGGAGATCACATTGGTGTCCAACAGATACACGCTGCTCTCAATCGAACCGGGGCGGCGGGCGGCGGGAATGCCTGCCACGCGGCGGAATTGCAAGATCGCTGCGGCCCTCATCCGTGAGCAGCAGCTCCTTCAGCGTGCGCACCGGCGTCCCCTGCAGGCGGCGCCACTCCCCCACCGGCACGAGGACAGCCGCATCGCTGCCGCGCTTGGTCACGAGTTGCGGCCCATGCTTGAGGCAGGCCTCCAGCATTTCACTAAACCGGGCCTTGGCGTCCTGAACAGGCCACGTTTTCATGACGCTTCCTCCTGACTAGTTATCTGACTAGTCTAGTATATACGCTGCCGCTACCATCAGACAATGGGCGGCGTGGTGTCGCCAACACCAAGCGCGCGCTGCATCAGCACGCTGTCGAGCCAGCGGCCAAACTTGAAGCCGATGCTCTTCAGCGTACCGGTCATCTCGAAACCGCACGAGGCATGGAGCCGGATCGACGGGGTCTGCGCCGAATCGCCGATCACCGCCACCATCTGGCGCTTGCCGGCCGCCGTGCACTGCTCGATCAGCGCCGGCAGCAGCGCCTTGCCGACACCCTGGCCCATCGCGTCCCTGTCGATGTAGATCGAATCCTCGACCGAGAACTTGTAGGCAGGTCTCGGCCGCCAGTTGCCGGCGTAGGCGTAGCCCATCACCCGGCCGTCGCGCTCGGCCACCAGATGCGGCAGCCCGAGATCGAGCACCGCGGCACGCCGCTTCTTCATTTCGCCGAGGTCCGGTGGATCGACCTCGAACGAGGCCGTGCCGTGCAGCACATGATGTCGATAGATCTCGGCGCAACGCGCCACGTCGGCCTCGGTCGAGGCCCGCACAATAAGTCCGCTCACGTCTGACTGTCCCCGCGTCGTTTCACGCGGGGACTATAGCGCGTCAGTTGCCGCCGCGCCGAATCGCCCCGGCATCGGGACCGTCGAATTTGAACAAGGCGTCGGCCAGCTGCATGCCGGACTGAACGTCCTGTAGCGACACATTCACATGATTGCCGCGGTTGTCGATGATCGTCCAACCACGCAGCACCATGGGGTTCTCGCCGAGGCGGATGACCACCTTGCCCTCCTGCGGCTTCTTCGCCTGGGTCATGGTGAGCTGCAGCATGCCGTCCTGGCGCTCGATCTTCTCGACCTGGAGGTCACCGCTCAGCGACAATGGCTCCTTGACCAGGAACGACGCGGCGGTCCAGCCGATCGGCCATTGGCCGAAATCCCTGTTGGCGATGTCCCACATCGTTACCTGGTAGCCGTCGGCCACGATCTTGAGCTGCGAGGGCGGATCGTATTCGAAGCGCATGCGGCCCGGGCGGCGCACGTAGAGCGTGCCCTGGACGACCGAACCGTTGGGATTGCTCTGCACGAACCGCGCCTTCAGCGTCCGGATCGAGTTGATGTATTTCTCGACTTCGGCCGCCCCCGGCTGAGCCTGGGCAACATCCTGGGCACTGGCTGTCGCGACAGCGAAGATCGAGGAGAAGGATAGGAGGATGGCGAGGAGGATGCGCATGCGCTGCATATGAAGATCGAATGCGGCGGAATCAAGCAAACTGCCCCCTTTCCAAGTCGGTAAACGCACGTTTACCATACGTGGAATTAAAGATTTTCACGATCAGCAGGGGAACCTTCCATGCACGTCGGAATGGCCGCCGTCTTCCAGAACACCGGCCGCGCGCTGAGCGACCGGCAAATCTACCTGAACGAACTGGCACTCGCCGACATGGCCGAGCCGCTGGGCTTCGAATCGATCTGGTCGGTCGAGCACCATTTCACCGACTACACCATGTGCCCCGATGTCGTGCAGTTCCTGTCCTACATGGCGGGCCGCACCAAGCACGTCCGGTTGGGCTCGATGGTCGTGGTCCTGCCGTGGCATGACCCGATGCGGGTGGCCGAGCAGATTTCCATGCTCGATCACCTGTCGGGCGGCCGCATGATCCTGGGTCTCGGCCGCGGTGCGGGCAAGGTCGAGTTCGACGGTTTCCGCCTCGACATGGGCGACAGCCGCGAACTGTTCGTCGAATACGGCGAGGCGCTGCTGAAGGGCCTCGAGAGCGGCGTGATGGAGTACCAGGGCAAGCACTACAAGCAGCCGCCCGTCGCCATCCGGCCGACGCCGTTCAAGAGCTTCCGCGGCCGCACCTATGCCGCCGCCGTCAGCCCCGAGAGCGCCCGCATCATGGCCAAGCTCGGCGTCGGCCTCCTCATCATCCCGCAGAAGCCGTGGCGCGAGGTCGAGAAGGAACTCACCGAGTACAATACGCTCTACCGCGAGATCAACGGCACCGACGCGCCGCAGCCGATCTCGGCCGGCTGGACCTTCGTCGACGACAGCGCCGAGCGGGCGCGCGAGATGGCGATCAAGTACATCGGCGGCTACTACCGCACGGTGCTCGACCACTACCAGTTCGCCGGCGAGCACATGAAGAACCAGCGTGGCTACGAATACTACGCCAAGATGAATGAAAAGCTCGCCGTCTACGGCGACCAGAAGGCGATCGAGTTCTTCGCCGATCTCCAGGTCTATGGCACGCCCGAGCAGGTCTACGACAAGATCATGAAGATCCACCAGCAGACCAACAATTCGGCCTATGTCGGCGTCTTCTCCTATGCCGGCATGCCGCACGAGGAAGCGGCGCGAAACGTGCGCCAGTTCGCGGCGACCGTGATGCCGGAGCTGAAGAAGTTCGATGCAGGTGCTGCGATCGACCGGTCGCAGGGGCTTCCCGACTTGCGGTTCGCGGCGGCCGCGGAGTAAGAGCGCTCTCCCTGGGGAGAGAAGCATGCATCCATGCTAGCTGATCTGAAGGCAGCCTGGCACCTGCGCGGGCCATCGATCGGCCCCTCCCGGCTCGTCCTTGTCGCCGTGCTGATCCTTCTCGCAGGATTGAGCGACGGCGTGGGCCTTGCCCTGCTCATCCCGCTGCTGAATTCTCTGGGTGCGCCGACGCCCGAGGCGAGCGGCGCGATCGCCTGGTTCTTCGCCCGCCTGCCGGGCACGCTGGGCGGGCTGCTGCTGGTGTTCCTGGGCGTCGCCGTCGCGCGGGCAATCGTGGGCAGGCTGCGCGAAAACGTGGTCGCACGCCTGCGCTTCGACTTCGCCGTCGGCCTCAAGATCAAGGCCTATGCCGCGATTGCCAATGCCTCGTGGACCTACCTGCGGCGCAAACGCACCGCCGATTTCCATGCGATCTTCGCCAACGAGCTCAACCGCCTCGAACACGGCACGCAGTTGCTGCTGGAGCTCCCGGCGCGGCTCGTCATCTTCCTCGCCCACATCGCCGTCGCCCTCGTCGTCGCCCCCGCTTTCTCGGCGTTGGCGATCGCGCTGGGCCTTTGCCTGGCCTGGGGCCTGCGGCGGCGGCTCCTCGAAAGCCGGCGGCTGGGGGACATCGTTTCCGACGCCGGCACGCGCGTCAGCCGCGAGATCACGGAGTTTCTCCAGGCGCTCAAGCTCACCAAGGCCTACGGCGCCGAGGCGCAGCACGTCCGTGCCTTCGCCGATGCCGTCGAACAGGCCGAGGGCGCCGATCTGGCGAGCAGCCGCCTGCTGGCCAATACGCGGCTGATCCTCGAGGTGGCAACGGCGGTGGGCCTCGCCGCCCTTCTCTGGCTGGCGGCCGAGTGGATCGGCCTGCCGCTGGCAAATCTGCTCGTCCTGATCTTCATCTTCCAGCGGCTCATGCCGATGTTTCAGGAGTTGCAGGATCTCGCGCAGCAACTCGCCCACTGCTCCTCGGCTTTCCCGATCGTGGCGGCGACGATCGCCGAGTGCGAGGCCGCCGCCGACCGGACGGATGCAGTACCGCCGGCGCACCTGCCGTTCGAGAAAGAGCTGCGCTTCGAGCGCGTGGACTTCACCTACGACGCGGCGGGCAGCGACATTCTGCGTGGCCTCGATCTCGTACTTCCCGCCGGGTCCCTCACCGTGCTGTCGGGCGTGTCGGGGGCCGGAAAGAGCACGATCCTCGATCTCGCCGGCGGGCTGATTGTACCGACCGCGGGTCGCATTCTCATCGACGGCATCGAGCTGACCGCCGAGTCCGCGCCGGCCTGGCGCCGCTCGGTGGGCTACATGGCCCAGGAGGCGTTTCTCTTTCACGACACGATCCGGGCCAACCTCGCCTGGGCGGCGCCCGCGGCTTCGGACGAGCGGATACTGGAAGCCATCCGCCTGGCGGGGCTCGCCGAGCTGCTGCAAGGCTTGCCGGCAGGCCTGAACACCGTCGTCGGCGATCGCGGCGCCAACCTGTCGGGCGGTGAGCGCCAACGGCTGGCGCTTGCGCGGACGCTCCTGCGCCAGCCGCGATTGATCCTGCTCGACGAGCCGGCCAGCGCCCTCGATGCGCAGAACGAGAGCCGCCTGCTCGACACCATCGCCGGCCTGCACGGAAAGACCACGATCCTGCTGGTCACTCACCGGCCGACAGCGATCACCGGCGCCGACCGCCATCTCACACTGGTTGACGGTAGGCTGGTCGACGGCAGGCTGGTGGCCGCCGATGCTATTGCCGGGCGCTAGCGAAAAGCGGCGACCGCCTTGACAGCGAGGCGGAACGGCCGCGTGACGTAGTAGGCGGGCCACAGCATGGACGGCAGCTTCATCGCCTCATAGTCGCCTGCGGTCGGCGTAAAGATTAGTTTCAGGGCCGATTTGACCCGGTCAAGCCGTCCATCACAAAGCGCGAGATCTGTGAAGTTCTCGATAGGCGCCGCCGGCAGGAATCCAAGGCGCATATGACCGGCCAGAGACGCGGTGAGGGAACGCACCCGGCTGCTTTGTGCCACCGGATCCGCGAGATCGCGGGGTACGGCAACATCGAGGAGTTCCTGCGCCAACGCACATCCCAGAAGCACCGCGTCGCCGCAGCGCCGCTGTCGGGCGCGCCGATGGACATCGAACCAGTCGAGATCGGGATTGCGGTCGATCATCCGGGCGAAGTCGCAAACCCACTTCAGTGCTTGCCAAGCCTCCTTGGTGCCGTGGCCGGCGAGCAAGAGTGCCAGGTTCGCGCCCCCGATGGTCGCGACGTAGTGATCGCCGATCAAGATCTGCGCCGGATCGCTCCAGATGTCGGCGGGCGCCAGGGGAAACGGCACGTGGGTGCCGCTGAAGTCCCAATGCAGGTCGACCGCGCCGCGGCCATCGGCGCGCGCGAACGCATACTGGCGCTGGCGGGCGAGGAACGCGTGCCGGAAATCCTCGTCGCCCTGTTCATTGCGGTAACCCAGCTGCACCAATAGCCGTTCGGCCTCGCCGATCTGCCCCTCCGGCACGATGATGTCGATGTCATTGCACTCGCGGTTGGCGAGGCCGCCATAGAGGGCCATGGCAAGCGCCAGCCCCTTGAAGGTGACGACGGGAATTCCACGATCGGCAAACCGGCCGGCCACACGCCGCAGCTCGTCTGACAAGATAAGCGTTCGCACCAGATGGTGATGCTGAAAGGCTTTCAGGGATTCCCTGGCACTCGCCGGAACGGTGTCCCACGCCAAATCGCTCAGGCACCGGAACAGGCTTGGCCGCACCCCGTGATATTCCGCGATTTCGATCAGATGGTGGTAGTCGATGCCCTGGTGAAGGACATCACGGATTCTCGTCAGGTCGGGCTTCGGCCGCGCCGCCAAACACAGCAGCTCGAATTCAACAGCACCTGTTCGATCGTCCGGCACCGGCGCCTACCTGGAAATCGAAAGCCGGGAAATCGAAAGCCGGCGACGTTGAATTCGGTTCACTAGTCGCGCGCGAACCGACAGCCGTTCATATCGCCAGAGAACATCGGTGCGGTTCAGCCCTCAACAACATGCAATCCGCCACGCCCCGTCCGGTTGTTGTACTTGGACTTGCTGCCGTCGGAAACCTTGCCGCTGCCCTTGAACATCGTCACATCGCGCAGGGCGCCCATCTTGGTAAGGACAGGCTTTTGATAAGGCTTCTTCACCAACGCCTTGTGTGAACTTGGCACCTGATTGTTCTTGTTGGAGAGCGTCTCAGTCATACCAAAGCCTTTCGGGAGGACATCTTCAAATTAGCACAGCCTCACAGCGCAGAGCCAGCGGATGAGCACCGGCCTTCAGGCGTCATTCGACGAGGTCGACGAGACCCTCTTCACGCAAATTCGCCAGAATTTCCACGACATCGGTCTGGCACTCGTCCGGTGACACATCGAACTCAGCCTCGATCGACGCACAAAGATCTGCCACCGACCGGGGCCGCTCAAGCGCATCCCAAATCCAGGCGCCCACGCCCTGAAGCCCGAAATAGATCGCGCGCTCCGTGTGGAGGATCGCGACTTCCTCATGGATCTTGCAGGAGACCTGATGCGTCGATCGCCGGAAACTGGCCGCTGTCGGACCCACGTGATGTCCTTTCAGTCTGATTGCAGAATTCTCGTCTTTGGTACCTAGCCGGGCAAGAGGCCAAAAGCAATAGACCTCAATACTTCTGAGGTTAATTCAAGTGGAGCGTCAGCCAGTGATCCAGCGCGAATACGGACAGCGCTGGCCATGTCATGAAATCCGGAACCGATTCCGGCGAAATTTGCTTCACATCGACATATTTCTCGAGTCGGCCGTTGGCCAGGAACTCGGGCGTGCATCGAAGGCGGGACAGAAGCGGGACAACATCTTCCTGGGGTATCGAGGTCTTTTCTCGCCTCAGCAGTTCGTCAGGCATGCGGCCTCGCATGGCCTCGCGAACGAGCTGCTTTTTCCACGCCCAGGGAACCGGCGGCACGGCGAGCAGGTACTCGATGACACGGACGTCCAGATAGGGATGGCGCCACACGACCGGTCCCAGGGTTTCGTCGAAATCAAAGTCGGCAAAATGGCTCTGCCAAATCGGGCTGGTGAAGGAGGCGACTGCATTCGGGTGCCACGGGTGAGACATGTCACCCCCTTCGCCCAGTGTTCGAGCACGCTCCACCAGGTGCGTGCGATCGGCAAAATCCCGATTGAGCCAGCGGGGCAGTGGAGCCGCGGGCCGGTCATCCGGCCGTGGACCGGCATGGCGCCGAACGGTTTGCGCCCATCCCTTGAGGCCCTTGACCCGGGCATACTCGAACAGCGCACCACCCAGTCGGCCCCACGCGCGACGCCCGAGCAGCCACGACAGATAGGCATTTCGTTCGAACATCAGGGCATTGTCCGGCCCCTCGCCATCGAACCAGACGGACGCTTCGCTTGCCTGCTCGCCGAGCATCCGGCGCCGATATCGAGCGTCGAACATTGTCACTGACGGCTCGGCCGGCCGGATATCGTGAGACCGCCAGTCAGCGTCGTGATCGGCCACATCCCATCGCCTCAGCCGCAGCTCGATCCCTAGATGACGGGCGGCGAGGGAGGCGAAATAGTCTTCCTTGAGATGGGCCAATTCCTCGCTGTAGATGGAATCACCGACGACCCGCGACGCACTGCTGCCAGCAATACTCACCGCACAGGCCGCGAGCGTCGTCGAATCGAGACCGCCGCTCATGGAGATGCCCACCTTGCCGGATGGCATCCGGTCGGCGATGGCCTGCGAAAGCAGGTCGTGGAAACGCTCCGTATAGGTCGCGCGATCGCGGAAATAGACCGGTTCGACAATCTCCAGACGCCAGTACCGCCTGATGCGCGAGCCGGCCTCGTCCAGCCTCAGGACGTGGGCGGGCGCGAGCCGCTGGACGGCGCGGTAGACGGTTCGCTCGAACTCGCGGCAAAAGCCCAACGTTAGAAGATCGGCGATCCAGTAGTCATCGAGGTCCGGGCTGACCGACGGCCGCTGAATGATCCAGTCGAGCGTATCGCTGACGAACCAGGCATCTCCGATCCGGGCATGGAAGAGAGCCCGTGTCCCCAACTGGTCGCGAATGCCCAACAGGCGGTGCCGCCCATCGTCCCACAGGACGAAGGCATAGTCGCCCGACAGAAATTCCACGAATCGCTCGCCCCAGGCAGCATAGGCGTGCAGGCAAAGCGCAGCGTCCGAAAGCAGTTCGGCACGCTGGCCCGCTTCGACGGCAAGTCGCGCCTGAAGGTTGGCGCGTTCATTCAGCCGGACACGCCCCACGATCCAATAGCGGTCGCCCAGCGAGGCGGTCACGCACGGCTCGCCCTGGACGCCGTAGGGGCCCGCGTTCGAATGGACGAAGGCGGCCCGGCGCCCGCCGCCGAATGTCTCGACGCTGCAGTCGCCCGCCACGCCCAAACGCTGCACATCGATCGGCTCGGCGCGAATATTGAAGACTGCCGCGAACACCTTCAGCCCTGGGGCAGGCCAGGTGCACGCGAGCCATCGGAAAGTTCGCCGGCACGCCAGTTCGTGAGCTGCGTGTAGGCCGCCTGCTCCTCGTCGCCGATCAGTACTCGGCCTTCGTGAACGATCCAGGCGTGGGCGACGAGACCCGGCTGTTGCCGGGCAACGCCGATATGGAGCTCAGAGACGTAGCCTTCGGCCGACAATAGCCGCTGCAAGGCAAGCGCCGACCCCAGACATGTCGTGCCGGGGCTCCACCGCGACGCTGTCCGGACCGCCCAGACGATGCGATCGACGGGCCTGGTTCCCCGTTCGAGGCGGCCTGCCCAGCGTCGCAGGCGCTCGATGGTCCAGACACGCAACACGACCTGAACAAACGCGAGTGTTGCAAACGCCTCGACCAGCAGGCGCCGATCGCTCCCCGGCAGCGCAAAAAAGGCTGCCAATCGCCTCACCGAATGACCCGACGGATTTCTGCCGCGACCTTGTCCATGATGTCGAAATTCCTGGGATAGCGCAGTTCATAGATGGGAAGGGCACCGGCCATGCGCGCCGCGAACCGGATCTGCCGCGCCAGCCTGCTCGGTTCAGCATACCGCGTGTCCATCGTCGAGGATATGAGAGTGGTGGCCAGGTCGAGGCCGACGAGCCGGGCGCTGGACACTCCCTCGATCGGGCCCTGGTCGTCCGGATGCCCGATATGGAACAAGGCGGAAAGGCGCATCGGGGCCCGATCGGCGCGGACCTTCTCGCGCGGCTGGACCATGATCTTGCCGCTCAGCGGGTTGAAATGGCCATGCGCCACGGCCGCCGGCAGGAACCGGTTGCCGGGCTCGTCGAGCAGCTTCAGCCGGTACGGGCCAGGATGGACCAGCAGGGCGTCGTCGGTGA